>JAYUHO010000182.1:0-13211 GCA_043766915.1 Cypionkella sp.
ACTCCGAACACCAGATCATCATCGCGCAGATATGCGGCCTTGGTAGCGGAAATCAGGGTTGGATTGTCCAACGACGGGATACCGTCCTTGACCACACCGCCCCAAGTGATCTCTTCGGCACGGATTTTTGCGTTGGCTGGTGCCAGATAATCCGGTCGCAGGAAGGCATCAAATTCCGGGTCTATCCGCAGATAAATATCGCGCATGAAAACCACAAACGACGGGTGCGGCACAAATTCGGGGTGCCTTTCTTGCCAAAGCATCCAGCCAAACCAATCACTGGGTTTCTGCTCTCCGGTCAGATTCTGCAGCGTTTTGGTGATGCCATTTTCGCGCTCTGGCACAAACCGCAAAGCAAGGATTAATCCGGCGGTCATATCGCGTCGCTTACCGTCGCGAATGGCTGTCAGCGCCGTCGCAGCTTCGGTCGTGGTGCCGCCCGCGATATCAAACAACCATTGCAGTTCCGAGCTTTGCTGTGCTTGCGCCACAAACGGCAACAGACTGGCGGCAAAGCCTGTGGCAATAAATCTGCGTCGTGTTGGCATGGCCTGTCCCCCGGCGGTGTTTGCGCTTTGGTAAAGCAAGGACTGATCACGGTCGCCTCAAACTGTGGTGAAGACGTGATTCGCAAGGGCGGCAAAGCTGGCTAATGCGGCAATCGCGCCAAATCGTATAGGCTGGAAAAAGACCGATTGTAGCAGCTTTGTAGCGGGAAAATACGGCAACATTTTCTGAATTAACACAGCGTTCCCATAAGGTTATCGCGCATTCAAAACTCCGCCCTTGCGTCCCACCCACAAATCCCTATCTTCACCCTCACCTCGGGGTGCCAAGGCGGAAACGCCAAAGGCTGAGATGCGCAAGCGGACCCGTCGAACCTGAACCGGATCATACCGGCGGAGGGAAGGTGCATGGAATTCTCCATCCCCGACCACTTCGTCGCACCATGGAGAGACTGATGAAAACCACACTCCTTGCTGCGGGCCTGCTCACCATTGCAACCTCTGCGATGGCCGATGTGCCTGTCTTAACCGTGCTGACCTATGACAGCTTTGCCGCCGAATGGGGCCCCGGCCCGGTGATTGAAAAAGGCTTTGAGGCCAGTTGCGCCTGCGATCTGCAATTCGTCACCGCAGGCGATGGCGCGGCCGTTCTGGCCCGCGTGCAGCTGGAAGGTGCCACGTCGCAAGTCGATGTCGTTGTGGGGCTGGATACCAACCTGACGGCGGCTGCAACAGCAACAAATCTGTTTGCGCCCAGTGGCTTAACAGTGGAAAATACGTTGCCGGTGGCCTTTGCCGATCCCAATTTTGTGCCCTTTGACTGGGGCTATTTCGCCTTTGTCTATGATAAAACCAAGCTGCCCACCCCGCCGAAATCCTTCGAAGAGCTGGCTGCCTCTGACCTGAAAATCATCATTCAGGATCCCCGTTCGTCGACCCCCGGCCTTGGTTTGGTGATGTGGGTCAAGGCGGCCTACGGCGACCGTGCGGCCGAGGTTTGGTCTGCATTGGCCGACAACATCGTCACCGTTACGCCGGGCTGGTCCGAGGCGTATGGCATGTTCCTGAAAGGCGAATCCGACATGGTTTTGTCCTACACCACTTCGCCCGCCTATCATCTGATCGCCGAAAGCGACGATACCAAAGCCGCCGCCGCGTTCACCGAGGGGCATTATCTGCAGGTCGAAGTGGCAGGCAAACTTGCCAGCTCTGATCAGCCCGCCTTGGCGGATGCATTTCTGGCCTATCTCACGGCAGATGCGGCGCAAGCCGCGCTGATCACCACCAACTGGATGTATCCCGCGACAACCCCGGCTGCAGGGCTGCCAAAAGGCTTTGAAACGCTGATAACCCCCTCAAAAGCCATCCTTTTATCATCCGCCGATGCCGAAGCAGGCAGGGCCAAAGCGATTGAGGAATGGCAAACCGCGCTGTCCAAATAGCGCCAGCGGCAACGCTTGGCTTGGCTATCGCCGTGCTGATTTTGGGCAGCGCGGCGATGGTTGCCTTGCGCGCGGAACGTTGGGTTTTGAACCCGTCAGACTGGTCGGCGCTGCGTTTTACGGTGCTGCAAGCTGGGCTGTCGGCTGGATTTTCCACCGTGTTGGCAATCCCTGTTGCCCGCGCTTTGCATCGACGCCGCTTTTGGGGGCGCGGTGGGCTGATCCGGCTGATGGCCGCCCCGTTCGTGTTGCCGGTGGTGGTGGCGGTGTTGGGCCTGTTGGCGGTGTTTGGCCGCGGCGGGCCGATCAATGTGGGGCTGGCGGCGCTTTGCCTGCCGCCCATTTCAATCTTCGGTCTGCATGGCGTTGTTTTGGCGCATATTTTCCTGAACTTGCCGCTTGCCACACGGATGTTTCTGCACGGCTGGCAGGCCATTCCAACCGAACGATTTCGCCTTGCCGCGTCGCTGGGCATGCCACAAACCGCGCTGTTTTGGCACCTTGAATGGCCGATGCTCCGTGGGCTTTTACCCGGTATTGCGGCGGTGATTTTTCTGGTTTGCCTGACCAGCTTTGCCGTGGCTCTTACTCTTGGCGGTGGTCCAAAAGCCAGCACGATCGAACTTGCGATTTACCAATCTCTGCGGTTCGAGTTTGATTTGGGCCGGGCTGCCTTTTTGGCAACGCTGCAGTTTGGATTGTGTGCGGCAGTTACCTTGTTTTCCCTACGCTTGACTCTTCCACAGGCCTTTGGTGCCGGGTTGGAACGCGATCTGTTCTTGCCCCCCGTCTCAGGCTGGCGGCGGTTTGTGGATTGGGGTGCAGTTGCCGTAGCCGCGTTGTTTTTGTTGACACCGCTGGGCGCTGTTGTACTGGCGGGCCTGCCCGGTTTGGCCGATCTGCCTGCCACGGTTTGGCCCGCTGCGGCAAGGTCGGTCGCGATAGCGCTGGCGTCGGCCCTGCTTGCAACCACCGTGTCTTTGACATTGGCGACGGCTACGGTGCGCTGGCAAAACGGCTGGCTTGATCTGGCCGCGATGCTGCCGCTATCGGCATCAAGTCTGGTGCTTGGCACGGGTTTGTTCTTGATATTGCAGCCCTTTGCCACGCCTGAAAGCTTGTCGGTGCCGATCACCATTTTGGTGAATACCACATTGACCCTGCCGTTTCTATTTCGCCTGATCCTGCCCGAGGCGCGCCAATTGCACGCCGACTATGACAGACTGACCCAATCGCTTGGGCTGACACCGCTGGCGCAACTGCGGTTCGTCACACTGCCCCGGCTTGCGCGGCCATTGGGCTTTGGCGCGGGGCTGGCGGCGGCGCTGTCGATGGGTGATCTGGGGGTGATCGCGCTGTTCGCAGGGGATCGGGGGGCGACGCTGCCGTTGGTGGTGCAAAGGTTGATGGGAGCTTATCGGATGGATGCAGCAGCATCAGCCGCGCTGATCCTGGTGACGTTAAGTTTTACCTTGTTTTGGGCGTTTGACCGGATCGGAAATCGCTATGCTGGTGCTTGAACATCTGAACGTCGTTCAGGGCAGTTTTTCTATCAGCGCAAACTGGAGCCTGCAGGCTGCCGAGCGTCTTGCGCTGATCGGGCCGTCCGGGGCAGGCAAGTCAACACTACTGATGACAATCGCTGGGTTTTTGGCCCCAACGTCCGGTCGCATTCTGTGGAACGGCGCAGATATCGCGGCAGTTGCCCCCGGTGATCGGCCGATGACCATTTTGTTTCAAGACCAGAACCTGTTTCCACATCTGACACTGCGTCAAAATCTTGGGGTGGGAATCATGCCCAATCTGCGGCTGACCGCCGATCACATCGAGCAGATCGAAAATGCGCTGACACGGGTTGGTCTTGCGGGACTGGGCGCGCGCAAACCGGCGCAGCTGTCTGGCGGACAGCAGGGCCGGGCGGCGCTGGCGCGTGCGTTGTTGCGGGCGCGACCTGTTTTGCTGTTGGATGAGCCGTTTGCCGCGCTGGGCCCTGCCTTAAAGGCCGATATGCTGGATATGCTGGATGAAGTGGCCAGCGCCACCGGGGCCGCTGTGTTGATGGTGACGCACGATCCAAATGATGCAAGGCGGTTTGCCGACAAGACCGTTCTGGTGGCCGATGGGATGGCGCATCCGCCCGTTGCAACGACAGAATTGTTTACCAATCCACCCCCTGCATTATCGGCCTATCTGGGATAGGAGATATGAAAAAAGCCCCGCAAACGTGCGGGGCTTTCTTAACTCGAACCGGAAATCAAACCTGCTTTTTGCCTTTGATGCCTGCCCACAACCGTTTGTTGGTCAGATACAACAGCGATGCCAACAGCCCCAAAATGACCACCGCAATAAAGCCGGTCTGTTTGCGGGCCATCATCTTCGGCTCGGCCGTCCACATCAGGAACGAGGCTGCATCCATCGACATCTGATCAACCGTGGCTGGCGTACCATCGGCATAGGTGACCTGATCGTCGGTCAGGGGCGGCGGCATGGCGATCCAGCTGCCTTCGACTGTCGAGTGGCCATGTTCATCTTTGCAAGAGTCTGGAATACCGCCCTTGGCGAAAGCTGTGTTGTAATACCCAGCCTCGTCTCCGGTTGCGCAAGCGGGTGCGTCTTCATAGCCGGTCAGCAGGGCGTGAATGTATTCCGGCCCGCCTGTGCCTTGCAGCAATTGCGCGATGCCTGAACCATAGGGCCCACTGAACGATGCGCGCGCTTTGGCCATCAGGCTAAGATCAGGGGCAGCCTGGGCAAGGTTCACCGGAAACTTGTCAGACGAAAGCAACGCCCGGAATTCACCCTTTTCGGCGTCGAACAGTTGCGGGTTCGCGGCCTCATCATTGATCGGGAACGCGGCGGCATAGGCGCGCACCTGATCTTCGGGCAGGTGGGGGCCGCCTTCATCTGCCAGCGTGCGGATCGGCACGAACTTCATCCCGTGGCAGGCAGAACAAACTTCGGTATAGATCTGAAGCCCGCGCTGCAGCTGGTGTTCATCGAATTTACCCAGCGGTCCTTCGTGGGCAAAGGTCACGTCTTCGATATGAACCTTCGTCTCAGCCAGTGCCAGTCCTGTCGTCAAGCCAAGTGCACAGACAGCGCTGATTGCGATTTGACGTATCATCTCAGTCAGTTCCTTTCTGTCACTCAGCCGGGGCGGCATAGTGAGATTTGAAGTCTTCCTCAATCGTTGCCGGTTGCGGCAGCGGCTTTTCAAGCACACCCAGCAGCGGCAGGATCACCAGAAAGTAGGCAAACCAATAGGTCGATCCGATCAACGAGATATAGGGATAAATGCCATCGGTTGGCATCGCGCCCACCCACATCAACACCACAAAATCGATGCACAGCAGGGCGAACCAGCCCTTGAATTTGGGCCGGAACCGACCCGAACGCACCGAAGACGTATCCAGCCATGGCACCAGCGCCATCACTGCAATCGCGCCAAACATCGCCATCACCCCAAAGAACTTGGCGTCGACGATGCCAAAGGTGATGAACTGAACGAATTGCACGGCCCAGACATCGGCGGTAAAGGCGCGCAAAATGGCGTAGAACGGCAGGAAGTACCATTCCGGCACAATATGAACGGGCGTCGAAAGTGGGTTCGCTTCGATATAGTTATCAGGGTGGCCAAGATAGTTCGGCATGAACCCGATCACGGCAAAGAAAATCACCAAGATCACGGCCAGCGCGAACAGGTCTTTCATCACGAAATAAGGCCAGAACGGCACGGTGTCTTTCTGCGCCTCTTCCTTCGATCCGCGACGCACTTCAACACCCGTTGGGTTGTTGTTACCCGTGGTATGGAAGGCCCAGATATGAAGTGCGACAAGGGCCGCAATCACGAAAGGCAGCAAATAGTGCAGGCTGAAAAAGCGGTTCAGCGTGGCGTTGTCAACCGCGGGGCCGCCCAGAAGCCAGGCTTGGATAGACTCTCCAATGCCCGGAATGGCACCGAACAGGCCGGTGATCACTGTGGCCCCCCAGAATGACATCTGGCCCCAAGGCAGAACATAGCCCATGAACCCGGTGGCCATCATCAACAGATAAATCAGCATACCGATGATCCATGTCACCTCACGCGGGGCTTTGTAGCTGCCATAATAAAGGCCACGGAAAATGTGCAGATAGACCGCAAAGAAGAACAGTGACGCACCATTAGAGTGCATGTACCGCAGCATATAGCCGCCGTTCACATCGCGCATGATGTGTTCCACGCTTGCAAAGGCCATATCGACCTGCGGCGTGTAATGCATCGCCAGCACAATCCCGGTGATGATCTGAACCGCCAGACAGAAGGTCAGGACAATGCCCCAGATCCACATCCAGTTCAGGTTTTTTGGCGTCGGGATCGTCAGGGTGCCGTGCAGCAGGCCTACGATGGGCAAACGCTTGTGCAGCCAGGTTTGGATGCCTGGCTTTGGTTCATAATGGTCGTGCGGAATTCCGGCCATGATTTTTATCCTTACCCAAGCTTGATCGTTGATTCGTCTTCGAACTTTGCCACCGGCACCGGAAGGTTGCGCGGGGCGGGGCCTTTGCGGATGCGGCCAGCCATATCATAGTGCGATCCGTGGCAAGGGCAGTACCAGCCACCAAAATCACCGGCATCGCCCAAGGGCACACAGCCCAGATGGGTGCAAACGCCCATCATCACCAGCCATTCGCCCGCCTCATCCAGCGTGCGGTTGGCGTCTGCTGCGTCAGCCAGTGGATTGTTGGCATTTTCACTATTTCCGTCGGGCAGATCGGCCAAAGGCACGGCACGGCCCGCCGCAATCTCTTCGGCAGCGCGGCGGCGAATGAACACGGGCTTGCCGCGCCATTTCACCGTCAACTGTGTGCCAATCTCAACGCCGCTTACATCAACGAAAATGGATGCCAGCGCGCGGGTGTCAGCCGACGGGTTCATCTGATTGACCAGCGGCCAGACAGCGCCACCAGCCGCCACGACGCCCGCGCCAGCGGTTGCGTAATACAGGAAATCCCTGCGGTTGCCTGAATGATCATCAGCTTGGGACACGTGATATTCTCCCTTCGGGGTCCGCATCTTGCGCGGATTGGATGTGCACAGGCTTTGGTTTCCCGAAGCCGTTCTGCGCGGGTTTTAGACAAGGAAACACCAGCCGTCCAGCGGTCAAAGGCGCGCAGGGGGCGCGCAGATCGTATTTCAGCAGCAATACCCTGGAATTTTAAACACTTGCATCCCAGTGTGCAGCATATTTGTCTAAGCTTCTGTGAAAAACCGCTGTTTTTGTTTCGAATTTTTGTGCTTCTCACGCGGCAGGGGGCATTGTGGCCTGCATTGACGGACGCTTTCCAAAATTTGCCGCCCACAGCGTAAGACCCGGTCGCCCGTGCCGCCAGTCCCGCGCGCCAAGTCGAAAATCCAGATAGCCCAGCGCACAACCAACGGCGATATGCGCCATATCCAGCCGCCCTGCCAAATGCGCCATCCAATGCGTGTCGATCGCATCAAGCGCGCGGTCGATCTTGGACCATTGCGCGTCGATCCAAGCGGGAAAACGTTTCGCTTCGGGGCGCATGCGGTTTTCGTAGACCATCGACAAGGCTGCTTCCAGAATACCGTCTGCCGTCGCTTCCAGCGTCAGGGTTTGCCAAAGCAGTGGTGCCGCGGGATAAAAGCCGCTCTGCGCCAGATCGTCCAGATAGCGGCAAATCACCCGGCTGTCATAAATCGCGGGACCATCCTCCAGGTCAAGCGCAGGAATTTTGCCCAAAGGATTGCGCGTGATCGGCAAAGATCCCGGATCAAGCGGGTTGCCAGAGACTTGGACGATCTCAATGCGGTCGGACAAACCCGCCTCAAGGATCAGCACCATAGTTTTGCGGCCAAAGGGGGTGGTGGACGAGGTATAAAGGCGCATGTGCGGGATCCAAAGCTTGAGACCTATCAGAAAGCAGCTTGGCCTAAGTCCGGGCAAAGCGAAACCCCAACCTGCCAGGCTTGGGATTGGTTACATTTAACGCAGTGTCATGGGTCCGACACTAAATCGTCAAACGCGAACGAAAAAGGGGCACGAAGCGCGGCGTGCCCCCCAAATTAAAAGCCGTTTCGTTATTGTGGGCAAACCTCGGGGTCATAACATTCTTCGGCTGCTGGTTCTTCGGCTGCTGGCTCTTCATAAGCCGGTTCTTCGTAAGTTGGCTCTTCGTAAGCCGGTTCTTCCGCAGCTGGTTCTTCATACACCTGTTCTTCCGCAGGGGCCTCATCGGTGTATTCTTCTGCCGGTTGGTCCTCGGTCACTGCCTCATCGGTGTAGTCTTCTGCCGGCTGGTCTTCGGTCACAGCCTCATCGGTATATTCGTCGGCGGGTGGCTCGTCGACCGCAGTCTCGTCAGTCACTTCGTCAGCCGGTTGATCCTCGGCTGCAGCCTCGTCGGTGAAGTCCTCAGTGGGTGGCTCATCGGCTACTGCTTCGTCTGCAGGCGCGTCAGTTGCTGCTTCATCTGTGAATTCTTCGGCCGGTTCTTGATCGGCAGCAGCGTCGGTTGCCGCTTCAACAAAACTGGTGTCGCCGGTTTCAATCGCTTCTTCTTCTAAAGTGCGATCCTCTTCGACATCACTTGCATAGTCTTCGTTTGCTGTCTGTTCACTGGCAAAGGCTTCTTCCGTCAACACCTCTTCGGACGTGCTCATCTCGGATGTGAATTCTGACGAACTCAGAACTTCGGACATGTAGGTATCTGATGACGTATAGCTTTCGGTGATCTGCGACGAATAACTCGTCATGTATTCGGAATAGCTGTAGGAATACTCGGAATAGGCATAATCGGCACCATACCAGGTGTTGTCCCAGCTGTAGATCGAGTCTAGGTCGTAGGGATAATAATACATGTCATACGTGACAACGCTGTAGCGGCTGAAATAAACGCCGTCGCTGGACCCGATAAAGTAAAACCCGTCACACCCGTCGTTCAGCCAGTAAAGAACCGCAGCATCCAGATCGGCGGGGTTGCGAATAACCTTGCCTTTGCCCTTTTTCCCGGCCTTGGATTTGGTCTTTTTGCCAGACGACGACGTGGCGTTGCCCTTCTTGACGTTATCAATAACGTCACCAACCTTGATGCCCTTTTTGGCCGCCAATCCGCCGGGCTGGACCGCCAGAACCAAAACGCCCTCTTTCTTTTTCTTCAGTTTGAAGGCCTTGCGAACTTCGGCATTCACCGGGATCAGAACCGCGCCAAGGGCTTTGGACAGATAGGGTTCTGGCAAGGACGCTTTTTTGGTTTCTTTCGCCGATACATCCGTCGGATAAACCAGAGCCATGCTGCCCAATTGCAGCGGCAACGTGAATGCCAACGCGGCACCGACGGCTTTCAGGGTTTTCAGTGCAGTGCGTGACATTTAGGTTTCCCGTGCGCTAGAGCATTTGATTGTGGCCTGACCTGACCGGATACTGTGGAAAAACTACGAAATAAATAAGGGCTTTTTGCGGCTATAGCCAAAGATTATTGGTTTCGGTGTTCCCCGGGATACAGCCCCAGCCCCGCCACTGGGGGCGGAGGATATTACAGCGGTTCGCAGTCAATCTGAGTCAGATTGACTGCGAACCATGACAAACCGAGACTTGGAATGTTGCGTTTTGCCTTTCATGTGGTGAACCACATCAAATGCAAAACACTTTAAAAACACGCCGCGGATGATGTCCGGGGCCGCGTGTTTGATCATTTGCGAACCTGAAAATTGAAAAAGCCACCGATGGTTTCCCAAGGGTGGCTATAAACGGGGCACGTCACGCCCTTTCAGGCCATCAGCGAACCGCGTCTTTCAACGCTGCTTGGCGCGATCAACCCTGACGGGCCTTATAGCGCTTTTGCGTCTTGTTGATCACATAGACGCGGCCTTTACGGCGCACGACCTGGCAATCGCGGTGACGCGTCTTGAGCGAGCGGAGCGAGTTCGCAACCTTCATCGGTCTTCTCCTAATCGCGGCGCGTAAGCACGAAGTGGCGTGCGCCTTGAAAACATTGGTGTTCCCCAAAGGAAACGGTGAATGGTGGGCGGTACAGGGATCGAACCTGTGGCCACTACGATGTCAACGTAGTGCTCTACCGCTGAGCTAACCGCCCACTTTGCCTAATCGAGCCCACCTGTTCTATAAAAAAGAACGCGGGCGGTCCGCGTCAGTCAGGGCGGGCTATAAACAGAGTCGATGCTCTGTTCAAGGGGTATCGGTTGCGCCAGTTTTGTCGTTATATCTGCGGGTAACAGGAGGGCGCATGACTTTGGACGTCTACCGCATTTTGCGGCCCGCACGGCAGACCACCGCGGTGATCTTTGCCTCGCCCCATTCTGGGCGCGACTATCTTCCTGCATTTGTGGCGCAAACTGCATTGGATCCCCATTCCCTTCGGTCTTCGGAAGATGCCTATATAGATCAATTGTTTGGCGATGCACCCTTGCATGGGGCGCCCTTACTGGCCGCCACCGTTCCACGCGCCTATATCGACCTGAACCGCGCGCCGGATGAGTTGGACCCAAGCGTTATCGAAGGCATTCCGCGTGCGCCGCACAACCCCCGTGTGTCATCTGGCCTTGGGGTGATTCCCCGCGTCGTTGCTGGCGGGCGGGCGATTTACCGGGGCAAGTTGCCCCTCTCCGAAGCCGAGTCCCGCATCACCCGCTTTTGGCATCCCTATCATCAGGCCATGCGTGATCTGATAGAGGCCACACATTCGCATTTCGGCGAGGCGGTTCTGATCGACTGCCACTCCATGCCGCATGAGGCGATCGATGGTCATTCGCGGCCCGGAGCGGTCAAGCCCGATGTGGTGCTTGGGGATCGGTTTGGGGCAGCGGCGGGCCGCGATGTGATGGACCGCGTCGAATCGGCCTTTGCTTCGGCGGGATTGCGCGTGGTTCGAAATGCGCCGTTTGCAGGGGCCTTTATTGCCCAAAGCTATGGTCGCCCGACGGGGCGGCGGCATGTTGTGCAGGTTGAGATTGACCGATCCTTGTATCTGAACGAGGCCAGGATCGAGTTGTTGCCCGACTATCCCCAGTTTCGCGCGTTGCTGTCAGGGATTATCGCGGAAATCGCTGAAATTGGCCGTGCCAGTCTTCCGATGGCTGCCGAATAGCGAATCTTTGACAGCACGCCGCCTGCGCTGCCACGATCGGGTTTTGCACATCAGGAGCCGCATCATGCGAACAGTCATTTTTGCCATCGTCGCCATCGTCGCAAGTCCTGCGTTCGCCGAAGATCGGTGGATGACCATTCCCAAACCCGCCGCGATGCCTGCCGCCGCCAGTTCGGGAATGGCCGCCGTGAATGGTATTCAGATGTATTATGCCACCTATGGTGCGGGCGATCCGGTGTTGCTGATCCACGGCGGATTGGGCCACGCCGATATCTGGGCGGCGCAGGTTGCTGATCTGATGAAAGACCATATGGTGATCGTCGCCGACAGTCGCGGTCATGGCCGGTCAAGCCGCACGGCAGAACCCTTCGGCTATGATCTGATGTCATCGGACTATCTGGCGCTGCTGGATTTCCTGAAAATTGACAAGGTTGATCTGGTGGGGTGGTCGGATGGCGGCATCATCGGGCTGGACATCGCGATGAGCCATCCTGAACGGCTGGATCACCTCTTCGCCCAAGCCGCCAACATCACCACTGATGGGGTTGATCCGGCGGTTGCAAAGGACGAGGTGTTTGGTGCCTATATCACCTGGATGTCTGGCGATTATGCCGCGATGTCGCCGACTCCGGATCAATTCGATCCGTTCGTGGCACAGATCTCGGAAATGTGGGCCACGCAGCCGAACTGGACGGATGAACAGGTGGCCGCCATCAAAGTGCCAACAGCGGTTGTCGCGGGCGGGTATGACGAGGCCATTTTGCGCCCGCATACCGACAAGATTGCAGCGTTGATACCGGGATCAACTTTGGTGATCCTGCCCGATGCCAGCCATTTTGGGATGCTGCAGGCCCCGGACGAATACACGGCTGCGGTGCGCGCGTTTATAGATCAGTAATCAGCGCAGGCTGCGGCCTTTGATAATCGCGTCTTTGCCAAACCGGGCGCGGATGGCATCCGTTGCCTTTTCTGCAGCAGCCCGTTTGCCTGCGGTGGGGTCCAACAAGTCGCCGTTCAGATCAGCCGCCGATTCCGGAGCCAGATCGCTGATGCCAACGCCGATCAACCGAAACGGGGCTTTACCGATGGCCAGATCAAACAACTCGCGCGCCACGCGGTAAATGCGGTCTGTCAATTGCGTAGGATCGCCCAAAGTATGGCGGCGGCTGATCAGTTGGAAATCGGCACGTTTCAGTTTCAGCGTAACAGTTCTGCCCGCCAAAGATTTTGCCTTGGCCCGGTCCGCCACTTGTTCCGCCAGCCGCCACAGATGGCCGTCCAGCAGATCGGGATCAGAGGTATCTTCAAAGAACGTCGTTTCCTTGCTGATGGATTTCAACCGTTCATCCCGGTTCACCCGCCGCTGATCCAACCCCCTTGCGAGGTGCCACAGCCTGTCGCCCATACTGCCGAACCGCGCTGTCAGGTCGGGGCGGTCCCAGCGCAGCAGATCGGCGATGGTGCGGATGCCCGCCTGTTCCAACGCTGCCTGCGTGGCGGTGCCGACGCCCCAGATGATGCGGACGGGTTTGGGGCGCAGGAAGGCTTCCGTCTCGGCCCGCCCGATCACCGAAAAGCCGCGCGGTTTGTCCAGGTCCGACGCGATCTTGGCCAGAAACTTGTTGTGCGACAATCCGACTGATCCGGTCAGGCCCAGTTGTGTCTCCATATCGCGGGTCAGGCGCGCAAGCAGCACCGCCGGGGGGGACCCGTGCAGCCGTTCTGTGCCAGTCAGATCCAGAAAAGCCTCATCCAGCGACAGCGGTTCTATTGCGGGGGTCAGCGTCTCCATCATCGCCCGAATGGCGCGCGAGGCTTCGGTATAGGCGGTGAAACGCGGCGGCACGACGGTGGCATCGGGGCACAGCTTCAGCGCCTGAAACATCGGCATGGCGGATCTAACCCCGCGAATACGCGCGATGTAACAGCAGGTGGAAACCACCCCGCGCGTGCCGCCGCCGACGATAAGCGGCACGTCGCGCAAGGCCGGATTGTCACGTTTTTCCACCGAGGCATAGAAGGCGTCGCAATCCATATGGGCGATGGACAGGGTGTTCAGTTCATCGTGGGCAAGGATACGCGGAGAGCGGCAGGCGGGGCACCTGACTCCGGTTGGGAAGGGTGTAAGGCAATCGCGGCACAGGGCGGGCATGGG
>JAYUHO010000183.1:0-13176 GCA_043766915.1 Cypionkella sp.
CAAACAGGCGCGTGGGGCGTTTGGAGAAATTCAGATGAATGATATTGTGGTCAAGGCGCTGCCCAGCGATGCCTATACGATGCAGGCCACGCTTTCGAACGGCAAACGCGCGGATTGTCTGGTGCATCTGCCGAACCCGCCCGGCCCGATTGTGATCGACGCGAAGTTTCCGCTTGAGGCCTATGAGGCGCTGCGCCGCGCTGAAAATCCGGCCCAGGTGGCCGAAGGGCAGCGGATGATGCGGGCAGCGGTGCGGGCGCATATCAAGGCGATTTCGGATAAATACATCATCGAAGGCGAAACGGCGGATGGCGCGCTGATGTTTTTGCCGTCCGAAGCGGTGTATGCCGAATTGCACGCTAATTACCCCGAAGTGGTGCGCGAGGGATTTGCGGCACGGGTGTGGATCGTTTCACCGACCACCTGCATGGCCACGCTGAACACCATGCGCGCGGTGCTGAAAGATGCCCGCATGCGCGAACAGGCGGGGGCAATCCGGCGCGAGTTGGGCGAGTTGTACAAGGACGTTGACCGCTTGGTTGAACGCGTCGGCAATCTGGACCGCCATTTCGGGCAGGCGGCAAAGGATATCGAAGAGATCAAGATATCGTCGGACAAGGCCAGCCGTCGCGCGCGGCGATTGGATAATTTCGATTTTGAAGAATTGTCAAATGAGCCTGCCGCCCCGGTGATTGCCACCGCCCTTGGCCCGCAAGCTGCGGAATAAATGCGCCATCTGACCCCTGCCGATTACCGCACCATGCCTTGGGCGAATGGCCGGGGTGTTACGGTGGAAATGCTGCGGGTTGAGGCGGGCGGCGCGCTGAAGTGGCGATTGTCACGGGCAAGCGTGGTCGAGGATGGCGGTTTTTCGATCTTTCCAGAGGTGAACCGAAGCCTGACGGTTATTTCCGGCCCCGGCTTTGATTTGGTTGGGCCGATGGGCGTGCTGCCCGCGCGGCCGCTGATCCCCGTGGCATTCCCGGGCGATGTTCCCATTCGTGCGGTGGGTGTGACCGCGCCGTCCGATGATTTCAACGTGATGACGGCGCGGGGGTTGCCGTTGCCGCAGGTGCAGGTGGTGCAGGACAATGCAATTTTTGCGGCGGGCGGCACAGTGGCGGTTTTAGCGTTGGGCAATGTCATCGTGAATGCGGTGCAAATGACGCGACATGAGTTGATCTTGACCGAAACGGATGTTGCGATTTCGGGTGCCGGTCTGGCAATTGTTGTCCGGCTGTTCGGGTAGGGTGCGCCGATCGGCACACCCGGCCGATCAAATACGGAACAAGGGCTGCAGCAGCCTTGGGATCAATCCCATGAACCGCAGCGGTGCGTCTGTGACGGCCAGACAAATGCAGGCAACGCCAGCTTCGGCGACTGGCGTGTGTTCCAGATCTTCGGTCGCGATTTCAATATCGCCGGGACCAAAACGGTCTTCGCTGTCGCTGAATGCGCCCTGCAGCACCAGCGTCAACTCCATACCGCGATGGCCGTGATCAGGCATGGACTGACCGGCGGGAATATAAAGCAACCGTGCCGATGCTCCCGGTCCGGTTTTCAGGATGGCCTGCCGCACACCCATGCCCAAGGGCCGCCATTTTACCGTCGAAAAATCTGTGCCGACGTAGTCCGACAGCGGAGCAGGCACATTGCCGCGTGGCTTTGACGGTTCAACGCGATCTGGCGTGCTGGCGCGGGCCATCACTGATGCAAGCGCGCCATCGGCCATCGCCACTGCGTCGCAATGTTCGACCACGGCCCCGCCAACGGCCTCGAACGCGCAAATCCGGGCGCGGCAATCGTCGCACATCGAAATATGTGTTGCGACCGCAAGGCCAAAAGCCTCGGGCAGATTGCCCGCCGCATAGGCAATCAACAGGGGGTCAGACAGGTGGTGCCGTATCGTCATGGTCATAATCTGGTGCCTTAGCTCATCGTCTGTCGCAGCCGGTCCAGTGCCAATCTGATCCGCGACTTGATCGTGCCCAAGGGCAGACCCGTCTCGGCGGCGATCTCGCTGTGCGAAAGATCACCGTAAAAGGCGCGCTGGATCAGCGCTTTTTGTTTTTCGGGAAGTCCGGCCAAAGCATCGCTCAGCCGTTTGGTTTCTTGCGCAATTTCATAGACATCGGCTTGATCAGGTTCCCCCTCCGGGCCCCAGTCAAGGATCTGCGGTTCGGGGCGGCGGGCGCGGCGGGCGACATCAATGCGGCGGTTTCGCGCAATGGTGAACACCCACGTGGCCACGGACGCGCGCGATGGATCAAACAGATGCGCCTTTTGCCACAGCGTGGCCATGACATCCTGCGCGCATTCTTCGGCAAGGGCCGCGTCGGTGCCCGACTTCATCAGGAAGGCTTTGACGCGCGGGGCGAAATGGCGAAAAATTTGGGCGAAGGCAGACTTGTCTTGGCAATCGCGCACAGCAATCAAAAGTCCTGACCAGTCAACTTCAACTTTGTCTGACGACACCCGTGCCCGTCCTTCATTGCGCACAGCCCCAAGGGGCAATTCTATGGGCCCAATACCCAGTGCAGGGTCATAGGACCGGTCGAGAAGGGGCGCGTCAAGGTTCATAAAACTTCTACGCAAGGTCTGGCCGATTGGATCACATCCGGATCACAAGGGGTGCGAATTTAGCAGTTTGGCTGGAAGTGCCTCCCGCGCTGTGCAAACTGATCCGATACGGGCAGCCCGACGTAAAACTGACAGAAGAACAGTAAGGACAAAGTGATGCCTGTGACGAATTTCGGCGGCCCTACGCGCCGCATCGCCGTGGTTGGCGGCGGCATATCGGGGATGGCGGCGGCGCATTTGTTGGCAACTGACAACAGGGTGGTGCTGTTCGAAGCCGAAGCGCGGCTGGGCGGTCATGCACGCACTGTTTTGGCAGGCAAGCGCGGGGATCAGCCGGTAGATACCGGGTTTATCGTTTATAACCGCGTCAATTACCCGCATCTGGTGGCGCTGTTCGAAAAACTGCAGGTGCCGGTTGCGCCCAGCAATATGAGCTTTGGCGCATCCATTCGCGGCGGTTGGCTGGAATATGCGCTGGCCTCGGTGGATTCGCTGTTTGCGCAACGCAGCAATATCGTGAACCCGGCGTTTTTGCGGATGTGCCGCGATATTTTGTATTTCAACAAACACGCGCAAGCGGCCAGCACTGCGGGATTAACGATTGGCGGGCTGTTGGACCGGCTTGGCACCGGGCCGTGGTTTCGCGATTACTATATCCTGCCGTTGTCGGCGGCGATTTGGTCAACGCCCAGCGTTGGCATTTTGGATTTCCCGGCACAAACCCTGATCCGGTTCTTCAAGAACCATGCGTTGATGAGCCTGTCTGGCCAACACCAATGGTTTACCGTGCGCGGCGGGTCGATCGAATATGTGCGGCGCTTGCAGGCCGAACTGGCGCGGCAGGCAGTTGATATCAGACTGGCGACACCTATTGCGGGAATCAAACGGGATGCGGGCGGCGTTCATGTGCGGGCGGTGGGTGGTGAATGGGAGTATTTTGACGATCTGGTGATGGCCACGCATTCCGATGATGCGCTGGCGCTGCTGTCTGATCCTTCGGCAGAAGAACGCAGTGCGTTGGGGGCGGTGCGCTATCAGTCAAACTCGGCCGTCTTGCACGCCGATGCCCGCGTCATGCCCAAATCGCGCAAATGCTGGGCATCTTGGGTGTATACCGAACCCAAAGAGGGGCAGGCAGACAAGATTGACCTGACGTATTGGATGAACTCTCTGCAACCCATCCCCAAAGATGATCCGCTGTTCGTGACGCTGAACTCTAACAACCCGATCCGACAAGAGTTGATTTATGATCAAGTGACGTTCCGCCATCCGGTTTATGATCTGGCCGCCGTCGCCGCACAGGGGCAGCTGCGGGCGATGAACGGCGCGCGCAATACGTGGTTTTGTGGGGCCTGGATGAAGAATGGCTTTCATGAAGATGGCTTTGGCAGCGCCGTTGATGTGGTCGAGGCGCTGCGCGCGCGCGGCGCACTGTCAGTGGCGGCATGAGCGGGGTCGATCATATCCGCGGGATCACCTTCCATGGCCGCAAAGGAGCGGTGGAGAACCGTTTCAGCTATGGGGTGGATTACGTGTTGTTGAACCCTGACACGGCGACCGGCCCCACGCTGTTTTCGCGCAATCGCGGCAATCTGACATCGCTGCATGATAGTGATCACGGCGGGGCGCCGAAGGCAGGTCAGGGCAGTGCATGGGTGCGACAAGTGTTGGCGGCGCATGATTTGCCGGGGGCAAATCGGTTAGAGTTGCTGGCCCAGCCGCGCGTGTTGGGGCATGTGTTCAACCCGGTGTCGTTCTGGTTGTGCTATGACAGCAGTGATGCGTTGCGCGTGGTGATTGCCGAGGTGTCGAACACCTTTGGCGACAGGCATTCGTATCTTTGCCACCGTGAGGATCGCGCGGAAATAACCCGCGACGATACCTTGGCGGCGCAGAAAATCTTTCACGTCTCGCCGTTTCAACCCGTGGAAGGGGGGTATCAGTTCCGTTTTGATGTTCGGCCAGACCGGATTGGCATCTGGATCGATTATACGGCGGGGGCGGGCGGGCTGATTGCAACGCTGACGGGGCGGCGGGTGAAGCTGACCAATCGGGCGATTTTGGGGGCCTGTTTGCGCCGTCCGTTTGGATCGCGCCGGGTGTTGGCGCTGATCCATTGGCAGGCGGTGAAGCTGTATTTCAAAGGTGCTGGCTATCGCGCCCCGCCGGTGCCCCCGGCAGACGAGGTTTCGCGGTGATGGCATCTGTCGCGAGGGCCCCGGCGCTGTGGCCGTGGTCGCTGTTTGCCGCAATGATCGCCGCGGCGGGATTGCCGATCTATATTCATGCGCCCAAGTTTTATGTCGACAGTTATGGCGTAAACCTTGCCACTTTGGGCGGGGTGTTGGCGCTGCTGCGGTTGATTGATGTGGTGCAAGACCCGGTCTTTGGCTGGTTGGCGGAAGTCACCCGTGCGCGGCGCGGTGTTTGGGTGAATTGGGCCGTGGTGATCCTGGTGGCATCAATGGTGGGGCTTTTTGCCGTTGCCCCGCCCGTAACCCCGCTTTTGTGGTTTGCGATGACCCTGACCGGGTTGTTTTCGGCGTTCTCGTTTCTGACAATCGTGTTTTACGCCCAAGGGGTAGAGCAAGCTGAAACGTTGGGCGAAGGCGGTCATCTGCGGTTGGCGGGGTGGCGCGAAACCGGATCGCTGATTGGTGTGTCTTTGGCCGCTGTGGCCCCCGTGGCGCTTGGCAGGGAAATGGACGCGCCGTTTGTCGGATTTGCGGTGGGGTTTGCGGTGTTGGCGGTGGGTGCCACCCTTGCGATGCGGCGACAGTGGCGGGGCGGCTACGCGATTTCACCAAAGCCCACCGAGTCTTTGTTTGCGGTGTTTCGCCCGGCCTTGGCCGATCCCATGGCGCGTCGTTTGCTGCTGTTGGCGCTGATCAATGCATCGCCCGTCGCCGTCACCTCGACGCTGTTTTTGTTCTATGTCGAAAGCCGCCTTGGCCTGCCAGATGCCGCCGGAGCCTATCTTTTGCTGTTTTTCGTCAGTGCCGCCCTCAGCGCGCCGCTGTGGAGCAAAGCCGGACAGGTTTACGGGGAAAAGCGTATCTTGATGGCGGGAATGGTCTTGGCGATTGGCAGTTTTCTGTGGGCCTACGGCTTGGGATCGGGCCAGCGGCTGGCGTTTGGGCTGATCTCGGCTGCCTCGGGGGCCGCACTGGGGGCAGATTTGGTGTTGTTGCCTGCGATCTTTGCCCGGCGCCTGGCGCATTTGGGCAATGAAGGCGCGGGGTTTGGCCTTTGGTCTTTCGTGTCAAAACTGTCTTTGGCAATTGCGGCGGCGACGTTGCTGCCAACCCTGCAATGGGCTGGCTTCACCACAGGTACAACGAACAGCCCGCAGGTTCTGACGCTGCTGTCGGTGCTTTATGCGGCTGTGCCTTGCGCTCTGAAAGCCATTGCACTGCTGCTGCTGACCTTCATTCCTTTTGAGAAAGCGTAAGCCATGTCGCCGTTTCTATCCGCCCTGCTGGTTGTTGCGATCGGCCTTGTGCTGATGATGCTGAAAATGCGGCTGACCGGGTTTCACACGCAAAAACCAATCGACTTTGCCGGCCAAACCCCCAGTTTTGATCCGCGCACCCATCTGAATGGCCCGATCCTGTGCGAGGGCGTGATTTATGGCCCGCTTGGCCGGGTTTCGTCGCGCTTTGTGGCGCAGATGGAGGGGGTTTGGGACGGCAATCGCGGCGTGCTGAACGAAACCTTTCGCTATAGCAATGGCGATGTGCAAATCCGGCAGTGGCGGCTGACCTATGGCAATGACGGCACGATGAAGGCCGAGGCCGATGATCTGGTAGGTGTTGGGCAAGGGTTTGTCGAAGGACCGACGGCGCAGATGCTTTACAACATCCGCCTGCCTGCAGCGTCGGGCGGGCATGTGCTGAAGGTCAACGACTGGATGTATCTGGCGGAGAATGGAACCATCATGAACCGCAGCCAGTTTACCAAGTTCGGCTTTACGGTGGCGGAACTGGTGGCAACGATGCGGCCGATGCCCGCCGTTGCCGCATGACGGGGCAAGCGATGGATTTCAAAGGCAAACGATACTGGCTGGTGGGCGCAAGCGAAGGTTTGGGTCTGGCCTTGGCGCAACAGCTTTCGGCGGCGGGGGCAACGGTGATCTTGTCGGCGCGGTCGGTTGATGGATTGGCATCAGCGGCGGCAACGCTTTCAGGGCCGGTGCAAACCGTGCAGATGGACGTGGCAGATCAGGCATCGGTTGCCAAAGCAGCGGCCGCTCTGGGTGCGATTGACGGCGTGGTGTTTCTGGCGGGCGTCTATTGGCCGATCAAGGCGCAAGACTGGGACGCCAAGGCGGTAACGGCGATGTGCGATGTCAACTTTACCGGCTGCGCGCGGGTGCTGGGCGAGGTGGTGCCGGGCATGGTGGCGCGTGGGCAGGGGCATGTGGTGATTACCGGATCATTGTCGGGCTTTCGCGGATTGCCGGGGGCGGTGGGCTATGCGGCGTCCAAAGCGGGGGTGATGGTGCTGGCGGAATGTTTATATGCCGATCTGCGCGGCACGGGGGTGAAGGTGCAACTGGCCAATCCAGGCTTTATTCGCACCCGGTTGACGGAAAAGAACGATTTTTCCATGCCGTTTTTGATGGAGCCCGCACAGGCAGCGGCGGCGATGATGGCGTTGATGCGATCAAACGCCTTCAAATCCAGCTTTCCGCGGCTGTTTTCATGGTTGTTCCGCGGATCACAGTTTTTGCCAGACTGGGCCTATTACCGGATTTTCGCGCCGAAAAAGGGGTGAATTACCCCGAAGTGACGCAGGCCATAAAGAAGCCGTCCATCCCGCCGATATCCGCCCAATAGTCCGGGCGCAGGCGTAAGCCGCCTTGCGGCGTGATCCACGCGTGATCAATCCCCGCAATCGTTGGTGGCAGCACGCGCAAGCCGGGATGGCGCAGCAAGGCGGCGTCCAGTTGCGCCTCGCCTTCTTCTGGCAACAGCGAGCAGGTGCAGAACACCATGCGCCCGCCGGGTTTCAGGAACCCCAACGCGCGATCAAATAGCTGCGCTTGCAAAGCGATCAGCGCGGGCAGTTCTGATCCGTCTTTGATGAAGGGCAGATCGGGATGGCGGCGGATGGTGCCTGTGGCGGAACAGGGCGCGTCCAGCAAGATTGCGTCGAATTTCGTATCCGGTTCCCACGCCAAAGCATCTGCAGTGACCAGCTTTGCCTTCAGCCCCGTGCGCGCCAGATTTTCCGCCACGCGCGCGATACGCGGACCCGAGATATCCAGCGCCGTCACATCGGCCCCTAGCGCGGCCAGTTGCAGCGTTTTGCCACCGGGGGCAGCGCACAGGTCCAGCACCCGCTCGCCTGGTTTTGCCCCCAACAACGGCACGGCCATCGCTGCAGCGGCGTCTTGCACCCACCAACCACCCTTGGCGTAACCGGGTAGGGCGGAAACCTGTCCCGGATCGGCCAAACGAAGGCTGGCCGTGGGCAAGAGATCCCCTTCGGGAGCCTCGCCTGCGTTCAGGGTCAAATCCAACGGCGGTGCCATTGCATGCACGGCCTCAATGGCGTTCACCACGTCGCGGCCATGTGTATGCACCAAAGGCTGACGCAACCACCGGGGCAGGCGCTGCGGTGGGCCGGGCAGGGCCGCACCTTCGGGAATGGCGCGCAGCACCGCGTTGACCAATCCCGCCATATGCTGCGTCCGGTTGCCGCGCCGCGCCAGTTCCACCGCCGAATTGACCACGCCATGCGCCGCAGCCCCGCCCGCGAGTTCCGTCACGGCAAGCCGCAGGATATTCATCACCGCCATCGGGGGCACTTTGCGCAGCGCGGGCGACAGCAAGGCGTCAACCCGTTCCAACTGCCGCAACACCTGCAAGGCCAGACGTTGCGCACGGGCGCGATCCGCCGGGGCCAGCAGGGCCAGCGGCCCCTGCGCATCCAGCACTTGGTTCAGGGGTTGCCCGTCTTCCAGCACCGCTGTCAACAGCGACACCGCCGCGCCCCGTGCCACCAAACCCTCTGCCATGCGCCCCAACCCTTGCCGTTTGCTGATCTGCGCGTATATCAAGCTCTGACGTACCGCAAGGAAAGCCCATGTCGCAAGATCAGTCAGACCTGCCCGCTGCCGCAAAACGTGCCTTGGCCGAGGCGGACGAGCGTCGTAAAGCAGCGCAACCAATTATGCCCCCAGAATTGGGTGGTCGCAACGGGCCAGAACCCGTTCGCTATGGCGATTGGGAGAAAAAAGGGCTGGCGATAGATTTTTGAGCCGCGCGGTTTTTGGGTCGCCGGGCTAGCGAATATCAAACGACGCGGAATCGCCCGTGCCCTTATCAACGGTAAAGCGCAACTTCTCTTCGCCCTTCACCTCGACCAGTTGGCAGTTGTAGTCGATGGCCTTGCCGCTCCAATCCATTTCTCGGCAGAAATAGCCGTCGTTCCAATCCCAGGACCTGGTGATGTCCCACCCCAGGGCGCTGCCCTTGATGGTGCCATCTTTGCGCAATTGCAGCGTCAGATTGAACATGCCGATCCGCAGATCATGGCCGTCGATCAGTTTTAAAAACGCTGACTTTTCCGTTACTTTGGCAAAATCATTGGCATAAGCGGGAAGCGCCGTCAGGGCCGCAAAAATCGCATACCGAAACATATCAAACCCCGGAGGAGACCATCTACCGTGATACGCAGGTTTCCGACGGTTGGTTCACTTTGCCTGACAAAATACCGCAAGCAGAATTGGCCGAATACTTTATTTTAACGTCACAGCCCCAGCACATCCATCATATCATACCGCCCCGGCTTTTGATTTTGGCCCCACAAGGCGGCTTTCAATGCGCCACGGGCAAAAATCGCCCGGTCGGTTGCGACGTGGCGCAGCATGATGCGTTCTCCATCGGCGGCAAAGATCACGTCATGTTCACCGACGATGTCACCGCCGCGAATGGCTGAAAAGCCGATGCTGCCCCGCGCGCGCGCGCCCGTGATGCCATGCCGCCCCGACACCATCGCCTCGGTCAGCAAAACGCCCCGCCCCGTGGCTGCCGCCTGCCCCAGCATCAACGCAGTGCCCGAGGGGGCATCTACTTTCCGGCGGTGATGCGCCTCGACCACTTCGATATCCCAATCGGCGTCCAACGCCTGCGCCACCTTTTGCGTCAGCTGCACCAACAGGTTCACGCCCAGGCTCATATTTCCGGCCTGAATGATTACGGCATGGCGTGCGGCGGCATCCAGTGCCGCGTGATGCGCGGGGTCCAGGCCCGTGGTGCCGATCACATGCACGGCACGGGCCTGGGCGGCAAGGGCTGCAAACTCTACGGTCGCTGCGGGCGATGTGAAATCAATGACCGCCTGCGCGCGGGCAAACGCCTGCAGCGGATCATCCGTGACGATCACGCCGAGGGCGGCGGCCCCCATCGCAGTGCCGATATCCTGCCCGATCCACGCGTGACCGCTGCGTTCCACACAGCCCACCAATTTTGCGAACTGACTGGCGGCAATTGCCTGCACAAGCATCTGGCCCATCCGGCCTGACGCCCCGGTGATCACAAAGCCCGGAAGTTCCATCGTCATTCTCCTGTTTCACGCCCTTTAACGCCTATCTGCGATCCATGAAAGCCCGCCGTTGCGGGGAACAACGAATCCGCTTAAACGGGCGACATGGCAAACAAGCGCACCCAATCGGCCACTGGCCCCTCCCAACGGCAACTTCGCGTCGGCGAACTGATCCGCCGCACCTTGTCTGATCTGCTAAGTCGGGCGGAAATTCATGATGTCGAATTGAACCGGATGTATATCACGGTGGGTGAAGTTTCGGTTTCGGCCGATCTGAAAATCGCCACGGTCTATGTGATGCCGCTGATGGGTGGGGCCACGGTGGAAGAAGCGATTGCCGCCTTGTCACGCAACAAATGGGAGTTGCGCCACAGGGTTTCGGCCGAGATGACGCTGAAACATTCCCCCGATTTGCGGTTTCGGGCCGATGAAACTTTTGACCGGCTGGATGAAACCCGGCGGTTGTTTTCTGACCCGGTCGTGCAGCGCGATCTGGCGGCACCCGACGTGCAAGCCGCTGACGATCCAGAAGATCCTGCAAAGGACTAGTCTATGCGTGGGCGGATGATCTGGCTTTTGCTATTGCTCAGCCCGGCGGCACAGGCTGCAACCTGCGCTGATACCGCGTTTGAGGGTGTCTCTTACACCACCTGCGACGTGGCTATCGGCGAGGACTTGCGGCTTTTTCAATCTGGCCCGGATGGCCCCTACGGCAGTTTTGCGGCGATAGATGCGGCGTTGGAACCGCAGGGACTGGCGCTTGGCTTTGCGATGAACGCCGGGATGTTTCACCGTGATCTGGCCCCGGTGGGACTTTATATCGAAAATGGCGCGCGATCAGCGCGGCTTATCACCAGCGATGGGCCGGGCAATTTCGGGCTGTTGCCGAACGGCGTATTTTGCGCGGGGGATCGGTTTTCGGTGGTGGAAAGCCTGACCTATGCCACGGCCAAACCCGCCTGCCGCTATGCGAGCCAATCCGGGCCGATGTTGGTGATTGATGGTGTGATGCACCCGAAATTCCTGCCAGAGTCGGATTCGCTGAACATTCGCAATGGCGTAGGGGTGTCTGCCGATGGGTTGCGCGCGGTGTTTGTGATCTCAAACGCCGAAGTGAATTTTTACGATTTTGCACGGTTGTTCCGGGATCACCTTAGGTTACCGAACGCGCTGTATTTTGACGGGTCGATCTCGCGGCTATACGCGCCGCAGCTGGATCGGCATGATGGCGGCTTTCCGATGGGGCCGATTGTCGGCGTGGTAGTGCCGCGTGGTTGACGGCGCTGATCTGCGGGTCTAGCAGGCTGGCTTTGCAAGGCGGGGGCAACCAATGGCACGCACGAAAAAAGGCAGGGCGATTTCGGGCTGGCTGGTGGTTGACAAACCGGCGGGCATTACCTCGACCACTGTGGTGAACAAGGTCAAATGGGCGATGGACGCGCAAAAGGCCGGGCATGCGGGAACGCTTGATCCGGCGGCCACCGGCGTTCTGGCGATTGCGCTGGGAGAGGCCACCAAGACCGTGCCCTATGTGACGGATGCGCTGAAATGCTACCGGTTCGTGGTGCGGTTTGGGGCGGCAACAACGACGGATGACGCCGAAGGCGAGGTGATCGAAACCGCTGACGCCCGGCCAAGTGATGCGCAGATAGAGGCCGCCTTGGCGGCGTTTCGCGGTGACATCCAACAAGTGCCGCCGCAGTTTTCCGCCGTAAAAGTGGATGGTGAGCGTGCCTATGCATTGGCGCGGGAAGGCGAGGCGATGGATCTGGCCGCGCGCGATCTGTGGGTTGAACGGCTGACTTTGCTGGCCCGCCCGGACGCCGATCATGTCGAACTGGAAATGGTTTGCGGCAAAGGCGGCTATGTGCGGTCAATCGCACGTGATCTGGGGCGGGCGTTGGGGTGTTTGGGCCATGTGCAGTGGCTTCGGCGCGAATGGTCGGGGCCGTTCACTGCCGCCGAAGGCATCAGTCTGGCGGAGATTGACAGATTGGCCAAAACTGCCGAGCTGGATGCATGGTTAAAGCCGCTGGAACTGGGGTTGGCCGATTTGCCGGAACTGCCCTGCACGCCGGAAGGGGCTGCCCGTCTGCGCAACGGCAACCCGGGAATGGTTTTGACATCAACTGTGGGGTACGGCGATGAGGCTTGGGCCAGTTATCAGGGCCGTGCCGTGGCGGTGGGGATCTATAAATCAGGCGAGTTGCATCCCAGTCGGGTGTTCAACTGACGGCAAGCGGCTGCGGCTCGGGGGTCGTCAAGACCCCCGCGCGGTCGGGCAGGTGCGGAACGGTTTAGGGAAGTGGTTAGGCCAGAATGATCACACGGCATCATCAAAAGGGCGATGCAGCCAGCGTGGCGGTTTATTCTGATTGCGAACACTATCGCTATTCGTTGACCCGGCACTGGCACGCCACTGGGCCCAAGGCTTTGTTTGTGATGCTGAATCCATCGACTGCCACCGAAATTCAGAATGACCCAACGGTTGAGCGGTGTGAACGTCGGGCGCGGGCATTGGGGTTCGGGGCGTTCGCGGTGACCAATATCTTTGCCTATCGCGCGACCGATCCTGTGCAGATGCGTGCGCAACCTGATCCGATCGGGCCGCAGAATGATCAGGCCATTATGGCGAGTGCCGGCTGGGCAGACCAGATCATCTGTGCCTGGGGCAGCCATGGGGCGCATATGGGACGGGGGGCACAGGTGGCAGAACTTTTGCGCGCTGCGCAAAAGCCGTTGCTCCATCTTGGGCTGACGCAGGAGGGCCAACCCAGACATCCGTTGTATGTTGGCTACGCGGTGCATCCCGTGCCTTGGATTGGTTAAAGCGGTTCAGGTTTTGATGGAAACAAGGACTCGGAAATCGCTGTCGAGCGAAGTGAGAGGCAGCGAATTCCGATTTCAAACAAACCTGAACCGCGTTAGGGTCAACGCACCAACCTGCCTAGGCCGCGCGCAACGTGATCGCGCGCAGATCAATTCCGGTGGTGTTGGTCAGATTGGCAAGCGTTACCCCATCAAGAAGCAACCGAGTGGCCCCGC
>JAYUHO010000184.1:0-5003 GCA_043766915.1 Cypionkella sp.
AACCGATCCAGCCGGATACCCCATTCGGTGGCCAGACTGCCGCTTTCGATAAAGCGCATGATAGTGATGTGCTGGGTATCGCCCTGAAACGTCAGGAAAATATACCAGCTGAGGGCGGCGGCCAGAAATATCATCGCGGTGGTAATCACCTGCCCGGCAAATTCGCCGATCAAGCGCCAGCCGAACCCGCACAAAATGGCCCCGATCAGAGGCGCGAATAGAATGATCGTGGTCATCAGGTCAGCCCTTCATCACATTGGCGTCTTCGACGTCGATGGTGCCGCGGTTGCGGAAGAACACCACCAAAATCGCCAGCCCAATCGCCGCCTCGGCCGCCGCCACGGTCAGCACAAACATGGTAAACACCTGACCCACCAGATCATGCGCAAAGGACGAAAACGCGACAAAGTTGATATTCACCGCCAGCAGCATCAGCTCGATCGACATCAGAATCACGATGACATTCTTTCGGTTCAGAAAGATGCCAAAGATGCCGATGACGAACAAAGCCGCCGCCACGATCAGGTAATGTTCAAGTCCAACCATTTTCGTCCCTCCGGGTCATTGCCCGATTTCCTTGCCCCGGCGTAGGCCGGGGTCTCGAATATTCCGGTCCCATCACGGTTCATACGAACCATCTGGGCCCCGGGTTGCGCCGGGGCGGGGCCGGGGCTACAATCCCTGCCCCGATTTCACGTCTTTCAACTCCATCGCCTTGGCCGGGTCGCGCCACATCTGGTGCAGCACGTTCTGGCGTTTTATGCCGGTGCGGTGGCGCAGCGTCAGCACAATCGCGCCGATCATCGCGACCAGCAAGATCAAGGCGGAAAGTTGGAACAAAAGCAGATACTTATCATAGATCAGCAGCCCAAGCGCGCGGGTGTTTTCAACCTGCACCAGATCGGGCGTCGCGGCTTGCAACAGCGCCGCTTTATTCGCGGCCTCGGTCCACGCGCCAACCCCCAACACCAGCTGCATGATGATCACCACGCCCACCAACAGGCCAAGCGGGGCATATTTGCTCATCTCGCCTTTCAACTCGGCAAAGTCGATGTCCAGCATCATCACCACGAACAGGAACAGCACCGCCACCGCGCCGACATAGACGATGATCAGCAGCATCGCCACGAACTCGGCCCCCAACAGCACGAACAGCCCCGCCGAGGACAGGAACGCCAATATCAGCCAAAGCACCGAATGCACCGGGTTGCGCGACAGCGTCACCAAAAGTCCGGCGGTGATCATCACGGTGGAAAAGGCGTAAAAGGCGGTATCGGCAACGCTCATGGCGCTTTCTCCTCAGTTTCCGCGAACACGGCTTGGGCTGTTTCCAGCGCCTTTTGCATGGCGGGGGGCACGGCGAACATCGACATTTGCCAGATCACTTCGGCGATCTCGCGTTTGGTGGCCCCTGCCGCCAAGCCGTTCTTTACGGCGGCGCGCAATTGCGGCTCTCCGACCGGGCCCAGCACCGTCAGCGCCGCGATGGTCACCAGAAACCGGGTGCGGGCATCAAGGCCTTGGGGGTTAAAGGTTTTGCCAAAGAACGCCTCAAGCATTTCCTTTGGCATCGCCGGGAACATCTTCTCAAATGCCTTGGTGTCCACCCCGTCCACGCCCGACGTAAAGGCAGTGGCCATTTTTTGGCCCTGTTCCATCATTTGCGCGAACATCGTGGTGAAATCATCGGTCATCTGTAGGGTGCATCCAGTTCAAGATTGCGGGCAATCTCGGCTTCCCAACGTTCGCCGTTCGCCAGCAATTTGTCTTTGTTGTAAAACAGCTCTTCGCGGGTTTCCGTGGCGAATTCGAAATTCGGGCCTTCGACAATGGCATCGACCGGGCAGGCCTCTTGGCAGAATCCACAGTAGATACATTTCGTCATATCAATATCATAGCGGGTGGTGCGGCGGCTGCCATCCTCACGCGGTTCCGCATCAATCGTGATGGCTTGGGCCGGGCAAACCGCTTCGCACAGCTTGCACGCGATGCAGCGTTCTTCGCCATTGGCATAACGGCGCAAGGCGTGTTCACCGCGAAACCGGGGCGACAGCGGGCCTTTTTCATGCGGATAATTCAGCGTGACTTTGGGGGCGAAGAAATACTTCATCCCCAAGCCAAAGCCTTTGAAGAAATCCATCAGCAGGAAGTATTTCGTGGCGCGGGTCCAGTCGATTTGCGTCATCACTTCATCCCCAGTTTTTCTTCGACATGTTCGACCCGTTTGTCGATTTGACCGATCACGTTGCTAAGCCCGAAAATCATCATGGTATGCCCATGCAATTCCGTTTTCACGTCGTCAAATTCTGCCGACATTTTTACTTCCAGCTCATCAAACCGCGCGTTCATCTTTCGCAAATCATCCCGAATCAGGCGCAGTTGTTCCAAAACGATGTTGTCCACGTTTTCGCTCATCTTACCCCCCCATCGCCCAGCGGGCCCAGAAGCCGCCGAACACTTCGAATTTTGCAAGGAACGACACGATCACCACCCAGCCGAGCGACAGGGGCAGAAAGACTTTCCAGCCGATCCGCATCAGCTGATCATAGCGATAGCGCGGCACGATGGCCTTCACCATGGCGAAGAGGAAAAAGAACACCCACATCTTGCCAACCATCCACCACCAGCCGTCGGCGAGGCCCGGAATGGGCGACAGCCAGCCGCCGAAAAACAGCAGTGACATCAGCGCGCACATCAAGAAAATGGCGATGTATTCGCCGGCCATGAACAACAGATACGGGGTAGACGAGTATTCCACCATGAACCCCGCCACCAGTTCGGATTCCGCTTCGGGCAGATCGAACGGCGGGCGGTTTGTTTCGGCCAAGGCGCTGATGAAGAACAGGAATACCATCGGGAAATGCGGTATCCAATACCAGTTCAGCAAGCCGTAATCGCCCGACTGTGCCGCGACAATTGACGAAAAGCTTAGCGATCCGGTGGAAATGATGATGCCGATGATGATCAGGCCAAGCGATACTTCGTAAGAAATCATCTGCGCGGCCGACCGCAATGATCCAAGAAACGGGTATTTCGAATTTGACGCCCAGCCGCCCATGATGACGCCGTAAACCTCAAGCGAAGAGGCAGCGAACACAAACAGGATTGCGACATTGATATCGGCCAGCACCCAGCCGGCATCAAACGGGATCACCGCCCAGGCCAAAATCGCCAGCACGAACGACACGATCGGGGCCAAAAAGAACACAGGCCGGTCGGCCCCCGCAGGCACTACGATTTCCTTGACCACGTATTTCAGCGCATCGGCCACCGATTGCAGCAAGCCAAACGGCCCCACCACATTCGGGCCCCGGCGCATCTGCACCGCCGCCCAGATTTTACGGTCGCCGTAGACCAGAAACAGCAGGCTGATCATCACGAAGGCCACGATCAACAGGCTTTGTGCTGCGATCAACAGCGCCGTCCCTAGCCCGGTTTGCAAGAATTCTGCCATCATCGCCTATCGTTCCTTAAGCCGTCAAACCGTCGGAATGCCATTGGCACCGCAATCGCGCACGGTCACCTCGGCATCTATCGTTTTCAGTCCCTTGGGCAGGGACGCCGAAATGGTGTAAACCGCATCCCCGCGCCAAGTGCCACCCTGTTTATCGACATTTGTCACCACATGACGCGCAAATCCAAAGCCGCGGATCAACGCATATTGCGCTGCGGCACAGCGCGCATAGGTCGCCACGTCTTCATTGGTGCGCGCGCCCGTCATGGCGACGCGAAAATTCACCAGATCGCCGTCCATCAGTTGTGTCTGGATCCCCTGATAGCTGGGATTGAACAACCCTTGCGTCACCGCTCCTTTATCGGCACAGCCTGACAGCGCCGCAAGGGCGATTGTCAGGCCAGCGATAAGGGCGAGGCTGTCCATGCCCTACTCCGCAGCCATTGGGGTTTTGGCGCGGTCCGCCTCCATCGCCGCCAGTTCCGCCATAACGGCAGAGGCGCGGGCAATCGGATTGGTCTGGTAAAACGTCTTAAAGGCGGGGCGGAACGTGGCTTTGCCCATCTCACGCACGGGAACCGGCCGCCAATCGTTCACCGCGACCTGATCAATCCGCCCCAGATGCGGGTGCACTGCAATCAGCGCCGCGCGCAATGCCGCCAGACTGTCCCATGCTTGGGTCGCGCCAAGCTCTGCCGACAAAGCCCGCAGGATGGCCCAGTTTTCCTTGGCCTCACCCGGCGCAAAGCCTGCGCGCATCGCCAGTTGCGGGCGGCCTTCGGTGTTGACGAACAGCCCGTTTTCTTCGGTATAAGCAGCGGCGGGGAAAATGATGTCGGCGCGGTTTGCCCCCCGGTCGCCATGGCTGCCCTGATAGATCACGAAGGGGCCTGCGGCTATGTCGATTTCATCTGCGCCAAGGTTGTAGATCACTTCGGCATCTTTGGTCGCCGCGACCATCCCACCATCTGTCACCGCCCCCACATCCATCGCGCCCACGCGGGCGGCGGCGGTGTGCAAAATCAGCAGTTTGGAATTGCTATTCTCGGCCAACTTCATGGCGTGGGCCAAAACCGCCTCGCCGTCTGCTTCATTGATGGCCCCTTGGCCGACAATAACGATGCTGGCTTTGGACTTGGTTTCATCCGAAATCACCATGGACGACAGCTTTTCCAGCGCCGCGCGGTCAGTGCCTAGATGCGCGTAGTCATAGGTCAGATCAACCGCCGCCCCGACAAGCCCAATTTGCGCGCCATTGGTCCAGGCCTTGCGGATACGCGCGTTCAGAACCGGGGCCTCAATCCTGGGATTGGTGCCGATAAGTTGGATCATCTTTGCGCTGTCGATGTCTTCTATCGTTGCGGTGCCGACGTAAGCAGACCGATTGCCGCTGGGCAACCGCGCGCCATCGGTGCGGCATTCAACATGACCGCCAAGACCTTCGATCATTTGCTTTAGTGCAAAAACCGTCTCAACCGGGGCCAGATCACCGATCAGACCGGCGACGCGTTTACCCTTCATCGCGGCGGCGGCAGCAACCAGCGCCTCA
>JAYUHO010000185.1:0-4985 GCA_043766915.1 Cypionkella sp.
TTGATCACACATCGGGCGGATCGTCTGGCGGGGCGGGCGCAGCGGTGGCTGCCGGTATTGTGGCGATGGCACACGGGTCTGATGGCGGTGGATCAGTGCGCATTCCGGCATCATCCTGCGGGCTGTTCGGGTTCAAACCGACGCGCGCGCGGCTGCCCGATGGGCCATTTGCGGGCGAAGGCTGGGCCGGAATGGCGATCGACGGGTTTCTGACCCGGTCGGTGCGCGACAGTGCGGTGATGCTGGATGCCTGTGCGGGCGATGATCCCGGCGCGCCCTATGTCGCCCCGCCCCTGGCACAGGGGTATGCAAGCGCCATCAGCCGTCCGCCGCGCCGGTTGCAGGTAGCGGTCTGTGATACCACGCTGGCAGGTGATCCGATTGATCCGGACGTGGCAGAGGTGGTGCGCCAGACCGCGCGTTTGCTTGAAAGCCTCGGCCATCACGTCAGCCCCGGTTATCCCGCGGCGGCCGATACTGCGATGATGATGCGCGCGTGGACGGATATCGTCGCGATCGGTACGGCGCTGTCGATCTCAACCGCCCTGCATGGCCGCGATCTGACGGCGGATGATGTCGAAGGCATCGGGCGGGGCGCAGTGGCGCATGCCGAAACCCTGTCGCCGCTGCGCTATCTGCAGGCGGTGGGGGAAATTCACGCCTACGGGCGGCAGATGTCTGACTATTTCGTCAGCGGTCCAGATATCTTGCTGACCGCAACTTTGGCCGAACCGCCCGCCAGGATCGGACGCTTCACCCATGACCGCACGGATTATGTCAATTATCGCATCGGCCCCGGTGGCATCTTTGAATATTCGCCGTTTTGTGCCGCCTTCAACGCGTCGGGCCAACCGGCGGCATCGCTGCCGCTGGGCATCTCGGCCACCGGTCTGCCCATTGGTATTCACCTTGCCGCCGCTTACGGATGTGATGATGAGTTGATCGCTATATGTGCAGAAATGGAAGCCGCGCAACCATGGGCAGTGCGGCGGGCACCGATGGCGTCGTGACGACAGATTTATGTTGCGCGGCGGCGATGGCCCCGTTCAATATGATCAAAATACACAAAGGCGAGTCACTTTGAGTCATAAATATGCCGTGCAGGTCCGCAACGCAGTGAAGGCCTTTGGGCAGGGTGATGCTGCCGTGCGCGCGCTGGATGATGTGTCGGTCGATATTCGCAAGGGCGAATTTTTCACGCTGCTGGGCCCGTCCGGCTGCGGCAAAACCACCTTGTTGCGCCTGATCGCCGGGTTTGAGATGCCCACTTCGGGCACCATCCTGCTGGAAGGTCAGGATATCACCACCCTGCCACCCAACAAACGCGCGGTGAACACGGTGTTTCAAAGCTATGCCCTGTTTCCGCACCTGACAGTGGCGCAAAACATCGGCTTTGGGCTGCAGATGCAAGGCAGGCCAAAGGCCGAGGTCACGGCGACGGTTGAGCGGATGCTGGCCTTGGTGAAACTTGAGGCGTTGGCGGGGCGCAAGACATCGCAACTGTCGGGCGGCCAGCAACAGCGGGTTGCCTTGGCCCGCGCACTGGCCCCGCAACCCAAAGTTCTGCTGCTGGATGAGCCGCTTTCGGCGCTAGACGCCAAGCTGCGCAAGGATATGCAGATAGAACTGAAGCGGTTGCAAACCGAAACCGGCATCACCTTTGTGTTTGTCACCCATGATCAGGAAGAGGCGCTGACCATGTCTGACCGCATCGGCGTGATGTCGGCAGGCAAGTTGCGACAGGTCGGCGCCCCGCGTGAGATTTACACCCGGCCTGTCAATCGCTTTGTCGCCAGCTTTATTGGCGAGACGAATTTTCTGCCCGCCACGCGCGACGGGTCCAGCCTGCGGTTGGCGGGGGGGTATAAGATCGACCTGCCCCTGGGTGCGGCAATGGCAGATGGGCAGGGTGTGACCGCCACCATTCGCCCCGAACAGGTGCGGCTGGTTGATCCGTTGGATACCGGCGCGATGGCCGCCCATATCACCGCGTTGGTCTATATCGGCACAGACACCCATTGCCATCTGATCACCGATGACAGCACCGAGATTGTCGCCCGCCTGCAAAGCCCAGCCTCAGGCGAGGCCGAATACACGACGGGGCAACGCGTGGGCCTGCGGTTTGCGCCGGGTGCCGCCCAAGTGTTGGCGGATTGAGAATGCCCCTCAGCCCCGCCGAGCAATCCGCCGCCGACACCTCCACCCGCAATGGCTGGCTGCTGTCCACGCCCGCCTTGGTGATCCTGGCCTTTGCCGCCATCGGCCCGCTGATCATCATGCTGGTGTATTCGTTTTTGACACCGGGATCATCGGGCAACGTGGTGTGGGAGTTTTCCACCAAGGGGTGGACGGGGATCGTCTATGCCAAGGACATTTTCGACGACACATATAAGCTGGTCGATGCACATATGACGATCTTCTGGCGATCGATCAAACTGTCGGTGATCACCACAGTCTTAACGTTTCTGGTCGGCTTCCCCACCGCGTGGTTCATCGCCACCCAGGAACCAAAGGCCCGCGCGTTCTGGTTATTCCTGATCACCATTCCGTTCTGGACCAACCTGTTGATCCGCACATTTGCCGTGAATCAGATCATCCGTAATGAGGGGCTGCTGAACACGGTCTTATTGAACATCGGCGCAATCGCGGCCCCTTTGAAGATGACCTATACCGACACCGCCGTGTTGATCGGAATGGTCTATGTCTATCTGCCGCTGATGGTGCTGCCGCTGTTTGCCGCCCTTGATCGGTTTGATCGGCGGCTGTTAGAGGCGGGCTATGATTTATATGCCAGCCGCTGGCAGGTTTTGCGGCGGGTGATCCTGCCCATCGTGAAACCGGGCATCGTGGCGGGGTCGATACTGGTGTTCGTGCCATCACTTGGGGCCTATGTCATTCCGCGCGTGCTGGGCGGCGGCAAGCAGATGATGGTGGGCAATTTCATCGAATTGCAGTTCGGGCAGGGTAAGAACTGGCCGCTTGGGGCTGCCATATCGATGCTGCTGTTAATCGTGGTGACGATTGCGCTGGTGTTCTACACCCGGGCGGTCAGTGGGGAAAAACGCGATGTTTAAGCCGCGCAGCTTTTCCGCAACCACCCTGCCCGGCTTTGCTGCCGTGGCCATGCTGACCTTTGTCATGCTTTATCTGCCCATCATCACGCTGGTCGTCTTTTCTTTCAACGCGGGGGAAAGCGTTTCGCAATGGGAAGGCTTTTCGCTGCACTGGTATACGGTGGCCTGGGAAAACGAACAGGTGCGCACCGCCGCCACCAACACATTGCTGATTGCCGGGCTGGCGGCGCTGTTTTCCACCATCGTCGCCACCATGGCCGCCCTTGGCACCACAAGACGGGCCAAATTCAAAGGCCAGACGTGGATTTATGTGGCCATCAACCAACCCCTGATGGTGCCCGAGATTGTCACCGCCGTGGCGCTGCTGATCTTTTTTGCCATGCTGAAAAAGGCCACGGGATACACCGGGCTTGGCTATATGATCGCGGCCCATACGGCGTTTTGTATTCCGTTTGCCTACCTGCCAATCCGCGCGCGGCTGGAAAGCATGGACCTGACATTGGAAACCGCCGCAGGCGATCTATACGCCAGCCCGTGGCAAACCTTTCGCCACGTCACCCTGCCCTTGCTGTTGCCCGGTGTGATGGCAGGCGCGATGTTGGCATTTGTCACCTCGCTTGATACCGTGGTGATCACCGAATTTATCAAATCCCCCGGGCAAGACACCTTGCCCACCTATATGCTGGGCCAGTTGCGCCGTGCGATGAAACCCGATGTGAACGCCATCTCGACTGCCCTGTTGGCAATTACTCTGCTGATGCTCTGCGCGTTTTTCCTTGTCAGCCGAAAACGCACTTAACCCCGTTCAAACCTCAGGAGACCACCGATGAAAACCACCCTGATCGCCACCGCCCTGCTGCTGGGCACCAGCGCAATCGCCCACGCCGAGGGCGAGTTGTTTTTGTACAACTGGGGCAATTACACCAGTCCAGACCTGATCAAGAAATTTGAAGACACCTACAAGGTCAAAGTCACCATCACCGATTTTGACAGCAACGACACTGCCCTTGCCAAGATCGAAGCGGGCGCCAGCGGGTTTGATCTCGCCGTGCCTTCGGCAGGGTTTGTCAAAGTTTACAATGACAAAGGTCTGATCACGCCGCTGGATCTGACCCGCCTGCCCAACCATAAAAACATCGCTCCGGAATGGATGAACGTGGCCTGGGACGAAGGGCGCACGCTGTCGGTGCCGTGGCAATGGGGATCAACCGGGGTTTCGGTGAACACCAAGGTTTATGCGGGCGATATCAACACATCCGCCCTGTTCATGGACCCGCCGCCAGAGCTGGAAGGCAAGATCAACATCATTCCTGAAATGGGCGATGTGCTGGCATTGGCCACGATGTACATGGGCGGCAAGGTCTGTTCCGAAGACGCCGAGGTGATGAAAAAGGTCCGCGACGCGCTGCTGGCCGCCAAGCCGAAATGGCTGTCGATGGATTATTCCACCATCGAAAAGATGACCAACAATGATTACGCAGCGACGGTCGATTGGAACGGATCAGCGATGCGGGCGCGGATCGGCAATGCAGACGTGGCCTATGGCTATCCGAAGGAAGGCTTTGGGCTGTGGATGGACAATGTGGTGCTGCTGGCCGATGCCAAGAACGTCGATAATGCCTATTTGTTCATGGATTTCATCATGGCCCCGGAAAACGCCGCGATGTTGTCGGATTTTGCCCGTTATGGCAACGGTATCAGCGGATCGGACGCCTTCATGCCCGCCGATATGAAAACCGCGCCCGAAATTGTGACGCCTGCCGAGTTTGTGAAAAACGGCCAGTTCGTGCTGACCTGTTCGGGCAAGGCGCTGGAATATCAGACGGCAATCTGGACGGAATTGCAGAAGTGATTTGCGCCGTGGCCCTTCGGGGCCGCGTCGCCAGGCGGGGGCTCTGCCCCCAAGTCGCA
>JAYUHO010000186.1:0-4964 GCA_043766915.1 Cypionkella sp.
GGGCGGGCAGCGCGAATTTGCCCCGGTGATGGCGCGTGCGGCGGTGGCGCTGGGCGTGGCGGGGGTGTTTATTGAAACGAATGGAGCGCCCGATACAGCCCCGTCCGATGGCCCCAACATGATCCCGCTGGACCAGATGGCGCGACTGATCGACAGTCTGATAGCGTTTGACCGGTTGGCCAAAGCCGATCCGTTGCCTGTCTGACCTGCTCTGCCCGGCCTCATGCGCCGGGCAGGCCATTGTCATTTACGCCGCTTTATCGTGCGAAATCTCGGGTGCATCATTGCGGCTGCGCCACAGCGAATAGACCACGCCAATCGCAAGGATCGCAAAAGTAATCCCCAGTGACCACTGCGCGGGGAACTTCTGCCAACCAAAAAGATCCGCCACAAACACCTTCGATCCGATGAACACCAGCAGCACCGCCAGCGCATATTTCAGATAATGGAACCGGTGCAGCACGGCAGCCAGTGCGAAATACAGCGCCCGCAGGCCCAGAATGGCAAAGATGTTCGAGGTATAAACGATGAACGGATCGGTCGAGATCGCAAACACCGCGGGCACCGAATCCACCGCAAACACCAGATCGGCAATCTCGATCAGCACCAGCGCCAGAAACAGCGGCGTCATATAGCGTTGGGTTTTGCCCGTTTTGCTATCGTATTGGGTGACAAAGAAATTGCTTCCCCGCAATTCTGGTGTGACCCGAAAGCGCTTGCGCATGAACCGCAGCACCGGATTTGCGTTCAAATCCAGCTGCTTGTCATCAGTCATCAGCATTTTCACGCCGGTAAAGATCAGGAAGGCTGCGAAAATATACAAAATCCACGCATATTGCGCCACCAGCGTGGCCCCGACCCCGATCATGATGCCGCGCAGCACAATCACGCCCAGAATGCCCCAGAACAGCACCCGGTGCTGATATTGGCGGGGGATGGCGAAATAGGAAAAGATCAGCGCGATCACGAACACGTTGTCGAGGGCGAGGGTTTTTTCGACCACAAAGGCCGTCAGATACTCAACGGCGGGTTGTTGGCCCAGCTGATACCACACAAACCCGCCAAACCCGACGCCAAGGGTGATGTAGAAGGCCGAAAGCTTCAGGCTTTCGGACACGCCAATTTCGTGCGTGGTCTTATTCAGAATACCTAGATCGAACGCCAGCAGCGTGATCACAATGCCGATAAAGGTAAACCACAACCACAGCGGGGTTCCCAGAAACAGGGTGTAAAGTAACATATCCATGCGCAACCTCATTCAAGTGAAGAGTGCACTGGGAAGCAACCTTGTTCAGGAACACCGGGCCACCACCGAGCACGCTCGATACGATCCGACATCACGACATTTTGTCGCCAGAGGGGCCCGGTTCGTAGCGGTGACGTAGTCACGGGCCCGTGATGCGTCAAGTCGCGGTTCAAATTTTTTTGGAAAAAATTTGCAAAATCCTTGCAAGGATTTTGGTCTAAGCCACCTGCCCTGCAGCCCAACCCGATGACCAGGCCCATTGAAAATTATAACCGCCCAGCCAACCGGTGACATCAACCACCTCGCCGATGAAATACAGTCCCGGCACCCCGCGCGCCTGCATCGTGCGCCCGTCCAGCGCATCGGTATCAACGCCGCCAAGCGTCACCTCGGCTGTGCGGTAGCCCTCAGAGCCCACCGGCACCAGCCGCCAGTTTGAGATCATCGCCGCCGCCCGGTCCAGATCGGCGCGGCTGATTTCGGCCAACGGCGCGCTGATCGCCAGGCTGGCCTCGATGTGCCGCGCCAGCCGTTCAGGCAGGTGCCGCGCCAGCGCGGTGCGCAGGGCCTGACGGCCATTTTCGGCCTTGGCGCTGCGCATCAACGCCGCCGCATCGCCCCCTGGCAGCAGGTTTAACTGCACCGCATCGCCTTCACGCCAATAGCTGCTGATTTGCAGCACAGCAGGCCCAGACAGGCCGCGATGGGTGAACAATACCGCCTCATCAAAGCCGCGCGCCCCGCAGGATACCCGCGCATCCAGCGCCACGCCCGCCAAAGGCACCATCCATTGCAGTTCCTGTTCGGCAAAGGTCAGCGGCACCAGACCGGGCCGGGTTTCCAGCACCGGCACACTGAAACTTTCGGCGATCTGATAGCCATAGCTTGTTGCACCCATCTTCGGGATCGACTTGCCGCCCGTGGCCACGATCACCGAAGTGGCCGCCACCGGCCCGCGTGCAGTTTCCACCTCAAACCCCGTAGATGTTCGGCGCAGCGGCCCCAAGCCGCAGCCCAGCCACAGCCCTACGCCCGCCTGCGACATGTCGCGCAAAAGCATATCGACCACTTGTTTGGCCGATCCATCACAGAACAACTGCCCGAGGGTTTTCTCGTGCCAGGCAATCCCGGCACCGTCCATCCGGGCGATAAAATCCCATTGGGTATAGCGTTTCAGCGCCGACAGGGCAAAACGCGGGTTTTTCGACAGGAACCGGTCGGCTTGAATGCCCATATTGGTAAAGTTACAGCGCCCGCCCCCCGAAATGCGAATTTTTTCGCCCGCAGCCTTTGCGTGATCAATCACCAGCACGCGCCGTCCGCGCCGTCCGGCCTCGATCGCGGCAAACATACCCGCCGCCCCCGCCCCCAAGATCACCACATCAACCTGTTCCATGGCCCCGTCTATCCTGACCGCCGCGGGCCTTGCAACCGTTTGAAGATTTTCCCGGGAACCCTCTTGCAGCCCTGCCGGTGAATGGCTAAACACCGCCTCAGTTGGGGCGTCGCCAAGCGGTAAGGCATCGGTTTTTGGTACCGACATACGGAGGTTCGATCCCTCCCGCCCCAGCCAGATTTGTTGCAAATCGCGTTTCACGTTGAGAGCGACGGTTCTGTCACCGCGGCTTTTGCTTTGCCGCCAACGCCTTTTGAGCCGCAGACTTTGTCAGAGCGCACCCGACTTTTATCCCAACGCTGACACAGACTTTCACCGAACCGCCCCAAGCCCTGCCCCAGTGCGGGTGAAACGGGTGGTGGAGCTGGCGGTTGGCGGGGGCCATTGGACCTACCTGAACACCACTTCAGGGGCAGCATCATAATTGAACTTCTGAAATGGATCGGGGAGAGCTTTCAGATCATGCCAGTCAAAATCGTAAAGCTGATCATGGTGCCAATTGTTCGGACGCTCGACCCGAAAAACGCCCCTAGGGCGGCCTCCCATTTATTAACCGACGGCCCGCCCAGTCCCAGTACGTCAGGGTGGCCAGAGTAGTCTTCCGTGTCGAACTGAGCGGTTAAGAGCACCACAAGCCCACCAATCGCTTGGACAAGCATTTGGAGGTCAGCGGCAATCAGGCTTTCATGGCGATCATGCTTTGCCGCATTGTAAGCGTCATACCAAGCCAATGGGTCTTTGTCCTTCCATGCACCGAAAGGGCTAAACTCACCCATCGACCCGCGCCAAGTATGTAACAGTTGTTGATAGTCAGACAGTCGGTGACTATGTTCAACTCTAGAGTAATCTCGCATCGTCCAACGACGTGTGCTTGTGAACATATTCGCTTTCAATATTGCTTTAAAATTCGCTTCGACCTCCACGCAAGTTCGCATGAGTAGTCCGTGGACCCGATAGCCGAAGACGGATCCATTCCGATCATCCGCCTCGACGTACTCCAAAATGTGCGCCAGATCCTTCTGGATCATCAGGTAACCTTGCACGAAGCGCTGAGGCGACAACTCGATTTCAGGGCGAGACGGCGGTGTTCTCCCGCCTGGCAAGTAAACTCTACGGGCCGAGACAAGGCACGCGATTTTGGCAACTTGCACCTTCACAGTGGAATGAACTTGACTGGTTTATGCCAGAGAAGGTTCGACAGCAGTCGCGTTCCCTCCGCCAACGCGACCCCGGTCCAACCTTCTCTGGCACCGAAGGCTTGCGACCGGAACGTTAACAACTTCTTGACTACGAGCGTGTTCAATGACCCCCATATTTTGGGGGCGACGGTAGAATGCTGCACGAGAGTAAATTCTCAACTTGGATCAGGTCAGGCGGGCAAAGCACCTTCGTCTTGGCGTTGAATAGCCTTGTTGATTTGGAAACAAAGTTCTCGGTTGTGCCAGACCGACTCCTCGACGGCATCATCGATGATGCGCTCGCCGCAGCGGTTGGCAGCCTGAACCGTTCCCTTCCCAGCGGCGTCTCAATCGACATCAGCGCTGTCGATTTAACACCCATCCGTGACCAGCTTCGGCGCGAGGTTGCAGACCGTTTGACCGAAATCGGTGTGGTCGTGAACCCCAATGACCCGGTCATTGCGTCGATCATTGCTCGTTATGCGGAAATACTGAACGGTTACTTTCAGACGCAAGCCCTTCAGATCGAAATGTACACTTGGCGAAGCCGCGACGATTCCCGGGTTCGCGCTTCCCATTCCGAGTATGACGACCGCATCTTCTCGTGGTCTGATCCCCCTGAAGGCGGGCATCCGGGTCAAGGGTGGAACTGTCGATGCACTGCGGAACCGATCATTGATCAGGCCAGTATACCCGAAGCCGCGGTGTGCGACATTCTGACGGGTGATCGACTGGCATCCGTTTTCCCTGATGCTCATACGGACCGTCTGGCGCAGATAGCACGAGAAATCGACGCATCGATTGTAACAGCTCGCCTGCACAGCCCGGATCACCTCACACATTTTTTTGGTCAGGTGCTACAGGAGGTCGGACAAGGGCTGCGTCTTGTAGAAAGCCTCGACTATCGGGCCGACCGACTGGCCCCAATTTTCAGTTACTTCCGACGCAACCCGGCAGACGCACTGCTCTATGGACGAACTGCCGACCAACCCGCAGATCAGGAAGCGATTGCAAACCGTGCCTATGCTGATCGAAATGGCAATGGTGATATCGAAAGTGGCGACGGGTGGAGGTACCGTGGTCGCGGGCTGAAACAGGTCACCGGACGGGCGAATTACCGGGCCTTCACCGAAGATCATGCGGA
>JAYUHO010000187.1:0-4962 GCA_043766915.1 Cypionkella sp.
CCGTGTCGGGTTCGGCAAGGGCAAAGTGAAAGAAGTGCCCGAGGCGATCCGCAAGGCGACCGAGCAGGCCAAACGCCAGCTTATTCGCGTGCCGCTGAAGGATGCCCGGACGCTGCACCACGATATGGAAGGCCGTCATGGCGCCGGTAAAGTGGTGATGCGCGCTGCCGTTGCGGGCACGGGCATCATTGCCGGTGGTCCGATGCGCGCTGTGTTTGAGATGTTGGGCCTGCAGGACGTGGTGGCGAAATCCATCGGCTCGCAGAACCCCTACAACATGATCCGCGCCACGATTGACGGGCTGAAGCATGAATTTTCTCCACGTCAGGTTGCGGCACGCCGCGGCAAGAAAGTGGCTGAAATTCTGAACAAACCCGCCGCCGAAGTTGTGGAGGCTTGATCATGACCGATACCGTCAAGAAAACCATCGTGGTAAAGCAGGTGGCCTCGGCCGCCCGCCGCCCCGCCAAACAGACGGCAACCCTTAAAGGTTTGGGCCTGAACAAAATGAACCGCACCCGCGAATTGGAAGACACCCCTTCCGTACGCGGCATGGTCAACAAGATCTCGCATCTTGTAACGATCATCGAAGAGCGCGGGTAAAGTGCGGCGGGGTTAACCCCGCCCTACGGATCGCACGAGCGCCCCACTGAGAAGTGGGGCGTTTTGTTTTTCCCTTGCCCGATTTGACACGCGTCAAATCGGGCCGCGCCTGCCTGCCCGTGGCAGGCGCGTATCCGCGCCCGCCCAGCCATGCGCGCCCCGATTTCCAACCGATTGTGTGCGGCACAACGCCCCTTGCCCAACGGCGTCCCGCCTTATGCGCAACACCCCGAAAAACGCTCCACCGGAGCGTTTTCGCTCGGGGTGGGGAAGAAAAGTAGGGTGGGTGAAACCCACGATTCGCGTATCGCGGCATTAGGGGCGCGGGTTTCACCCACTCTACGTTTGCTTGCGAAGCTTTATCTCAAGAGCATTCAGAACATACTCGCAACCCCACCGAACAGATCGTGGAACAGTGCATTCATTAAGTCCAAGCGTTTGAATGAATGGCGCAGAGTCTGAACCAAACTGGACATACCGAAACTTTCCGCCTTCGCTTTGGTGTCGCTCACTTAGCCAATCTAGGTCGTGGGCAAAGCTTGGGCATTTATCACCGATGTTTGCGTTTGACGGTATTCCAAGCTCAGCAAGGCAGTCAGTCGAAGTAATTCCACAGTCCGTGAAAGCAGCAACATGTTCGCTTCTTGCGGCTTTTAGGGAGTTGCGCCATTTGGTGCGAACTTCTTTCTCAACCGCTTTTGCAAGAGTTGGGTCGTGAGTTTTTAGTTTTTGAAACGCATTGGCAAGGTTGTGGCCAAGCGCTTTGACGTCAAAATCACTCATGCCAGACCACGAAAGGTATGCCTTCAGTGTTAACTCAGCTCCATGAGCTACAAGAAAATTGGCAGGGTCAGAAAATCGCGAAATCGGCTCCCTTGCCTTAGGTGCAGAAAGTAGGAAATCTGAAGCATCTAGATATTCGCGCGCTGCAATCAAATGGGCAGGCTTCGCATAAGTAGAAAATTGCATCTGTTTGAATCCTGAAGGGCTATCTATGTGTGCATTTAGGACGTTAAGCCAACCTTTAACAGTCTGGCTTGCCCTCAATCGCCATCCCCTCTATACGCCCCCAGTGGCCCCCTATGGCCATAAGAATCAACAACGCCGTGTTTGCCCCCGCCGTCGCAGCTAGGGCAGTTCCGGCATAGGAGTGTGCGACATGAAACTGAATGAACTTTCCGACAATCCGGGTGCTGCCAAAAAGCAAAAGCGTGTGGCGCGCGGGCCCGGTTCGGGCAAGGGTAAAACAGCTGGCCGGGGTATCAAGGGGCAAAAGTCCCGTTCGGGTGTGGCGATTGGTGGTTATGAAGGCGGCCAGATGCCGCTGTATCGCCGCTTGCCAAAGCGCGGCTTTACCAAGCCGAACCGCAAAGAATACGCGGTGGTCAACGTTGGCCTGATCCAGAAATTCATTGATCTGGGCAAGCTGGACATCAAAAACACCATCACCGAAGACCTGCTGGTGGAGGCTGGTCTGACTGCCACCAAGCGTGACGGTATCCGCATTCTGGCCAAAGGCGTGATCACTGCCAAGGTGATGTTGGACGTCACTGGTGCCTCGGCTTCGGCGATTGAGGCTGTGGTGGCTGCCGGTGGCACGCTGACGGTGGCTCCGGTTCTGGCACCGCACGGCAAGTCGGTGCGCAAAGCTGCATAAATGGGTTGTAGGCGGCCTTAGGACCGCTTACATCAAATTCAAGTTTTCCAGCGCCGCCAACCGGAAGACGGTTCGGCGGCGTTTTCAATGAAAGATGAACACGATGGCATCTGCTGCAGAGCAAATGGCGGCGAACCTTAGCTGGGGCGCGCTGGGTAAGGCGACTGATTTGCGTCAGCGCATTCTCTTTACCATTGGCATTTTGATGGTCTACCGTCTTGGCACGTATATTCCGGTGCCCGGCATTGACGGCACCGCCCTGCGCAATTTCATGGATACGGCGGGTCAGGGTCTGGGTGGCATGCTGTCGATGTTCACCGGCGGGGCCATCAAGCGGATGGGCATCTTTGCCCTCGGGATTATGCCCTATATTTCGGCCTCAATCATCATTCAGCTGCTGGCCTCGATGGTCCCCGCGCTGGAGCAGATGAAGAAAGAAGGCGACGCGGGCCGCAAAAAGATGAACCAGTGGACACGTTATGCCACCGTGTTTCTGGCGACCATCCAAGGATACGGCATCGCCGTGTCTATTGAGGCGGGCGGTTTGGCCCATACGCCGGGGCTTTATTTCATCGTGTCCTGTATGGTCACGCTGGTCGGCGGCACGATGTTCCTGATGTGGCTGGGTGAGCAGATCACCGCGCGCGGCATCGGCAACGGCACGTCTTTGATCATCTTCACCGGCATTGTGGCCGAAATTCCAGCCGCGCTGGCGCAGTTCTTTAGTCAGGGTCGCGCGGGCGTTATCTCTACGCCGGTGATCTTTGGCGTGTTGTTGATGGTTGTGGCCGTCATTGCAGCGGTGGTGTTCATGGAACGCGCGCTGCGCAAGATCCATATCCAGTATCCCCGCCGTCAAGTGGGGATGAAGGTTTATGACGGCGGCTCGTCGCATTTGCCGATCAAGGTGAACCCGGCAGGCGTGATCCCGGCGATCTTTGCCTCGTCCCTGTTGCTGCTGCCCACCACAATCTCGGCGTTTTCGGGGGCCCAGACCGGGCCGGTCATGTCAACCATTCTGGCGTATTTTGGTCCCGGCCAGCCGCTGTATCTGTTGTTCTTTGTGGCGATGATCGTGTTCTTTGCGTATTTCTATACCGCAAACGTGGCGTTCAAAACCGATGAAGTTGCCGAGAATCTTAAGAACCAGAACGGATTCATTCCGGGCATCCGTCCGGGCAAAAAGACCCAGGATTATCTTGATTATGTGGTGACCCGGGTATTGGTTGTGGGATCGGCCTATTTGGCAGCAGTGTGTTTGCTGCCCGAGATTCTGCGGCATCAGTTTGGTATACCGTTCTACTTTGGCGGCACCTCGGTTTTGATCGTGGTGTCGGTGACGATGGACACGATCAACCAGATCCAGTCGCATATGCTGGCGCATCAATACGAAGGCCTGATCGAAAAGTCGCAGCTGCGCGGTAAAAAGCGCAGCACAGTGGCCAAACCACCCGCGCGTCGCTAAAGTCACGAAATGGTGAACATCATTCTTCTTGGCCCCCCGGGCGCTGGCAAAGGCACCCAAGCGAAGCGCTTGGTCGACGAGCGTGCCATGGTGCAGCTTTCCACGGGCGACATGCTGCGCGAGGCCAAAAACAGCGGCACCGACATGGGCCGCCGGGTGGCCGAGGTGATGGCGCGCGGCGAGTTGGTGACGGATGAGATTGTCATCGGTCTTATTCAGGAAAAGCTGGCGGGCGCTGCAGGCGGTGGGTTCATTTTCGACGGGTTTCCGCGCACCTTGGCGCAAGCCGATGCGTTGGGTGCCCTGTTGGCGCGCACAGGCCAGCGGTTGGACGCGGTGATCGAGATGCAGGTCGATGACGCGGCCCTCGTACAGCGCATCACCGGGCGGTACACCTGCGGCTATTGCGGTGCGGTTTATCATGATGTCACCAAACCGACAAAACGCCAGGGCACCTGCGATGTCTGCGGCAGCCATGATCTGAAACGCCGCGCCGACGACAATGCCGAAGCGTTGAAAACCCGGCTGATGGAGTATTACAAGAAAACCTCGCCCTTGCTTGGCTATTATTATGCCAAAGGCGGGCTGGCGACGGTCGATGGATTGGCCGAAGTGGATGTGGTTGCGAAGGCAATCGCAAAAGTTATTGACAAAGGCTGATAATTCATTCGGCCCCGGCCTTGACGCCCCTTACAAAAGCCCATAAAGCACGGCGTCCTGCAGCGGAATCGCTGATGGATGTCCCATTATTCGGGAAATTCGAATCGTCTGGGCGAAGGCCCTGACGGTGTTGTGAAAAAAGGTTCTGGCACTACGGAACCGCAACCATGAAGGAAGACACGTTTGGCACGTATTGCTGGCGTCAACATCCCGACCGCGAAACGGGTTCCGATCGCGCTCACTTATATCACCGGTATTGGCCCTTCTATTGCCAAAACCATTTGCGAGGCCATCAAGATTGATGCCGCCCGCCGGGTAAACCAACTGACGGATGCCGAAGTTCTGGCAATCCGCGAATACATTGACGCGAACGTCAAGGTTGAAGGCGATCTGCGCCGCGAAACCTCGATGAACATCAAGCGTTTGATGGATTTGGGGTGCTATCGTGGCCTGCGTCACCGCAAGAACCTGCCGGTTCGTGGTCAGCGCACCCATACCAACGCTCGCACCCGCAAGGGCCCCGCAAAAGCCATCGCTGGCAAGAAGAAGTAAGGGGAGCGCACAGATATGGCACGTG
>JAYUHO010000188.1:0-13033 GCA_043766915.1 Cypionkella sp.
AGTCGGGATCATCGCGGCCCAGCGGCTGTGCGCCTTCCACCACAGTGACAGCACAGCCAAGCCGCCGATGCGCCTGCGCCATTTCAATACCAATCGGCCCGCCCCCAAGGATCAGCAGATGGTCGGGGCGGGTCCGTTGGGCAAAGATCGTTTCGTTCGTCAGATAAGGGACGGTTTCGATGCCGGGAATCGGCGGGATAAATGGACGTGACCCGGTGGCCACCACAAATCGGCGCGCCCTTATGGTGACATCACCCGCCACCAGATCGCGCGGCGAGGTAAAGCTGCCCCAGGCACGAATGACCCGCACGCCAAAGCCTTCAAACCGCTCCTGGCTGTCGACCGGGGCGATGGTGGCGATGGTGCGGGCAACGTGGTCTTTCACGGCCGCAAAGTCGATCACCGGGTCGACGGGCGTGATGCCAAAGGTAGCCCCTGTGCGCATCGCTGCCGCCGCCTTACCGGCCGCCAGCAGCGCCTTTGACGGCACACAGCCCGCGTTCAGACAATCACCGCCCATCTTGTCGCCTTCGACCAACACGACGCGCGCGCCCATCTGTGCCGCCCCGGCAGCGATGGAAAGCCCGCCTGAACCGGCACCGATGATACAGATGTCTGCGGTGATTTTCTCCATGTCAGGCCTCTTTTCCGCGCAGGGATTTGATCACCACCGGCAACAGCGCCAAAGCGGCCAACCCCAAAAGTGGTAGCAGAATGGGCGGGCTAAAGATAACACCCAGATCAGGGGTTTCCCCCCGCGCAAACACTTCCCCCAGACCTGCACCAATTGACGTGAACACAAGGGCCCCGGGGATGATACCAACCACCGTGGTAACGGCATACCGGTCCAGCCGGGCCCCGACAAAAGCGGGGATCAGATTGGCCAAAAAGAACGGCAAGGCAGGCACCAGCCGCATGACCAGCAAGGCCGACCACTCATTTTTTCGCAACGCCGATTGCAGCCGCGCCGCAGGGCCGTTGCCGGATTGCACTTTGGCCGCCATATCCGCCCCAAACCCCGCCCGCGCCGCCAAAAATACCGCGATTGCCCCCAGACTTGCGCCAACCACATTATAGGCCGTGCCCGGAAACATACCGAACAGAAAGCCACCCGTCAGCGTGGCCACGGTCGCACCGGGCAAGCTTAGGCCGACAATGATGAAATAGGCCGCGATAAATCCCAGGCTGGCCCGAACAAAATGCGCATCGCGAAACGCCAGCAGCGCCGTCCGATTGTCGGCCAGCGCGGCAAAGCTGACCTGATCGCGCAAAAACACCGCACCGCCGATGGCCGAGGCAAGGATGACAAGAATCGGCAGTTTGCGCGTCACGTTGGCAGGCAGCGGCATGTTATGTCCTTTGATCAGCCCCCAACATGGAGCACAAAGCCCCCTAAACGCCAGTGGGGTCACGCGGCCTTGATCCAGCCTGCGGTTTGCGGCACGAAAATAGGGGGGGGCTGTAACAATCGGGCTGCGCTGGTGCCGATAAGATCGGGAATTGTTGCAGAAATCGCGCAAGGGGCGCGTTGACTTGTCGCCATTCCCCCCCTAAAGGACGGACTTCAAGTTTGCCTTTCTCGAATCCGTATGGGGTTTGGGAACATGTCTGATGGAGACCGCGATGAAGCGCACTTTTCAACCGTCGAACCTGGTTCGCGCCCGCCGCCACGGCTTTCGTGCCCGTATGGCCACCAAAGGTGGGCGTCTGGTTCTGGCTGCCCGCCGCGCCAAGGGCCGCAAGAAGCTGTCCGCTTAATCTTTGACCAGCCCTGAATTGGGCTGCGACATAGTGAGGCTGCGATGACACCGCCGACGGTATCGGACATTGGCATACCTGCCGAAGCGTCCGGGCAACCTTCGGCGGTTTCGCTTTGTCTGATCGAAACCCTGAAGAACCGACCTGATTTTCTGCGTGCGGCCCAAGCGCGACGGCAAGGCACGGGCGGGTTCCTACTGCAGGGACGCGCCCGCGATGACGGTGCTGCAGTGGTGCGGGTTGGGTTTACGGCATCAAAGAAAATCGGCAATGCAGTGGCGCGCAACCGGGCCAAGCGCCGCCTGCGGGCCGTGGTGCGCGAGGTGCTGGCCAAGGCCGCACGCCCCGGTTGGGATTATGTGCTGGTGGCCAAACCCCAAGCGACCATTGCACGGGCCTATGGCGACTTGCTGGCCGACCTGCACGCCGCGTTGCGGTCAGTTCACAAAGACCGGCCATGACCCCCTTTGCCACGATCATCGCCCTGCCCGTGCGGGCCTATCGTTTGATCCTTAGCCCGTGGATCGGCAACGGCTGCCGGTTTCAACCGACCTGTTCGGCTTATGCGCTTGAGGCGTTGGAACGCCACGGCGGCGTGAGGGGCGGTTTTCTGATGGTGCATCGGATTTGTCGGTGCCATCCATGGGGCGGATCAGGGTATGATCCGGTACCGGGATCAGACCCCGATCATTCAAATTAGCGCAGTTTTTCGAAACTGATGCTGACATCACCGATATCGACGCCATAGCGTTTCATATAGGCGCGGTTGAAGGCGCGGCTGTCCGATTGCAGCCAAATCCAATCGTCGAATGTCACGCGCACCGTCTTTGCAGGGCCATCGGCGGCAGGCACCGGCAGATCAATCGTATAGCCCCAGTTGAACCGATCGCCCTTTTCAACCCCTACAGCTTGGCCAATGACGCCGGGTGCGGTGCCGGTCCAGGTTTCAGGGCCGGTTTTTACCAACGTCCAGACCCGACGTTCGGTCGAGCCGTCTTCATAAACAAAATCTTCCAACAGTTTCAGCCGTTTGCCATTCCAATCGCCCTTGATCGTGACTTTGAACTGCCGCCGGACGGTGCCGAAGATATCCTGAAACTGGCCATATGCCACCAGATCGCCGTCAAAGAACTGCTCGATGTTCAAGTGCCGGGTGCTAAGGCTGGCATCGGTGAAAGACGGTTTACCGGCGCACCCCCCCAGCAATACCACGCACAAGGTAAGGAGAAGGCGCATCAAAAACTCCTGTTTAAGACTATACGCGGCGTGGCCGCGATCAGATTGAGCCCGGCGCAGGATCTTTGACATAATTTAGGAAAAATTTTGCGCAACTTCTGGATGCAGATTAACGATCCAATCAACCTGTTTGCCTAGGCTGGCGCTAATGGGGGTGTCGTCCCCCTGTCAGCGTCGGGGCCGATCTATGCAAATAAGCCGTCTTTCCAGTGCGATCCGGGCTTTACCGCCACTCGGGATATACCTGCGCAAACCCGAATGGATTGTGTTCGTGCCGGCGTTGACCTTGGCCGCATTTTGGCTGGGGGGCGAAGAAGTTCTTATCCTTGTGGCCCTGGGCGCGCCGTTGGTTTTCGCGATTGCAGGCGCGTTTCGGGTGAATACCGGCATTGGGCCAGCGATGCCTGATGCGCTGGCAGGACTGTCGGTGCGCCATCAGATTGTGGCCAGTCTGGACAAGGTGATGGGCGATGGCCCGATTTCGGGGCGAACGACTGCCTGTCTGGTGATACAGCTTGACGGGACCGATCAGTTTGTTGACCGCCACGGGCGCGCTGCCCAAACCGAAGTTCTGGCCCGGTCAGCCGAACGGATGTCGGCGGCACTGCGCGAAGGGGATTTGGTGGCGCGGTTGGAGGGTGGGGGATTTGCTGTGGTCCTGTCGCCGGTGCGCAGACTTGATCTGGAAACCGTTGTGCAACTGGCGACGCGGTTGCAGGCGGCCCTTTCAGTGCCCGTCAGTGTAAATGCCGCGCGACTTTACGTCAGTGCCTCGATTGGCTTTTGTCTGGCCGCGCGCGCCCCTTTACCAAACGGCAAGGCTTTGCTGGAGGCAGCCCAGCTTGCGGCCGATGATGCGGCGCGGCACGGCCCCGGCGCCATTCGCGCCTATGCACCAGAAATGTCGCGCCACCGCGCCGACCGCGAGGCGTTGCGCGAAGAACTGGAACAGGCCTTGGACGAAGGCCACATCCGTGCGCATTTCCAACCACAGGTGTCTACCGATACCGGGGCCATTACGGGGTTTGAGGCGCTGGCGCGCTGGTATCACCCCGAAAAAGGTTTGATCCCGCCGGCAGAATTTTTACCTCTGCTCGACGCGGCGGGGCTGATTGAACGGCTGGGCGAGGTGATGCTGTACAACGCGCTGTCTGCCCTTGCGCGCTGGGATAAACTGGGGCTGGCGGTGCCAAAGGTTGCCGTGAATTTTTCCGCGTCCGAGCTGCGCAACCCAAGGCTGGCCGCCAAATTGCAGTGGGAGTTGGACCGGTTCAATCTGAAACCCTCGCGCCTTTGCGTCGAGATTTTGGAAAACGTCGTGGCCGAAGCCGACAATGACGTGATCGTGTCCAATATCGCGACACTGGCGCAATTGGGCTGCGGGATTGATCTGGATGATTTTGGCACCGGCCATGCCTCGATCACCTCGATCCGGCGATTTGCGGTGCGGCGCATCAAGATCGACCGCAGCTTTGTCACCCGCGTTGACGAGGATCGCGACCAGCAAAAGATGGTGTCAGCGATCCTGTCGATGGCCGAACAATTGGGCTTGGCTACATTGGCCGAAGGGGTGGAAACGCCTGCCGAACATGCGATGATGGCACAGCTAGGCTGCAATGATGTGCAGGGCTTTGGCATCGCCCGACCGATGCCGGTTGATGAGACGATGGATTGGATCGCACGCCACCGCGCCAAGCAAGCACAGACCCCACGCATCGGTCAGCGAACGCGATAGCACCGTTGCGTTCAATTCTTCCGGCAATCACCGCGGCACAGGCCCAAAAGGGGTAAAACCGCTTGACCTTTCCCGCACCCTATCGTTGAACGGCCCAAACCCACAACAGGATTGGTGGCGGCCTAGATGGACGATCAGAACAAGAATCTTATCCTTGCAACCGTGCTTAGTTTCCTTGTGATCCTGACGTGGTTCGTGGCCGGACCAATGCTGTTTCCGCAGTGGTTCCCCAAGCCCGAGGTTGTTCAGACCGAATCTGTGCCGGATCCGGCGGCCATTCCGCCAGCAGCCGAAACCGGCGATGTCGCCGCCGTGACCACTGCCCAGACCGAACCGCTGCCCGAAGCCCCCCGCCTGACGATTGACACGCCAAAACTGTCAGGATCGTTTTCCATGTTGGGCGGGCGGCTGGACGACTTGTCGCTGAAAACCTATCGCGAAACCACGGCAGTCGATTCAAAAACCGTGCAATTGTTGTCACCCGTCGGCAAAGAAACCCCCTATTACGCGGTGTTCGGCTGGGCCCCCGGCAAGGGCCTGACAGCCGATGACGTGCCGGGCGCAAAATCGGAATGGAAGATTGTCGGTGGCGGCACGCTGGCCCCGGATCACCCTGCGACCCTGCGTTGGGAGAACGGCAAAGGCCTGATCTTTACCCGCACCATCGGGGTGGATGCCGATTTCATGTTCACGGTGACGGATCAGGTGGAAAACACCAGTGCAACCGAGGCCCGCCTTGCGCCCTACGGGATTATCGCGCGTCACGGTCTGCCAAAACTGCAAAACATCTATGTGGTGCACGAAGGCATGGTCCGTCGCACGGACGGCACGCTTGAAGAAACCAAGTACAAGAACGTCGCCAGCCTGCCCGTGGTTGACCGCGAAGGGGCGCAAGCCGAAGTGATCGAAGCCACCACCGATGGCTGGATTGGCTTTACCGATCATTACTGGATGACGACGCTGATCCCCGAACAGGGCAAACCCTATACATCCGTCAGCAAATATGTGCCGGGCGCTGATATCTATCAGGCCGAAGTGCGCCAGCCGCTGATGACGGTTGCCCCCGGTGGCAAAGTTGAAACCACGACGCAGTTGTTTGCCGGAGCCAAGGAATGGGAAACCATCCAACGCTATCAGAACGAAGGCGGCGTGGCGGGGTTTGTCGACTCGATTGATTGGGGGTGGTTCTATTTCCTGACCAAACCAATTTTTCGTATCCTGCACTGGCTGCATGGGCTAATCGGCAACATGGGTCTGGCGATCATCGGGCTGACGTTCTTCCTGAAACTTCTGGTGCTGCCGCTGGCGTATAAATCCTACGTCTCAATGGCGCGGATGAAGGAATTGCAGCCCGAGATTGAGGCGCTGAAGCTGCGGTCCGGCGACGACAAGCAAAAGATGCAAAAAGAAATGATGCAGCTTTATAAAGAGAAAAAGGTTAATCCGGCGGCGGGCTGTTTGCCGATCCTGATCCAGATTCCGATCTTTTTCTCGCTGTATAAGGTGATCTTTGTCACAATAGAATTGCGTCACGCGCCGTTCTTTGGATGGTTGAACGATCTGTCATCGCCCGATACCTCGTCCTTATTCAATCTGTTCGGCCTGCTGCCATGGGCCAACCCCGTCCCCGGTTCCGTGCTGGCGCTGATCTTTATTGGCGTGCTGCCGATCCTTTTGGGCATTTCGATGTGGCTGCAGCAAAAGCTGAACCCAGCACCCGCCGATCCGGTGCAACAACAGATCTTTGCCTGGATGCCCTGGGTTTTCATGTTCATGCTGGGCAGTTTCGCCAGCGGCCTTGTGGTATATTGGATCACCAACAACACCATCACGTTCACCCAACAATATCTGATCATGCGCAGTCATGGCCACAAACCGGAAATTTTCAGCAATATCATGTCCAGCTTCAAGAAGGCTGCGGTGCCTGCAGTGGCGGATAAGGCCAAGAAGAAATGACAGCGACGCTGGCGCATATTGCCCGCCATCCGATCAAATCGCACGGGCGCGAAGAGCTGGCGTCGGTGCTTTTGACGGCGGGTGAAAGCCTGCCGTTTGATCGGTATTGGGCTGTGGCGCATGATGCTGCACGGCTGGTTCCGGGTTGGAATGAATGCGTGAACTTTGCGCGCGGGGCAAAAGCGCCCGCATTGATGGCCATTTCTGCACGGCTGGAGGACACAACCGCAACCATTACGCTGATGCACCCGGAAAAGCCGGACCTGACATTTCGGCCCGACCATACCGCTGATCGGGCGCGGTTTCTTGATTGGGTGCGTCCGCTTAACCCTGCGGATCGCGCACAGCCCGTGCAGATCGTGACCGCCGGGCGGGCCATGACGGATACGGATTATCCGTCCATCTCGATCTTTGGTCTTGCGTCCAATAAGGCGCTGTCGGGCGTCTTGGCGCAAGAGCTTTCGCCCGATCGTTGGCGGGGCAATTTGTGGATAGACGGGCTGGCACCTTGGGCGGAATTCGATTGGGTTGGCAAAAGGGTGCAGATCGGGACCACGGTTTTAGAGGTGGTGGAACGCATCACGCGCTGCCGCGCGACCATGGCAAACCCGCGCACCGGCGTGATTGACGCCGATACGCTGGGCGCGTTGGACACAACTTTTGGCCATCAGGATTTTGGGGTTTACGCCCGCGTGATCACGGGCGGCAAAATAGCCCTCGGCGATACGGTGCAGGTGGAATGAGCCTTACGTTCACCCTTGCACCCGACCCGGAATTCGCTGACCGCGAAGCAGGACGGTTGATGTTTGCAGGCCCCGTTGATTTCGTCAAAGGCGTGGTTGCAATGTCGGGGCTGCCGCCAGCGGACCGGCTGGAAGTGTGCTTTGCGGGGCGGTCGAACGTTGGAAAATCAAGTTTGATCAATGCGTTGACAGGGCGCAAAAGTTTGGCCCGGGCCTCCAATACTCCGGGGCGCACGCAAGAAATCAACTTTTTTGCGCTGGGGGAAACGCGGTATCTGGTCGATCTTCCCGGCTATGGTTATGCCGAAGCGCCGATTGCGATTGTGGCCAAGTGGCAGGCGCTGTTGAAAAGCTATCTGGCGGGGCGGCAAACCCTGCGCCGGGCGTTTGTGCTGATCGACGCGCGGCATGGCGTGAAGGCGGTTGATGAAGAAATTTTGCAACTGCTCGATCGGTCGGCGGTGACGTTTCAGGCGGTGCTGACCAAGGCGGATAAAATCTCGGATGCGGAGCGCGTGGCGGTGATTGAACAGGTCAAAGCCGCGCTGGCAAAACATCCGGCAGCCTATCCTGAACTGGTGGTGACCAGTTCGGAAAAGGGCGATGGCATTGAAACCTTGCGCGCGATTATTGCAACATTGGTGTGACAAAAGAAGAGTTTTCGCCAAAAAATCTTCGGACAGGTGAAAAATCTTCGCCAAAAATTTTTCTGGGTTACACGTGTTGCGCGCCGTTTACTTCTATCTCGGCACCAGAGATATAGCTGGATTGGTCTGAGCATAAAAACCAGATCACATCGGCCACTTCGCGCGGTTGACCCAAACGCTGCATCGGTAGTTTTTCGACAATTTTATCTGTCCCCGGCGACAGAATGGCAGTTTCAACTTCACCCGGCGCAATCGCGTTCACCCGGACGCCCAACGGGCCAAAATCATGCGCCATTTCTCGCGTCAGTGCGGCCAGTGCCGCCTTTGACGTGGCATAGGCCGCCCCCGCAAAAGGATGCACGCGGACCCCGGCGATTGAGGTGACATTGACGATTGACCCCTTTGTTGCCGCCAATTCGTCTTGCAATCCCCGCGCCAGAATAACCGAGGAAAAGAAGTTCACATGAAACACCTGCCCCCAGGTGCGCAGATCGGTTTCCAATGTATTCAACCGCTTACCGCCTTCGCCCTTCGGACTGATCCCCGCATTGTTCACCAACGCATGCAACCGGCCGTTCACTTTGGCCTTGATAATTTCAATGGCTTCAATGGTTTTTTTGGGGTCGGCCAGATCAATCTGGATATGGTTGTCTTCCCCGCCCGGCCACGGGCATCGCACATCAAAGGGCTGGCGCGAACAGGTCAGCACCCGCCAGCCTTCTGCAGAGAACCGCTTGACCGTCGCATGGCCGATGCCCCGGCTGGCACCTGTTAAAACCACGGTTTTTTGCTCAGACATGCAACACCTCGCTTTGCCACAAAGCTGACAGTTCGAGTCAGGAAAGGCAAGTCACGCGCGGCTTGGCAGAACGGGGCAAAGGCGTTAGGAACCTCTCATCCCGGAGGCAAAAATGAAGCAGCAGACCCTGACCATGACAGATGCGATTTCCACCGCCAAGATGTTGTCCGAAGCCCTGCCCTACCTGCAACGTTATTCCGGCGCCGTTGTGGTGGTGAAGTTTGGTGGCAACGCGATGGGAGATGACGCCGCAATGGCCGAATTTGCCCGCGATGTCGTGCTGATGCGGCAGGTGGGCGTCAACCCGGTGGTGGTGCATGGCGGCGGGCCGATGATCAATGACATGCTGGCCAAGCTGGGGATCAAATCGGAATTCGTGCGCGGCAAACGGGTGACAGACAAGGCCACAGTGGAAGTGGTCGAAATGATCCTGTCAGGTCTGGTTAACAAGCGGATCGTGCAGGCGATCAATGATCAGGGTGGCCGCGCGGTAGGGATCTCGGGCAAGGATGATGATCTGATGGTTTGCGTGGCCGATGATCCTGAACTGGGGTTCGTGGGCCGTCCGGTGGAAATGAACGTGCAGGTTTTGCGCGATTTATATGCGGCGGGGATCATTCCTGTTGTGGCCCCGGTGGCTACGGGCGTGGCGGATAATGAAACGTTCAACGTCAACGGCGACACCGCGGCGGGCGCAATTGCAGGGGCGTTGCAGGCGGATCGTTTGCTTTTGTTGACCGATGTATCGGGCGTCAAGAACGCGGCGGGTGACGTGATGACAGCGATCACCCCCGAAGAGGCGCGGCAAATGATTGCGGATGGGGTAATTTCGGGCGGTATGATTCCCAAAACTGAAACTGCGTTGATGGCGCTGGATCAGGGGGTGCGCGCGGTGACGATTCTGGACGGGCGCATTCCCAATGCGTGTTTGCTTGAATTGTTCACGGATCATGGTGCTGGGAGCCAGATCAGATCAACCGAGCCACGGGTCAAGCCGCGCGTGCGGCGCTAGCTTTTGGGGACGGCGCACCCTATGTTTACCGGACAGCGAGGTGCGCCAATGCCAAACGAGTTGATCATCCGGCTGACCGTCTTTATTGGCCTCTTTGTTGTGTTCGCGGGAATTGAGGCTTTGGCCCCCCGCCGCGCCCGCGTCACTGCGATGGCTGGGCGTTGGTTTACCAATCTGTCGATCACCGTTCTGAACACGGTTGCGCTGCGCGGTTTGGCATTGGTGATGCCATTTCTGGCTGTTGGCGCGGCGATAGATGCGTGGTCGAATGGGTGGGGGCTGCTGAACAACGTGATGTGGCCGCTATGGGTTGAGATGCTTGCCGCCACCCTGTTCCTGGATTTCGCAATCTGGGCGCAGCATTGGGTCACGCATCAGGTGCCGCTGTTCTGGCGGTTTCACCGCATGCACCATGCCGACCGCGATATGGATGTGACCACCGCCCTGCGGTTTCATCCGGTTGAGATTTTGGCCTCGATGGTGCTGAAAATCGGGCTGATTTATCTGTTGGGACCACAAGCGGTGGCGGTGGTATTGTTCGAAGTCTTGCTGAATGCGACCGCGATGTTCAACCATGCCAATATCGCGCTGCCAGTGTGGTTGGACCGCATTATACGGCTGGTTCTGGTGACGCCGGACATGCACCGGGTGCACCACTCAGTGATCCGCGCCGAGCATAACCGCAACTTCGGCTTTGCCTTGTCGATCTGGGATCGGATTTTTGGCACGTATCGAGGCCAACCCGCGGGCGGGCACGCGGCGATGACGGTGGGGCTTGAATGGCAAGACGACAAACCAACCAAGCTGGGGTGGAGCCTGTTGTTGCCATTTCGCAAGTGACGCTGGCGCAGATAGAGTCGATGGCTGCGACGCATCATCTGGCGGTGTTGGGTGGGTTTGCCTGCCAGGATGACGACGCGTTGCCCAAAGGAACCCGCAGCGTTTTGATGCTGGGCCCGCGTGAGCCGGGATTTTGGGCGCATATCCGCAGCCAACCGGAATGGGATGGCACGCCTGATCCGGTGGATCGCTGGTCACGCCGGGTGATTGGGCGGATGGCTTGCGATTTGGGGGCCAAGGCGCTGCTTCCCTTTGGTCGTCTACCTTGGCAGCCGTTTTACACCATGGCCCTGCGCACAGGTCGCGTGTGGGACAGCCCAGTGCGGATACTGGTGCAGGCCGATCAGGGGCTGATGGTCAGCTTTCGCGGGGCTTTGGCGCTGCGGCAGGTGATTGATCTGCCGCCCGCCGTGCCGCGCCCCTGCGATGCCTGTGCAAAACCTTGCCTTACTGCGTGCCCAGTGGCGGCATTAACGGGGAATGGCTATGACGTTCCCGCCTGTCATAGGTATTTGGATACAGAATCCGGGGCGGATTGCATGAATTTCGGCTGCGCTGTGCGTCGCGCTTGCCCGCTGTCGGAAAGCTATGCAAGACTGCCGGAACAATCCGCCTATCATATGGGAAAATTCCACACATGAAGCGCCTGATCCTGACGCGCCACGCGAAATCTGCCTGGGATGATCCCCTGACCCCCGACCATGACCGCCCGCTGAATGATCGTGGCAAGACCGCCGCTGCCGATCTTGGCCAATGGCTGGCGTCGCGTGGCTATGTGCCGGGCGAGGTTTTGTGTTCCGACGCCGTGCGCACCCGCAAGACATGGTCGGGCATCGCGCCCGCCCTGCCCGGCACGCCGGTGCTAGAGTTAAAGCCTGCGCTTTATCATGCGGGGCCAGACGTGATGCTGGCCGTGCTGCGCCATGCCAGCCATGACACGGTGATGATCATCGGCCACAATCCGGGGATTGGCGAATTTTCTAGCCGATTGGTGGCGCACCCGCCACTGAACGCTGAATTTGCGCGCTATCCAACCGGGGCAACACTGGTGGTGGACTTTAACATCCAAAGCTGGACCGAAGCCGAATTTGGCGCCGGGGCGACGGTGGATTTCATCGTGCCGCGAGAGATTGAGGCGTAGGGTGTAGGGTGCGTGATTTCACGCACCCCCGGTCTTAATGTCCCAAGATCTGCGACAGGAACAGTTTCGTGCGCTCTGACTGCGGGTTATTGAAAAACTCGCGCGGTTCGTTCTGTTCCACGATCTGGCCCTGATCCATAAAGATCACCCGGTTCGCCACGGCCTGGGCAAAGCCCATCTCATGCGTCACGCAAACCATCGTCATGCCGTCTTCGGCAAGGCTGATCATGGTGTCCAGCACTTCTTTGATCATCTCGGGGTCCAGCGCCGACGTGGGTTCGTCAAACAGCATGATGCGCGGCTTCATGCACAAAGACCGCGCAATCGCCACGCGCTGTTGCTGGCCGCCTGAAAGTTGACCGGGATACTTATGCGCCTGTTCCGGAATTTTCACCTTGTCCAGAAAATACATTGCAATTTCGTCGGCTTCCTTCTTGGGCACCTTGCGCACCCAGATCGGGGCCAGCGTCAGGTTTTCCAGAATGGTCAGATGCGGGAACAGGTTGAAGTGTTGAAACACCATCCCCACCTCGGACCGCACCTTGTCGATGTTCTTCAGATCGGACGTCAGTTCAGTGCCATCGACCACAATCTTGCCCTGCTGGTGTTCTTCCAGCCTGTTGACGCAGCGGATCAGCGTTGATTTGCCCGATCCGGACGGGCCGCAGACAACAATACGCTCGCCCTTGTTCACCGTGATGTTGATGTCGCGCAGCACATGAAACGTGCCGTACCATTTGTTCATATCCGTGATCTGGATGGCCACCTCATCAGAGACGGTCATCTTGCTTCGGTCGATTGCTGTTTCGGCCATTGGCGCGCTCCTATCGGTGGTCGGTTTTCAGCTTGTTCTCAAGATACATCGAGTATCGCGACATGCTGAAACAGAAGATGAAAAACAAAAAGCCGACGAAAATGAACAGCTCCCAATAGATGCCGTTCCATTCGGTGTTGGCGCGGATCGAGCTGACCAGTTGCAGCGGGTCTTGCAGGGATATGAAAGACACCAGCGTGGTGTCTTTGAACAGACCAATGAACTGCCCCACGATGCCGGGGATCGTCACTTTCAGCGCCTGCGGCATGATGATCAGCCGCTGCGCCTGCCAATAATCCAAGCCCAAGGATTGCGCGCCGCCGCCGGGGCTCTCGGTGAGATGCACGGACAC
>JAYUHO010000189.1:0-13031 GCA_043766915.1 Cypionkella sp.
AGTTCGGTCCAAGCCATTGTGATCTCCGTTCAGTGTCACAACCGAACAGAATCACAAAGGACTGAATTCACTCAACTAGTTTCGGATCAGACACTGAGACAGGGTGTCCAGATGGGTCGGGCCAGCACCATCGGGCTGACGGTGGATGTGGATGCAGGGCACCTGACAGCCGTCCGGATCAAAGGCACGGCGGTGCCAATCAGCCTTGGGCACATTCGCATTCCCTGAAATCGACAACCACCTGTCGCCCGGACCTTGGCGTTGCTTCAGAACGCCGCTATCTTATCGTGATGTTCGCAGACCTTTTACAGCGCCTTTTGGCCCCCGCCCCCACCCGCCTGCCAGAGCCTGATGCCCAATTGGCCTTGGCCGCCTTGATGGTGCGCGTCGCGCGCACGGATGGGCTTTACGCCGCCGAAGAGGTAGAACGGATAGACCGGGTGCTGATGAGCCGTCATGGGCTTGACGCCTTCGCCGCCGCCCACCTGCGCGTTGCGGCCGAAGATCTTGAAACCGCAGCCCCCGATACGGTGCGCTTTACCAAAGCCCTGAAGGCGGCCGTGCCATTGGAAGACCGCACGCATCTGGTGCAGGCCCTGTGGTCGGTGGCGGTGTCGGATGGCATCCGGGATGCAAACGAAGACCAGATGCTGCGGTTGTTGGCAAATCTGCTGGGGTTGACGGATGTTGAATCTGGTCTGGCGCGGCAAAGGGCGATCGACGAATGATCGCCTCCCTTGGCATGTATGATTTTGCGCCCGCATTGCAGGCCGCCAATGACAGGCTTTGGGAGGGCATTCGCGACGGGTTGCGCAGCCATAAGATTGCCGCGCCAGACGCGTTGACGCGGGGGGACGGGGCCTTTTGGCCCGCCTGGACCTCGCCCGGTCTGGTGTTTTCGCAGACCTGCGGCTTTCCTTTCCGCGCCAGTCTGTCGGACAAAGTCACCCTGATTGGCACGCCTGACTATGCCGTGCCGGAGTGTCCACCGGGGCACTATGTATCGGTGTATATTGCGCGGGCCGATGATCCGCGCACCGGTTTGGCGGCTTTTTCTGATGCACGTTTTGCGTATAACGAAGGTCTGTCCCAATCAGGCTGGGCCGCGCCTCAGAATCATACAGCCAAACTGGGCCTGCAGCTTCGCCCCGCGCTGCAAACCGGCGGGCATCGGGCCTCGGCTTTGGCGGTGGCGCAGGGGCTTGCTGATTTCGCGGCGATTGATGCGCTGACCTGGGCGCTGTTGTGCCGCCACGAACCCAGTATGGCCGCGCTGAAAGTGATTGCGCGCACCAGCCCCGCCACGCCCGTCTTGCCCTATATTGCCGCAAAGGGTGTTGATGCTGGCCTTTACTTTGATGTGGTGGCAGCGGCCATCGTAGCGCTTGCACAATCGGATCGTGAAACCCTGATGCTGCGTGGCCTTGTGCGCATTCCGGCCCAGGCTTATCTTGACGTGCCAACCCCGCCCAGCCCGGACCAAATTGCGCTGTTGACCTGATCACAATGCACCTTTGGCCGTGATCTTTGCCATAAACCCCGTTGCAAACCGACGATTTCTGCCCCCTAGTTCGGGCTGATCCAAGTTTAAGGCCACCCGTGACCCTACCCGTTGACACACCCGGCAATGATACCCCCGTGATTGCCATTCACGATCTGCACAAAAGCTATGGCAATCTTGAGGTGTTGAAAGGCGTTGATCTGACTGCGCCGCGCGGAGCCGTGGTGTCCTTGATCGGGTCATCCGGGTCGGGCAAATCCACCCTGCTGCGCTGTTGCAATCTGCTGGAAGACAGTCAGTCGGGCGAGATTGTGTTTGAAGGCGAGGCGGTGCGCTGGAAGGGCCGCGGCCTTGGCCGCCATCCCGCCGACCGCGATCAGGTCACCCGGATGCGTACCAATTTGTCTATGGTATTTCAGCAGTTTAACCTGTGGGCGCATATGTCGATCCTGCAAAACGTGATGGAAGCCCCCGTCACCGTGATGAAGCGCGACCCGCACGAAGTGGAAGAGAAAGCCCGCTTTTATCTGGCCAAAGTGGGGATTGCAGAAAAGGCCGATGCCTGGCCCGCGATGCTGTCGGGGGGCCAGCAACAACGCGCGGCCATCGCGCGCGCGCTGTGCATGGAACCGCGCGCGTTGTTGTTTGACGAGCCCACGTCGGCGCTGGACCCGGAACTGGAACAAGAAGTTGTGCGCGTGATCAAGGCCTTGGCCGATGAAGGCCGCACGATGATTCTGGTGACGCATGATATGAAGCTGGCGGCCGATGTGTCGGATCATGTGATTTTCCTGCACAAAGGCCGGGTTGAGGAGGAAGGCGCACCGGATAAACTGTTCCGCGCGCCCAAAACCGACCGTTTGCGCGGGTTTTTATCGGCGACTGGGGCCTAAGATGGCCTGTGGCGCGCTGACTGCCGGTATTGCAGCACTGCATCTGGCCTCGGCTTCGCCCACCATCATTGGCACCGAAGTGCCGTTCTATCCCTATACGCAACTGGACGAGGCCGGTGAAATCGCCGGAATGGACCGCGATATCGCGGACGAAGTGTGCAGGCGGGCCGCGCTGAACTGCACGTGGATCGCCACGCAGTTTGATCAGTTGATCCCCGGACTGGCGACGGGCGCGTTTGACATCATCATGGGGGGTATCGCCATCACCGATGCCCGTTCTAAACGGGTGGATTTCACGATCCCTTACACCCAGTCCGGCAGCGAAAGCAGCTATATTGGCCGCCCCGGCGCGCCTGCAATCGATGATGCGCTGACGGCCGTTCAATCGGGCACCATCCACGAGCAGCATTTGGCCGATACCGGGCGACGCTATACCGCTTATCCCAATGAAATGGCGGTTTTGCAGGCCCTGATTGATGGCAAGACCGATCTGGCCTTGGGCGCGTTCAACGCCGAACCACTGACAGAAATCATGGCAACCCATGGGTTTGAATGGCTTTACAGCGAAGATATCCTGGACGATGGCACCGCGATGGCGGTTTGCAAGGGCAACAGCGCCCTGCTGCAAAAGCTTGACGCTGCCCTGTTGGCCATGATCGAAGACGGTACACTGGATGAAATTTCGAACCGCTGGTAGTAACGTGCCAGTTCCAACCAAACAAAAAACCAACTCTGGGAGAGTCCGATGAAAAAACTGCTTCTTGCAACCGCGATGATTGCCCTTACCGCAGGTTTTGCCACCGCTGAGGTTGTGCGTCTTGCCACCGAAGGCGCCTATCCTCCGTTCAACTTGATCGACGACAAAGGCGAAGTTGGCGGCTTCGAGCGCGAGTTCGGCGATGAGATCTGCAAGCGGGCAGCGCTGGAATGCACTTGGTCGACCAATGAATGGGACAGCATCATTCCCAACCTGCAATCGGGCAACTATGACGTGATCATCGCGGGCATGTCGATCACCGATGAGCGCAAGCAAGTGATTGATTTCACGCAAAACTATTATCCGCCAGAGCCATCGGCCTATGTCGCGGGATCGGCGGATGCGGATATTGTGACGGGGATTGTCTCGGCGCAGGTCTCGACCATCCAGTCGGGCTATGTCGCGTCAACCAAAGCAACGCTGCTGGAATTCCCGACACCTGATGAAACCGTGGCCGCCGTGCGCAATGGCGAGGCGGTGGCGGTGTTTGCCGACAAGGCCTATCTGCGCCCTCTGGTCGAGGAATCTGCCGGCGCGCTGATGTTTGTTGGCGACGAAGTGGCAATCGGTGGCGGCGTTGGTCTGGGCGTGCGCCAGTCGGACCAAGAGTTGAAAGGCAAGCTGGACGCGGCCATCACCACGATGAAAGCAGACGGCAGCCTGAATGTGATGATCGAGAAGTACTTTGGCGCCGAAGGTTCCAAGTTCTAAGAGCGTCCTGTAATTCTGCACAGACCCCGGCCTTTATGGGCCGGGGATTTTCCCTTATGATGGCCCCACAAGGATCCCCGCCCGATGTTTGCCGTCTGCGTCGATCCAAAATCCATCGAAGGCCTGACTTGGGCGGTTTGCTATCTGACATCCGGCAAACATCTTGATTTCTATATGTCTTTTGTCACCGTTCTGGCCTTGCTGGCGGTGACAGCGCCTGCCGCGATGGCCTTGGGCTTTGGCGGAGCGATGGCCGCCCGGTCTGCCTTTGCGCCGCTGCGCTGGTTCGGCAAGGCCTATACCGCCATGGTGCGCGGCGTGCCGGACATCGTGTATTTCCTGTTCTTTGTGATCGCCTTGGATCAGGGCATCGAATGGCTTAGCCACCAATATCATTGCCCGGACTGGACGGACCCCATTCGCAATGGCCTTGAATTTCGCGTGTGCCCGGCGGCCAAAGTGCCGTTGGCCAGCGCCTCGCCCTTTGCGTTTCAGGCTTACGGGTTCTTTTTGGCCGTCATCACCTTTGCCATCGTCTTTGGTGCATTCGTTTCAAACGTAATTTATGGCGCAATGCAGGCGGTGCCGCGCGCGCAACTGGAAACCGGCGAGGCGTATGGCATGTCGCAGGCGCAGGTTTTCCGTCGCATTCTGGTGCCGCAAATGTGGACCTATGCCCTGCCCGGACTGGCCAATCTGTGGATGGTGCTGATCAAAGCCACGCCCCTGCTGTTTTTGCTCGGCGTTAAAGACATCGTTTACTACGCCCGCGAGTTAGGCGGCACCAAGACCACCGCCTATGCCTATCCGCACCCCGATTGGCGGTTGTTCTATTTTCTGGGGTTGTTGGTGTTTTATCTGGTGATGACAAAGCTGTCCGAGATGGTCTTGAACCGTCTGAACGCGCGGTTGTCGCGTGGGCAGGCCACTGCCGCTGGCGAAGCGATGCGCAGGGCAGCGGTATGAGCAGCTGTTGGCAAACCGTTGGTGATTACGCCCTGCGATCCATCGGGATCGGCGAAAAACTGTTGCCGAGAACCGATTTCACCTTGTGTCAGCAATTCACCCTGATCGGGTCGGGGTTGGTATGGAACGTCTATTTCGCGGTTCTGGCACTGGCCTTCGGGTTCTTTTTTGCCAATGCGCTGGCGCTGGCCAAGGCCGCGCGCACCCCCTACTTACGCAAACCTGCGGAATGGTTCATCTTTGTATTCCGCGGATCGCCGTTGTTTATCCAGTTCTTTCTGGCCTATGAAATGCTGGTTTTACTGCCGCGCACCGGGTTCAGCCTGTTTGGACTGACCCTCACCGCCTCTTGGTTGACCAAGGCCTGGGCGGGCGCGTTGATTGTGCTGTTCTTGAACACCGCCGCCTATTCGGCCGAGATTTTCTACGGTGCGCTGATGTCTGTGCCAAAGGGCGATCTGGAGGCGGCTGACGCCTATGGCATATCAGGCTGGAAAAAATTCATACGAATTCAATGGCCTACCATGCTTCGGCTGGCGTGGCCCAGCTATACCAACGAGGCAATCTTTTTGCTGCAATCCACCACACTGGTGTATTTTTCGGGCTTTCCGGCGGCCCAGCAAAAGGGCGATGCGCTTTATTATGCCAACTATTTTGCCGATAAAACTTTCAATCCTTTTATCCCCTACCCCATCGTGGCCTTCTATTTCGTGCTGCTGACCCTGATCGTGATCTGGGGGTTTGGTGCAGTCAATCGCCGCCTGAACCGCCATTTGCCGCAAAATCAGCGCGCCAGAATTCGCTTGCGTCCGCAGGTGATCAGGTAGTAACCTAAATTTGATCAAATTGCGTGGCTGCTACAAGGGCGGCTGCCGGGATCGGAAAAATAGGATAGGATCAAGGGCATGATCCGAACGCAGCCTGCTGGGTCTTTGACCAAGTGTGGGCGGTTCCATGCCTTTCCTGATGTGAAATGATGAAAGACTGGCTGAGAAAGCATCCTGACGTGCGCACAATTCGTGTCGCTGCGGCGGATTTGAACGGGCAAGCGCGGGGCAAACGCGTGCCCGCCCGTTTTGCTGATAACGTGGTAAAGAACGGTACACGGTTCCCGTTTTCGGTATTGAACCTTGATATCTGGGGCGAAGATATTGACGACAGCCCGCTGGTATTTGAACAGGGCGACCAGGACGGTGTGCTGAAGCCAACCGAGCGTGGCTTTATGCCAATGCCCTGGCTTGAGGCCCCGACGGCCCTGCTGCCGATCTGGATGTTTCGCGAAAACGGCACCCCTTACGAAGGCGATCCCCGGCATGCACTGCGCGCCGTTGTCGACCGGTTCAAAGCCCGTGGCCTGACCCCCGTCTGTGCGATGGAGCTGGAGTTTTTTCTGATCGACGACAGCGGCAAAACCATGCAGGTGCCCGCCAGCCCACGGTCTGGCAAGCGGCGCAAGGCGGCTGAAACCCTGTCGATCCGCGCGCTGGATGCGTTTGATACGTTCTTTACGGATTTGTACGACGCCTGCGAAGCGATGGATATTCCCGCCGATACCACCACATCGGAAACCGGTCTGGGGCAGTTCGAAGTGAACCTGATGCATTGCGACGACGCGCTGCGCGCCGCCGATGATGCTTGGTTTTTCAAGATGTTGGTCAAAGGTCTGGCGCGTCGCCACGGCTTTGCGGCCTCGTTTATGGCCAAACCTTATCCGGAATATTCAGGATCAGGTCTGCACACCCATTTTTCGGTGCTTGATGCCGAAGGCCGCAATGTCTTTGATTCTGGTGGCCCCAAGGGCACCGCCGTGATGCGGCATGCAGTTGCGGGGTGTCTGAACGCCATGCACGATTCCGCGCTGATCTTTGCGCCACACCAGAACAGCTATGAACGTCTGATCCCCGGCAAACACGCGCCCACCGCCATCAGTTGGGGCTATGAAAACCGCACCTCGGCCATCCGCATTCCGGCAGGCACGCCTTCGGCGCGGCGCATCGAACACCGCGTGGCGGGCGGCGATGTGAACCCCTATCTGATGTTGGCAGCCATTTTGGGGGCCGCACTCGATGGCATCGAAAACCCGACGGAACCGACATCGCCGATCATCGGCAACGCCTATGCCGTCGATGGATTGCCGCAGATCCCCGATACTTGGGAGGCCGCAATTGAAGCGATGGAGCAAAGCGAAATTGTGCCACGCTTTATCCACCCCGAACTGATCAAAAACCTGATTTCAACCAAACGGCAAGAACTGCACTATATTGGCGAGTTGACCGATGCCGAACGGGTCGAGCTGTATCTCGATACGGTTTAACGCGCTTCCCGCGCCTCCCCCCTTGACCAACTGGGGGGCGGCGCGCACCCTTCATCACGTAAAATAACGGATACTTCATGCTGATCGGCATTCTACAAACCGGACTTGCGCCCGACGCCCTTGCGGACAGCATGGGCGATTACCCCGACATGTTCGCGCAATTGCTGGCGGGCAACGGGTTTCAGTTTCGCACCTTTCGCGTGGTGGACGGGGTGTTTCCGGTCAGTGTTAAAGATTGCCAAGGCTGGCTGATCACCGGATCGCGGCATGGCACCTACGAAGACCATCCGTGGATCGCGCCATTGGAACAGTTCATTCGCGACGCTTTTTCAGCGCATGTTCCCTTGGTCGGGGTCTGCTTCGGGCACCAGATCATCGCGCAGGCCATGGGCGGACGGGTTGAACGCTATGCCGGGGGCTGGGCTGTCGGGGCCACGGATTACGATTTTGGCGATCAGATCCTGACCATGAACGCCTGGCACCGCGATCAGGTGGTTGTGGTGCCCAAAGGTGCTAAGGTGATTGCCAGCAATGATTTTTGTACCAACGCGGCTTTGTTGTATGACGATCTGGCGCTGACGGTGCAGGCCCATCCCGAATTTGAATCCGACTTCGTGGGTGGCCTGATCGAACAGCGCGGTAAGGGCGTCGTGCCCGATGACCTGCTGTCCGATGCCAGCGTGCGGCTGGATCAGCCAAACCAGAACAAAACCATGGCCGACCAGATTGCGGCGTTTTTCAAGATGCCGCGCGGCTGACCCAATCCTGTGGCCTGATGCCTCCGGACAACCTGACAAAACAGTGTGCAATATGTCAAAATGGACTGATCAACTGCCAGAAGCCGCCCGCGAATACATCGGGGATCGCCGCGTAGACGAGGTGGAATGCGTGATCGGCGACATTGCAGGGGTGGCGCGTGGCAAGGCGATGCCTGCAGCGAAATTTGCCACGCAGACCAATTATTACCTGCCGAACTCGATCTTCTTGCAGACGATCACCGGTGAATGGGCCGACAATCCGTTTGATGCCTTTACCGAGCCTGACATGGTCATGGTGCCCGATTTCACCACCGCCACCGCCGCGCCCTGGACGGCGGATGTGACGTTGCAGGTGATCCATGATGCGCATGATCAAGACGGCACGCCGATTGCCTTCAGCCCGCGCAATGTGCTGCGACAGATCGTGAAGCTTTATAATGATCAGGGCTGGACGCCCGTTGTGGCCCCCGAGATGGAATTTTTTCTGACCGCCCGCAATATTGACCCGAACATGCCAGTGGAACCCCCGATGGGCCGCAGCGGGCGGCGGGCGGCGGGTAAACAGGCCTATTCGCTGTCGGCGATTGATGAATACGGCAAGGTGATCGACGATATCTATGATTTCGCCGAAGCGCAGGGCCTTGAAATTGACGGCATCTTGCAGGAAGGTGGGGCTGGCCAGATCGAATTGAACCTGGCGCACGGCGATCCGGTGCGGCTGGCCGATGATGTGTTCTTCTTCAAACGCCTGATCCGCGAAGCCGCGCTGCGCCACGATTGCTTTGCCACTTTCATGGCCAAACCGATTGGAGGAGAGCCGGGATCAGCGATGCACATCCACACTTCGGTGGTGGACAGCAAAACCGGCAAGAACATCTTTGCCGATAAAAAGGGCGGCGAGACGGAACATTTCTTTCACTTCATTGCCGGCATGCAGAACCATCTGACCGGGGCAATTGCAGTGCTTGCGCCCTATGTGAACAGCTATCGGCGTTACGTGCCCGATTTTGCCGCCCCGATTAACCTTGAGTGGGGCCGCGACAACCGCACCACCGGCTTGCGCATCCCGATATCCTCGCCAGCGGGCCGCCGTGTTGAAAACCGCCTGCCGGGCATGGATTGCAATCCCTATCTGGGCATCGCTGCGACCTTGGCCTGCGGCTATCTTGGCCTGATGGAAAAGCGCGATCCGCGCCCCGAATTCAAGACATCCGCCTATATCGACAGCGATGATATCCCCACCAACATGGGCGACGCGCTGGATTTGCTGGCCGAAGACACCGCCTTGGTAGAAGTCCTGGGCGTAGAATTCTGCAAGGTTTACGATTCGGTAAAGCGCAATGAATACAAAGAGTTCCTGCAAGTCATCAGCCCCTGGGAACGTGAGCATCTGCTGTTGAACGTATGAACCTGCTGCACGTCAATGATCGGGCCGGGCAATATCCGGCATCCTACTATGCCGCAACAGCCGCACCATTGGCCGCGTTCCCGCCCCTGAAAGGCGAGACGCGGGCCGATGTGTGCATCGTCGGCGGCGGGTATACTGGGCTGTCTGCGGCGCTGCATCTGGCGCAAAAGGGCTATGACGTGGCACTGGTTGAGGCGCACCGCGTCGGCTTTGGCGCTTCGGGGCGCAATGGCGGGCAGTTGGGGTCGGGCCAGCGGCAAGATCAGGAATGGATTGAACGCGCAGTCGGGGTGCAAACGGCGCACCGGCTGTGGGATTTGGCAGAGGAAGCCAAAGCTTTGGTCCGCAGCCTGATCACCGATCACACAATGCCCGTCACCTATCACCCCGGTTTGGCGCATGCCTGCTGGTCTGACGGTCAAGTGCGCCATACGCATCACTATGCTGAAAAACTGCAGCGCGATTATGGTTATGATCAGATAGAACCGCTGGATCGCAATGGCATCCGGGCCCTGATCGGATCAGCCGTTTACAAAGGCGGCGAGATTGATCACGGCGCGGGGCATTTGCATCCGTTGAACTATGCCATCGGGCTGGCGCAGGCGGCGGTCAAGGCGGGCGTTCGGGTATATGAGACGTCCGAAGTGCATCACCTTCAACACGGCGCAAAACCTGTGGTGCAAACGGGTCAGGGCCGGGTGATCTGCGATCACGTTATCCTTGCGGGCAATGGATATTTGGGCAATCTCGACCGTAAAATCGCCGCCCGCGTGATGCCGATCAACAATTTTATCGTGGCCACCGAACCGCTTGGCAACCGGGCAAGCGATATCTTATCCCAACCCATCGCTGTGGCCGATACCAAATTTGTCGTCAATTACTGGCGGCTGTCCGAAGACAATCGCCTGCTGTTTGGCGGTGGGGAATCCTATGGCTATAAGTTCCCCGACATCATCAAGACAGTGTTGAAGCCGATGCTGCAGGTCTATCCGCAGCTGAAGGACGTCAAGATCGACTACGCCTGGGGCGGCACTTTGGCCATCACCATGAACCGCATGCCGTGCTTTACCCGCCCTGCCCCGAATGTGCTGTCGGCTTCGGGTTATTCCGGGCACGGTGTTGCGATGGCCACCTTGGCGGGCAAGATCATGGCCGAGGCCGTGGGCGCGCAGGCCGAGCGGTTTGATCTGATGGCCAGCCTGCCCTACAGCCGTTTTCCGGGGGGTGTGGCCTTGCGTTGGCCGCTGCTGGTGGCTGCAATGACGTGGTATTCGATGCGGGATCGGTTGGGGATTTAACGCCGTAGTGTGATCAGCGCTAACGCATCCCCTGACCTGATCCAAGGCCGTGCTGCCCTAACATAAGTGGTCCCGGATCAGGTCCGGGACTGCGGCACAACGCATCGGGGCAATCGCAATATCAGCGGAAATCACCCCATCCGACCGATTGTCACTGGATTGTCACCAATCATCTGTTTACACATTTCCTGAAACAGACATTCAGGAAAGCTGTGATCATGGCTCCAGACGGACAAATGCCCGCTCTTGATACCCCTGCCCCTAACACCTACGCCTCTGAATCCATCCCCGACGCCGCCCGCATCGAGATAGAGCGCCTGCTGACCAGTGGCGATCTGTTCCGCTACACGGCGGCAGAAGGCGCTCCGGTGGCGCTGCTTGAACAGGAATTCGCCGATCTGCTGGGGTCACGCTATGCCTTGGCGGTGGCGTCGTGTTCGGCGGCGCTGTTCCTGTCTTTGAAGGCGCTGGATTTGCCGCGCGGGGCCAATGTCTTGATCCCCGCTTTTACCTTTGCCGCCGTGCCATCGGCAGTGGTGCATGCCGATCTGACCCCCGTTTTGGTGGAAGTGGGCGATAATTACCGCGTCGATATGGCAGATTTCGCCGCCAAACTGGACGATGCGGCGGCGGTGCTGATCAGCCATATGCGCGGTCATACCTCAGATATGGAGGCCATCATGGCGCTGTGCGATGCGCGCCAGATTCCGGTGATCGAAGATGCCGCGCACAGTCTGGGCACCACGTGGCATGGTCGCAACATTGGCACTATCGGCAAGATCGGCTGTTTCAGCTTTCAATCCTACAAACTGGTCAATGCGGGCGAAGGCGGCATTCTGATCACCGATGATCCGGAACTGGCGGCGCGTTGCGTGATCATGTCGGGGGCATATGAGCAGAACTGGAAGAAACATCCGGGGATGCAGAACAGCTATATGTATTGGCAAAACAAGCTGCCGCTTTACAACATGCGGATGCAGAACCTGTCGGCAGCCGTGATCCGCCCGCAATTGCCCGAAGTCACTGACCGCGTTGCCAAGGGCCGCGCCGGGCATGACCGCGTGGCAGAACAGTTGAACGCCTGCGCGCATTTCGCCGTGCCGCCATCCCTGCCCGGCGAAGACCGCGCTCCCGACAGCATTCAGTTTAACCTGATTGGCGATTGGACGGATGCGAAGGCCCTGCAGTTTCAAGCCGCGGCAAAAGGCACAGGCGTTTCGGTACAGGTGTTTGGCCTGTCAGACGGCAATGCCCGCGCGTTCTGGAACTGGGAGTTTCTGGGGCCAGCCCCTGAATTACCGAAAACCCGGGCGATGCTGATGCGCGCCTGCGATGTGCGTCTGCCCACGCGCCTGACGCATGCCGAACTGGACTACATCGCCAATGCGCTTATTTCGGCGGCGCGGGCGGTGAACGGCTAAGTCGCGATAAATCGTGTGCCGCTGCGCATTTTTCCCCTTGCAGCCGCTAGGTTGGCAGCATATTTGACCACTACTCCAAACGGTGCGGGCGTAGCTCAGGGGTAGAGCATAACCTTGCCAAGGTTAGGGTCGAGAGTTCGAATCTCTTCGCCCGCTCCAGTTTGGATAGCGATGTCAATGGCTTATGGCATCTGATGCAAGGCGAGAATGCTTACATTGGTGGTTAGTCATGCCAGTGTAAGCGCCTTGTAAGCAAATGAACCAAGAGCATAGTAGATCAGAGCCTGACTTTGACGGTGTTGCATTGGGACAATAAGTGCCTGAGGCATCGACGATTCGGAGTTTTGCGAATTCCGCAGGCTTCGTTGGAGGGCCGCACCAACCCGCGAGTGATTCACCAGTTGGACTAACGGATCGTAACGCAGTGCGAGCGGATCGCGTTCAGCATTAGATTGCCAAGGAAATACATCGCCCGCGACGCAGCGCTGGCGATTTCCGTTTTTTGGGGGGAAGCTCCGCCTTCGAAGGTTTGCTTGAGCACACTTCCTGCATGTTTCGTCGCTGAGCGATGGCGCGCACGGGAGGCAAACGAACTGTTTGGTTGTGATCAACCTTAAAAGCAGGCAACGACACTCATCAAGGCGAGGTTATCGCCGGATGTTGAACTGGCGCGAAGTTCTACTTTTGTTCGCCTTGTTTGTCTCGGTCGCCATGAACTGCTCGCCTTGCTTTCGCAAACCCCCGATCCGTCGCCATGAAGCGTTCGATCATCGGAACAATCTTGACCCACCGAAGGTTCAGGATTGCCAAACTCCTATTTTTGTCATATATGACACATTAAGTCGTAATTATCGTCAGATATGGAGATACGCAATGAGCTCGCCAAAGGCGATCAAGTCGCTTGCCCTGTTAATTGTCACTGAGAACTGACCCGGCATTGTCATCGAGATTTGACCCGCCCAGTCATTATGTTTTCAACTTCATGATGTGGTCAATGCTGTTGT
>JAYUHO010000190.1:0-4935 GCA_043766915.1 Cypionkella sp.
TGCCGGATCAGCGAATGCGCCTTATACTGCGTGGCAATCGCCATTTTGCGGATGCCGGAATTCAGCGCGTTTGACAGCGCAAAGTCGATGATCCGGGTCTTTCCACCAAAGTAAACAGCGGGTTTGGCGCGCAGGTTGGTCAGCTCTTTCAAGCGGCTGCCCCGCCCCCCCGCCAGCACAAAGGCCATCGCTTGGGTCGATAGGCGCGCGTTCGGTCTGGGATGCATGTCGGTCCTCCTCCGTCTGTTGTTTTTTAATCTTGTTTTAGCCAAACTGTCGCCAAGGGTGGCACTATCACCAGCGCCGATTGCGGGCGGCCGACATGGGCCACTGCCTCGGCGGTCACCCCCCCCAGATTGCCGCGATTGCCGCCACCATAAATCGCGGCATCAGTGTTCAAAATCTCGGCCCAATGCCCTGCTGCTGGCAGCCCAACGCGGTAGCTGCGCGCAACGGGCGTCATATTCACCAAGGCCACCACCATTGGATCGCCCGCGTTGCCCTTGCGGACCCAGGAATAAACCCCCGCATCGGCGTCGTTGCTGTCGATCCATTCAAACCCTTCGGGGCGGGTGTCGTTGACATGCAAGGCGGGGTTCGCGCGGTAAATCCGGTTCAGATCGCGCACCAAAGCCTGCAAACCGGCATGGGCGGGCGTGGCCAACTGATGCCAATCCAGCGACTGATTGTGGTTCCATTCGCGGCCCTGACCAAACTCACAGCCCATAAACAACAGCTTTTTGCCGGGATGCGCCCACATGAACCCGTAATACGCCCGCAGATTGGCGAATTTCTCTTCCCCAGACCCCGGCATTTTCTCGATCATCGACCCTTTGCCATGCACCACTTCGTCATGGCTGATCGGCAGGATGTAGTTTTCCGACCACGCATAATGCAGCCCGAATGTCATCTGGTGATGATGGTAGCGGCGGTAAATCGGGTCTTTGTGCATGTAAGACAGCGTATCGTTCATCCACCCCATGTTCCATTTGAACCCAAAGCCCAGCCCGCCATGGTTAACCGGGCGCGACACACCGGCAAAGGCCGTGCTTTCTTCGGCAATTGTCACCACGCCCGGAGATTCCCCGTAAGCCGTGATGTTCAACTGCTGCAGAACCGCGATGGCCTCATAATTCTCACGCCCGCCATCTTTGTTGGGCACCCATTGGCCCGCTGACCGCGAATAATCGCGGTACAGCATCGACGCCACCGCATCCACCCGCAGTCCATCAATGTGGTATTCTTCCAGCCAATAGAGGGCGTTAGAAACAAGGTAATTAGAAACCTCGACCCGGCCATAGTTATAGATCAGGGTGTTCCAATCCTGATGAAAGCCTTCGCGCGGGTCGGCGTGTTCATAGAGTGGAGTGCCATCAAACCGGCCCAACCCATGCGCGTCAGACGGAAAATGCCCCGGCACCCAATCGAGCAAAATGCCGACGCCTTTTTGGTGCGCCGCATCAACAAAGGCGCGAAATTCGGCGGGCGTGCCATGGCGGATTGTGGGCGCGAACAAGCCCACCGGCTGATACCCCCATGATCCGTCAAACGGATATTCCGATACCGGCATCAATTCGATATGGGTAAAACCCATATCAAGGGCGTAATCCACCAGTTGGTCTGCCAGTTCGAGGTAAGACAGCATCCGGTCCCCCGGCGCGCGCCGCCATGAGCCCAGATGCACCTCGTAGACTGAAATTGGCGCGTCGATAGACTGTAACGCGCCGCGCCGCGTCATCCACGGGCCGTCGTGCCAGTCGGCACCGCCGATATCGCGCACAACCGACGCGTTGGCGGGCGCGTGTTCTGATCCAAAGCCAACCGGATCAGATTTCAGCGGCAACAACACCCCGCCGGGGCCGCGCAGTTCATACTTATAGGCCTCGCCATCCTTTATTCCGGGCAGGAAGGTTTCCCAAACCCCGGTGCCGCCGCGTTTGCGCATCGGGTGACGGCGGCCATCCCAGGCGTTAAACCCGCCCACCACCGACACCCGTTCGGCATTCGGGGCCCAAACGGCGAAATGTGTGCCCGCAACCCCTTCATGGGTGATCAGATGCGCGCCCAGCACATGCCACAGCCGTTTGATCGTGCCTTCGCCCAGCAGGTATTCCTCCATTTCCGACAGGACCGGGCGAAATCGAAACGGGTCTTCGATTTCCCACTGATTGCCATGGCCCTGAAATTGCAGCCGGTATTCGGATTTCTTTGGCAGTTCAGCCACAAACAACCCGTGCGCGCCCGCCACCGCCACCGCCGCCACAGGTTTACCCGCCTTTCCCACCAGCACCGACATCGCCTGCGCGCCCGGATCAAACGCCAGAACGACCCATTTGCCACCGCGTTTGTGCAGCCCAAGAACCGAAAACGGATCACCGTGCCGCCCTTCGGCAATCGCCGCTGCCGCATTGGGGTCAATCAGGTGGCTGGTCATTTGGCTGGTCATTTGGCTGGTCGTTTGGTTGGGCATTGCGGCCTCACAAGGCTGAAGGGATGGACCAGACATCTTTCATATAACTGCGGATAGTGCGATCAGACGAAAAGAACCCCGACCGCGCGGTATTCAGCACCGCCATCTTTACCCACGCGTCCCGATCTGCATAGGCCTTATCCACCGCCGCCTGCGCCGCGTCATAGGCATCAAAATCGGCGGCCACCAGAAAGTAGTCATGGTGCCAGATGCGATCAACCACGCCATGATAGCGATCGGTCTGCTCGGGGTTAAAGCGGCCCTCGGCAATCATCTGCAGCACGGTTTGCAAGGCCGGGCTGGCGTCAATGGCCTTGCGCGACTGGTTCGGGTCTTCGCGCCGTTTCGTGGCCTGATCTGTGGTCATGCCGAACAGAAAGAAGTTTTCCGCCCCCACCTCTTGGAAAATCTCCACATTCGCGCCGTCCATGGTGCCAATGGTCGGCGCGCCATTCATCATGAATTTCATGTTACCGGTGCCCGACGCCTCTTTTCCGGCGGTCGAGATTTGTTCCGACAGATCGGCTGCAGGCACCAGCCGCTCCGCCATCGAGACGTTGTAATTTGCCGGATAGATGATTTTCAGCAAATTACCGGTGTCAGGATCAGCATTAATAACCGCCGCCACATCATTGATAAGATGAATGATTTCCTTGGCCACCACATAGCCTGGCGCGGATTTGCCGCCAAAGATTTTCACCCTTGGCACCCAAGGGCCTTTCGGATTGGCCTTGATCCGGTTCCAATGTGCCACGGTTTGCAAGATGTTCAGCAACTGGCGTTTGTATTCGTGGATCCGTTTGATCTGCACATCAAACAGCGCGTCGGGCGATACGGTAATCCCGCATTCGCTGGCAATCCACCCCGCCAGCGCCACCTTGTTCGCCCGCTTGGCCGCGTCAAATTCACTGCGGAACGCCGGATCGTCGGCAAAAGGTTCCAACCCCTTCAGCCGGTCCAGATTGTCTTCCCAACCCGGCCCGATGGTCTTGGTGATCAGCCCCGCCAAGGGGCGGTTGCACATTTTCAGCCAGCGACGCGGCGTTACCCCATTGGTTTGATTGATAATCCGCCCCGGATGCAACGCGTTCAATTCGGGGAACAGGTTTTTCCTGACCAGATCGGAATGCAGCGCCGACACCCCGTTCACCTTATGCGCCATGATAAACGCCAATTCGCCCATCCGCACCTCGTGGTGCTTGACGATGCCGATGTAATGCGGCGGCGAATACTCACGGCGATGCCAGCTGTCGATGCGTTCGACAATCTGCATATGGCGCGGCAACACGGTGCCAAAGGTAAAGGTGGCCCAACGTTCCAACGCTTCGGGCAGCAGGGTGTGGTTGGTATAGCCAAGGCAGTTGCGCGCGGTTTCCAGCGCGTCCTCAAACGTCAGGCCATTCTCATCGGTCAGCAGGCGGATCAGTTCCGGCCCGGCAATCGCGGGATGGGTGTCATTCATCTGGATGGCCGCATATTTCGGCAGATCGCGCAGGTTGGTGTGATCGGCCTTAAAACGGCGCAGAATGTCTTGCAACGCGGCCGAGGTCAGGAAAAACTCTTGTTTCAGCCGCAGCTCTTTACCCTGATAAGTGGTGTCATCAGGATACAAAACCCGAGACAGCGTGCGCGCCAGATTCTCCGGCTCGGCAGCCGCCGCGTAATCGCCCCGATTGAACCGTTCCAGATCAAATAACTTGGTGGGCTTGGCCTCCCACAGCCGCAGGGTATTGGCCCATTTGCCTTTCCAGCCAATCACCGGGGTATCATGGGCCGATGCAAAAACGGTTTCGCCCGGCACCCAAACCTCGCGGCCGTCACGCATTTCGACCTGGCCTTTGAAAGGGATCGTATAGTTCGACTCCGGGCGCGCGAATTCCCACGGATGGGTTTGGCTAAGCCAATCCTCAGGCGCCTCTATCTGGCGACCCTGTTCGAACCGCTGCTGAAAGAGGCCATGTTCATAGCGGATGCCGTAGCCGTAGGCAGGGCAGCCCACCGTTGCCATGCTTTCCATGAAACACGCCGCCAACCGGCCCAAACCGCCATTGCCAAGGGCTGCGTCCGGCTCATCTTCGACAAGGCTGCGGAAATTCTGACCAAAGCCGGTCATCACCTCTTCGGCCATCTCGCGCAGACCCAGATTGACCGTGGCATCTTCGAGGATGCGGCCAATCAAAAACTCCATCGACAGATAATACACCCGCTTGCGATCTTCGGCCCAGGTGCGGCGGGTTGACGCGAACCACGGTTCAACCACCCGGTCGCGGATCGCGTAAGACAGCGCCATGCGCCAGTCATAAGTGCTGGCATTGGGCGCATCCTTGCCCAGCGTAAAGGTCAGATGGCGCAGCACGTCAGACTGCAACAGGTTCGGCGTCAGGCTTAGATCATTCAATGGCTTGGTCCGCGTTTTAGGTCTTTGGGTCTTCTCTAGCCTAGCCTGCGCACAGCCAGCGTCAAGC
>JAYUHO010000191.1:0-12977 GCA_043766915.1 Cypionkella sp.
CGCACGGCCATGGTTTTGATCAGCCCCGGATTGGCCAGCATTTCGGCATCGGTGATCCAGCTGTCAGTCACCGGCATATCGCGTTCGATCATCAGGTTCAGCGCGGCACTTAGGGCTGCCACATCACTGGGTGGCTCAACCATATCAAAATCAAGCCGCGATTTATCGGCCCCGATCTGACCGCCCGTCACCGGCAAAGGGATCACCACCGACAACAAATGCAGCGCCGTGTGCATGCGCATATGGCGATGGCGGCGGTCCCAGTCCAGCCGCTGATGAATTTGCCCGCCTATCGGAGGCAGGGACAGCGGTTCGGCAGGCACCAGCGCAATCAAGCCGCCTTCCACCTTGACCGCCGTCGCAATCGTCAGCCGCCCGCCCGTCCAGTCAATTTGCCCTGAATCCCCCGGCTGCCCGCCGCTGGTGGCATAAAACACCGAAGCATCCACCACGATGCCACCTTCGAGCGTGTGGGCCAGAACCGTGGATCGGGTTTCCCGCAGATAGGCATCGGCAAGAAACAGCAGCTCTGTCGTCATCGTTTCGGCTCCTTGACCGCGGCTTTGGGCAGGCGGGGTTTGGGTTTGGGGTTGGCAGGCTTGGGCAGAACATCCCCCGCGACCGGCCCCAGAAATACGGCCACGGCCCGTTCGTGGGCCAAGACCTCGGCGGCTTCTTCCGCCTCCAGCACCGCCGCATCGGCCAGTCTCTGCAGGTAATCGCGGTGCGCGTTGGATTGCAAAATCCCTTCGGCGGCAAAGCGTTCGGTGATCTGATGGTTGATCTCGGACCTTACCTGCACCTGAAAATAGACGTCGCGCAAGATCACCCGGATCTCAAAGTTCATCGTTTCCGCGCCAAACCCGGTCAGCGCAACAATCGGCGCGGGGTTCAGCACGGCCAAGGGCTGCGCTTCGGCTATTTCGCGCAAGATCACCTCGACGCGGCGGCTGTTGGTGGTAAACGGCACCGCAACGGGCACGATCAGGCGGCCAGACCTGTTGAACCGCGTCCAGTTGGTGACCCGGCCCGCGATCAGATCTGAATTCGGCACGATCACATCGGATCGGTCAAAGGTTTGTATCCGCGTGGACCGCACCGAGATCGACTTCACGATGCCGCTGGTGGTGCCCACCTCGATCCAATCGCCCTCGGACACCGGGCGTTCGATCAGCAGAATAATCCCTGACACGAAATTCGACACGATGGTTTGCAGACCAAAACCGATGCCAACCGACAAGGCCCCTGCCACAATCGCCAGCCCTGACAGATCAATCCCCGCCGAATTGATCGCAATCAGCGCCGCCAGAAATATCCCGACATAGCCCACACCCGAAACGGTGGCATTCTGTGCGCCCTGATCCAGACCCGTGCGCGGCAGGATGGTGGATTTCAGCGCACCCTGAAACATCCGCGTCAGCGAATAGCCAATGCCAAACACCACGGCAAAGAACAGAAAATCGGTGGGCGAGATGCGGGCATTGCCCAGCTGAAAGCCTTCGCGGAACCGCGTCCACAACTCGGTCAGATCGGCGGTGCGCGCGCCCCAGATCAGGGCAAACAACGGGATCGTGCCCAATGTCAGGCCAAATCCCACCAGCACGGGCACCAGCGCATCGGTATCGGACTGATCTTCGCGCCGCATCACCATCGCATAGATATCGCTGACCAGCCGCTGCAGCACCGACAGCAGACCGATCAGCCCCAGCGAGATCACGGCGGGAAACACCATGGCAGAGGCAGCCGAAACATAGCCAATTGCCGCCAGCACCGGCCCCGCGATGCCCACCACCATCGCCGCCCGCGACAGCAGCGAAATCAACCGGATGCTATAGCTGCGGCCATCCTCTGGCACCGGTTCGTTGTCAACATGCCGCGCCATGAACTGGCCCATGCGCAGCAGCAAAACACCCGCCACCAGAATGAACGGAAAGGCCAGAACCGCTGTCGCCGCCTCGGGCATATCCATCTGCGCAAGGGTGGCGCGGCGCAAGGTTTCCAACCCCAGAACCAACCCGAAGGCGCGGGACAGGAACCGCCCGTTGGCGCGCTCATCGGTGCTAAGATGCAAGACCGCATCGGGGCGCGGGCCGACCGGAAACATCCGCCCGCCCAGCCAGACGGCAGAAAACAAGCTAAGCCCAATATTGGGCAGATACTCGACAATCCCCGTGCCAACCGGGCCAAACATTCCCGTCAGCCCCAGCGCCAGCGACAACAGCATGACGCCAACCAAAGGCACCACGATCTGGCCCAAACTGGCCAGAAATGCCCAAATCCGCTGGCCGCGCACCGACGCCCGATTTTGCAACTGATAGGTCAGCCGGTCAATCCACAGCCGCCCGCGCCACAAAATCGCCACCGCCAGCACAAACAGCGCCAGCACCACCGGCAAATTGTCACCCAAGCCCGCCTGCGCGCCGGGTTGCCCCCAGAGTGTTGCAGACTCTCGCCCGATCGTCACCACCGTGCCCGACAGTGCGCGCATCGCCGCGGGCCAATTCGCCGGGTTGATCGGCATTGGCCATAGTTGCAGCAGCTGATCGGCCTGCCGTTCGCGCTGCACCCGGTCAATCTCACGGATCAGCCCATCGGCGCGCTGATAGGCTTCGTCCGCCGCAATTCCGGGGGCTTGCAGACGGACCAGCTGTTCGGTCAGCTCGCTGCGGCGTTTGGCGATATCTTCGGATTCCACTGCCCCCTCGGCGGGGGCGGCACCCAAGGCCGCAATTTGCGTGCGCAGCGTGGCAATCCGCGCCGAATTGGCACTTTGCGCCCCCAGCAACGCCTCGCGCCAATCCACCAGTTGCGCGCGCAGCTGGTCCAGTGCCTCGGTGCTGCTGACCGGATCCTGAATGGCATTTTCCGCGCGCACCGCCATGGCTTCCCACGCGGTATAGTCCAACATTCCAGAGGGGGGGTCCACCGCAGCAACGGCAGGTTCGGCACCTGCGCGCGGCACCAGCGCGCCGCTTTCGTCAACCTGCCGAAGGGGTGGATCGCTTACCGTTTGCGCGAAAGCAGCCGCGCAAAACACCAGTGTCCACGCCACCATCAGCGCGAGGATCAGGGCGCGCAAGCCATCTGTGCTGCGGGCCGCCCAATCCCTCATGCGTCTTCAAACACCGTGGGAATGGCACGCGGCGCACGGTCCAGCCATGCAGGCACCGGCAGGCCCTTTTCGCGCAAAAACGCCGGGTTATAAAGTTTGGACTGATAGCGATTGCCGTAATCGCACAGGATCGTCACAATCGTCTGCCCCGGCCCCATATCGCGCGCCATCCGAATGGCACCTGCGATATTGATGCCAGACGATCCGCCGAGACATATCCCTTCATCCTCCAGCATCTCGAACACCAACGGCAGCGCCTCGGCATCCGAAATGCGATAGCTGTAATCCGGGGTGAACCCCTCAAGGTTTGCCGTAATGCGTCCCTGCCCGATGCCTTCGGTAATGGATGTGCCGGGGCTTTCCAGTTTTCCGGTGGAATAAAACGCATGCAGTGCAGCCCCTTCCGGGTCGGCCAGCCCGATCTTGACCCCTTTATCCTGCAACGCCAACGCCACCCCAGCCAAAGTGCCCCCCGACCCCACCGCGCAGATAAACCCGTTCACCGTGCCATCGGTCTGCTGCCAAATCTCGGGGCCGGTGGTTTCTTCATGCGCCAGACGGTTGGCGATATTGTCAAACTGATTGGCCCAGATCGCGCCATTGGGTTCAGTGCGCGCCAAAGCCTCGGCCAAGCGGCCCGAATAGCGCACGTAATTGTTGGGGTTCTTGTAGGGTGCCGCGGGCACCTGCACCAGTTCCGCCCCCGCCAGCCGCAGCATGTCTTTCTTTTCCTGGCTTTGGGTTTCCGGGATCACGATCACCGTGCGAAACCCCATGCTGGCCCCCACCAGCGCCAGCCCGATACCGGTATTGCCCGCCGTGCCTTCCACAATCGTGCCGCCGGGTTTCAAGCTGCCATCCGCCACCGCCGCCCGGATCATATACAGCGCCGCGCGGTCTTTAACCGATTGACCGGGGTTCAGGAATTCGCATTTGCCCAATATCGTGCAGCCGGTCATCTCCGACGCGCGTTGCAGCTTCAGAAGGGGGGTATTGCCGATGGTATCGGCCAAATCAGCATGAATCCGCATGAGAAGGGCATCCTTATGGTCTTTGGGAATGGTGTAGGGGGGGATGGCCGCAAACTCAAGGGTGGAGGGGGGGATAGCGGAGTAAGACAGCAATCGAACCAGTTTCAAGGTTTAGACGAAAATGCACATCATCGGACGCTGCTGTAAGGGGCCATTACCTTTCACTGTTGTAACGTTTGGAAGATTGAACTATTTCTTCTAAGAATGAGCGAAGATGCATCACAAGGATCCGAAGCAAATGGCATGGCGCCCGCTGCATAGTCAGCATGCAATCGAGCGTGTCCGCCTCATTCTTCAGTTTAAAGAGCAGGTTCCTGCGAAGGTCGCACGTATGATGTCAGAAACTCTTGCCGGGATGAGACATGGTCTTCGAATGAATGGACCAACGCCCATGCACGGCATTGGTGTCAGCATGGTTATGTCAGATGCGGGTATCCAGCCTCAAGCACAGCACATGACGAATGGCTGGCGATTTGATCGAAATGCATCGAATATGGAGCCACTTGAGGCAATCGTGTTTGACGGTGGAAATCTCACTTATGAGACGACAGAGTATCAGCGATGGGACACCTTCAAACGCCGGACAAAAAAGATCATGCACGACATTCTGCAAATTGCTTTACAGTCAATGGACATACAATCTGTGAGCATTGAATATATTGATCGTTTTATGTTTGACGGCAAAGCAACAGAGGCCAAGGTCACTGATCTCTTGACTGTTGCAAACTCTATGATCCACGGCGACGCGGCAACAGGCAAGCACTTATGGCACATTCATCGTGGTTGGTTTGAAGATTTCAACGGTGGCAAAGTTTTGATAAATCAAAATTTTGAAGCACAAGAAGGATTGCTTGCTGGCAAGACCGCGCCGACACGAAGCTTGCAACTATTGACCAAAGCTGAATTAAGGGCGGACTCATTTGACCTTTCTGCTGAAAAATATGAAGAAACCCTTGAATCGCTCCACTATTTGACCAAATCTTACTTCAAAGATGCCATTGTGGAAAAACATCACGGATCTTTGGGATTATAGTAATGTTCGAAGTTGTAAGCACTACTGCCGCATCGGTTCTACCTTATGTTGTTCCTTTGATGTTTGCGATGCAGACCACGGCAACTATTGCGCATTCAGCAAAACAGCCCCATCCTGATCGACCTGGTGTTCAACTATTTGAGCCGACCGAGTCCAGCCTCTCGCATTGGCGTCCGGAGGCATTAATATTCGAGATCACCGAGTCCAGCATTTCTGATTTGCGTTCGCATGCCCAGAGATATGCAACTTCCCAATCATCTACTTGGGCGCGAAGCGCAATTGAGCAAATTGAGACCTATGCAGATGCTACAGATGGCTGGCGAGGAGAAGGCAGCCACGCTCCTTCTGCCCAAACCTTGAGAGAATCTGCTGAACTTTTGTTACAAATTGCAGGAGAGATGCCATACCTGTTTGGACCGCTAATTAGCGTGGATGATGACGGTTTTGCTTGTCTGTATTGGAACTGCGCGGACTTCGTAGCGACAATTTCAGTGTATGGCGATGGTACATATTCTTTCTTTTCCGAAGGCTATGGGATTACTGCAAGATCAGACAGCACGGACGTTGGCGCAATTCTGCCACAGGATTTGATTGGGGCGATGACTGGCCAGATCGCATTCGAGACAACAATTGCCGCCTAATGAAGTAAGACTTCTTAAGCTAGTTTGGCACCCAGATGACATTGAAGAAGTGCGCAATATGATCAAGCCAACAGCTTTTCGTCGCGAAGATCTGACTGGCCAGCCCGCAGCTTTCGTTAGTGTAGATCGTGACGATATGGCAGCACGCGCCTGCATGGAAACCTTGGCTGAAAACCAGGCTAGAAAGGCCAATGGTAGGGATATTCGACGTGAACAAGCAAAAATTGTCGATTTAGGCTGTGAAGAGGTTCGATCATCTGAACATCAAGGAACGAGGTTGTTCTCGATCTCCTCATTTCCTAAAGACAGCAACCCTGCACATTGTGGTATACAGAGCAATACGAAAGTTCCAATGAAAGGAAGTGCCATGGACCAAATGAGGGGCGAACTCGCAAGGCTTGCAAGCCCGCCCTCATCCTTCGACGAAGTTTACGGATAGAGTTCTACGGTCACCCCCCTAAATCACCCCGAAACCATCAATCCATCCGCCACCAACCCGGCATAGCATTCATCCAGCGATTTCTTTGCCCGCTCGATCAAAATATCAATTTCCGCGGGCACAATCACCAGTGGCGGCGAGATGATCATCCGGTCCCCGACATGCCGCATGATCAGATTGTTAGCAAAGCACCGCTCGCGGCAGCGATAGCCTACGGTGCCCTGTTCCCCCTTAAACTTGGCGCGGGTGGTTTTATCCGGCGTCAAAACAATCGCGCCCATCAGGCCCACAATCGTCGCCTGCCCGACCAGTGGATGATCCACCAGCGCGCGCCAGCGTTCAGCCAGATAGGGGTGCGCCACGTTGCGGACGTGGTCGATGATGCCTTCTTCTTCGATGATGCGGATATTCTCCAGCGCCACGGCGGCGGCCACCGGATGGCCGGAATAGGTATAGCCGTGGTTGAAATCGCCCGATGATCCGATCACTTCGGCCACTTCATCGCAGACAATCGACCCACCAATCGGCTGATAGCCCGAGGACAACCCCTTGGCGATGGTCATGATATGCGGGCGGATGCCGAAGGTTTCGCTGGCAAACCAGTTGCCGGTGCGGCCAAACCCGGTGATCACCTCGTCCGCGATCAGCAGGATCCCATATTTATCAACGATGCGCTGAATTTCCGGCCAATAGGTGGATGGCGGAATGATCACGCCGCCCGCGCCCTGCACCGGCTCACCTATAAAGGCCGCGACGTTTTCAACGCCAAGTTCCAGGATTTTCGCCTCAAGCTCCTTGGCGCGCAACAGGCCAAACGCCTCGGGTGTCATATCACCGCCTTCGGCCCACCAATGCGGCTGGCCGATATGCACGATGCCGTCGATCATGCCGCCATGATCATGGATCGGCTTCATGCCGCCCAAAGACCCGCCGCCCATGGTGGACCCGTGATAGCCGTTGATGCGCCCGATGATCACCCGTTTCGACGGCTGACCTTTGATATCCCAATAGCGCCGCACCATGCGGATGTTGGTGTCATTCGCCTCTGATCCCGAGCCTGCAAAGAACACATGGTTCAGATCACCCGGTGCCAGTTCGGCAATCTTGGCGGCCAGTGCGATGGCAGGCACATGGCTGGTCTGGAAGAACGTATTGTAATAGGCCAGCTGATCCATCTGCGCCTTGGCGACATTGCCCAGTTCCGGGCGACCGTAACCAATGTTGACGCACCAAAGACCCGCCATGCCGTCGATGATCTTGTTACCTTCAGAATCCGTCAGCCAAACCCCCTTGCCCTGCGTCATGATCCGCGCGCCTTTGCGGGCAAGGGCCGCGTTTTCGGTAAACGGGTGCATGTGGTGGGCCGCATCCAGCGCCTGCAACTCGGCGGTGGGCATGTGGTTGGTGATCTTGTTCATTTGCTGGCCCTTACGGTGGAATGGGTGGCGCGGGCCCGCGATTCCACGGGCAATCAGGCGCGATGATCAAATAATATGATCAAATCATTCCGGGTTCAAGTAATTTGATCAAATTTCGCCGCGTGTCAGTGCCAGCCGCACCTGATCCACGCCCTGGCCAATATCGCGCGCCATCGCGGCGGCCACTCCGGTGGTATCGCCTGCGCGCATCGCCGCCAGTGCCTCTTTATGCGCATCGGGAAATTCCGCCGCCCCCATCCGCGCGCAAACCACGCGCAGCGATGGGCCAAACCGCAGCCACAACGACCGCGCCATATCCAGCAATACGCCCGCGCCCGCCGCCTCATACAAGGCAAAGTGAAAGGCATGGTTGCTTTGCAGGTAGTCTGGCACATGATCGGCACGGATCGCGGCATCGACCTGGGCGTCGATCACCTCTAGCCGGTTGATCAACGCGGGCGTCAGCGCAGCCGCTGCCAATTCCGCAAGTTTGGGTTCTATGGTGATCCGCGCAAAGGCCAACTGCTCCAGAATGGCAGGCGTCAGATGCGGCACGGTGACCCGGCGATTGCCTTGCGGCAGCAGCGCGCCTTCGGCGGCCAGACGCCGGATCGCTTCGCGTACAGGGGTCATGCCCGCACCCAGATCGGCAATCAGACCTTGGATCGTCACCGGTTGCCCCGGTTCCAACTGACCAAACAAGATCATATCGCGCAGCTGCGCGTAGGTTACCTCGTGGGTCGGGATCTTGCGCAGGTCGTCCATCACGTCGGGATCACTTCTTAACAGCTTTGCGCTGTGTTAATCCGGGCGGGGGCGCGGTTGCAAGCCTAACCCTGCCCTAGCTGCGCGGCGTATAGTCAAAGCGGGCAAAATCGGCACGCCAGCCCTGCCCCGTCAGATCATGCGCCACCATGCCCACGAAGGCCCCGGTGAAAGAGCACCATATAGTAATCTTCCCCGACCCGGCAGAACGACGGATCGGGATTAAACCCGCGCAACATCGGATTTTCGATCATCTGTTACCTTAGCCTCTGATCAGGACCGATGAGGCGATGATCAGCCTTAGCTTAGCGCAGCAACGCCGCCGCCTCGGCTGGCCCCAAGGCTGCGGGCCGGGTGCAGGTGGTGGTCAGGGTTATGAACTGTCCCGTTTCACCAGATTTCAGGCAAGCTGTCATCACATCCACCCCGTGCAGCGTGCGTTCCAGCGAACAGCGCGCATCGCGGCCCATCGTCACTGCCAGCACCATATCGGCCATTCCGGCAGTGCGGTAATTGGCCTGATCCTCGCCGTGATGGCCCTTTTGGTTGTTCTTGCCAAACGGATGATCCCACGCCGCCACATCCTGCAACACCCCGTCATGCCCCGCCATCTGCAATGGACCGCCGAAAAAGTTCGGGTCGGGCACGTATAACGTGCCTTCGGTGCCATAAAGTTCAAAGTGGTTGCGCTTGTGGTGCCAGACGTCCCAACTGGCGGAAAAGCTGATCGTCGCGCCCGAGTGAAACTCCAGCAGGGCCTGAATGTTCGACGGGGTTTTAACGTCAATGGTTTGGCCCGCCTGATCGCCTGATCCGATGGTGCGGGTTGGGGTGGCCGAGGAGGTCAGCGCACCCACCCGGCGCACGGGGCCCAACAGGTTGATCAGATTGGCGATGTAATAGGGGCCCATGTCCATGATCGGCCCGGCCCCCGGCAGATAGAAAAAGCCCGGCGACGGATGCCAGCTTTCCGGGCCATGGCCCTGAATAGCCGCACAACCCGTTGTAATTGTGCCCAACTTACCCTCATCAATCAGCGCGCGGGCCTGCTGATGCGCCCCACCTAGGAAGGTATCAGGCGCGCAGCCAACGGCCAAACCTTTGCTTGCCGCCAAATCGCGCAGCGCCACCCCTTCGGCAAGCGTCAGAACCAGCGGTTTTTCGGAATAGGCGTGTTTGCCCGCGTCCAAAATCCGCTTTGTCACACCGTAATGCGCATCCGGGATGGTCAGGTTGATCACCACGTCGATGTCTTTGTTGGCCAACAGATCGTCAACCGACTGCGCGCGGGTGTTAAACTCTGCCGCCCGCGCCGCTGCTGCGGACATGTTCATATCGGCCACAGACCGCACTTGCAGCCCTTTGAACAACGGGGCCAGCCGCAGATAAGAGGTCGAGATATTGCCACATCCGATGATGCCAATGCCAAGGTCAGCCATGATTACATGCCCTTTACTGATGCCAAAGACCGTTGCGCAAAGCGCGCATGATCCGAGGGGTTGTCGTGTTCCAGAACGAAATTATCGCAACCCACGCCGCGCAACGCAGCCATGATCGCAGGCCAATCTACCGTGCCAAAGCCCACATCGGCCCAGCCATCTTCGGCTGCGTTTTGCCCCGCAGGTGCGATATCTTTCACATGCGCCGCCACAATGCGGTGGGCGTGATCTTTGATCCACGCAATGGGATCAGCACCGCCACGCACCACCCAAGCCACGTCAATCTCCCATTTCAGATCAGGCCCGCCTTCGAACAACGCGGTTTGCGGCAGTGCCCCATCGGCCGTTTTGCGGAATTCGAAATCATGGTTGTGCCAGCCGAACGCCATGCCTGCCGCGCGAATGGGTGCCCCCGCCTTTTGCAGCCGCGCGCCCAGCGCCTGCCAACCCGCCCCCGTGGTGGGGTGCAGCTCGGCCGGCAGCCACGGCACGATCACCGTATCCATGCCCAGCGTCTTGGCCACTTTGATCGCCCAATCGGGCGTATCTTCGACTTGGGCCAGCCCAAAATGCCCTGACTTCATCGCCAGCCCATTGGCCGCAATCCCCGCCGCCATCGCATCTAAACCCGCCTGATCGGCATACAAACCGCCAAACCCCTCGACCCCGTCATACCCCGCATCGGCCAGCATTTTCAGCGTGTCGGCGAGCGGTGGGAAATTGCGGGATGAGTATAACTGATAGCTGAACATCGGTGCCTCCTATGGCGTCATTGTGGGGCGTAGGTCGCGGAGTGCAGATCGCGGATGATAAACCGCGGCGCTGCGCCCCGCTGCGTGGGCGTAAAGATAACCGTCACCGGAAGGCCGGGGAATACGGTAAACGCGTTGGCAGAACACCGCCCCGGCAGATCAGATTCCACGGCCACAAACAGCGCCAGTTTTTCCGCCGTGATAGTTATATGCCAGATGCCGTCGGTTTCGGTGATGCGATGGGTCAGGTTTGCGGCCAGCAGATCATAGGTCTTATAGGGTTTGGGGGCAAACACATCGCCCGCAATCACCATGTCCTTCGCATCGCGCCAGACATAGGCCAGCATCTCGTCATCGTGTAGCGAGTCGGCTTCAATCAGCATCACCGCCAGCGCCGCATCCGGCCCCACGGTACAGGATTGCTGCCGCAAGGGGCGCGTGACCCCCGCCATATCCACCGCCATGGCCTCCAGCATAATCGTCTTCGGCGCATCGCCATCATTCACCGCCCGCAATTCAATCCCGCCCACCACCGGCACAGCCGAGACAAAAATCTCTGCGTAGAACGCCTTTGACATATGGTGCAACAGCTTCCAGCCGCCGCCATGATCAAGGCTGGACCACGAACAAACCGGCCACGTGTCATTCAACTGCCAGATCAGTGTGCCCATGCAATGCGGCTTTAGACTACGCCAATGGGTGACGGCGGTTTTGATCGCAAGGCCTTGCTGGACTTGGGAAAGATAAACGAAATTCTCAAAATCCACCGGAAAGCGGAAATAGCGAAACATCGTCTCGGCAATCCGCGCGTTGCCACCGGCGTTCTTTTGGTGGCTTTCCATCACCGGGGCAGCAATGTTGAAATCAGCCGGATCGGCGAATTTGCGGATCACATCCATCGACGGATAGGATTGAAAGCCGAATTCCGAACAAAACCGGGGGGATACATCGCGGTAATGGTCGAAATCGCGGCCCTCGTGCCAGACCGACCAGAAGTGCATATCGCCCTTGCTGTCGTCATGCCATGCATCGCCGAAATCCATTGGGCCGGGGGATGGCGAGGATGGCCACCACACAGCCCCCGGCACGGCAGCTTTTAGCGCGGCCTCTATCGTGCGGTTTAACCGGTCATAGCCGACCAGATATAAATCGCGGTTGGCGCGGGTTTCGGGAAACCACGTCAGCGCGCCGATCAATTCATTGTCACCGCACCACAGCGTCAGACTGGCGTGGTGATGCAAGCGCTGCGCCTGTTCGCGCACCTCAATGGCGACATCATCCAGAAACGCCTGATCCGCCGGATAAATATGGCACGAAAACATGAAATCCTGCCAGACCATCAGGCCCAATTCGTCGCACAGATCATAGAACCAGTCCGGCTCGTACCGCCCGCCGCCCCAGACGCGGATCATGTTCATATTGGCACCGACTGTCGATTGCAGCAAATCGCGGGTGGCCGCGACTGTAATGCGGCCCGCAAGCGCGTCGGCGGGGATCCAGTTGGTGCCCTTGGCAAAGATATCGCGGCCATTGATGTTGAACTTGAAGCCCAGCCCAATCGCGTCTTTTTCCGCAATCAGCGCAGACTGGCGCAGACCGATGCGGCGGTGTTCAACCTGATCCCCCAACGTGACCCGCAAGTCATGCAAAGGCTGCGCGCCCGACCCGGCTGGCCACCACAAATCCGGCGCGTCGATCATCAGTTCCGCCCAAGCCACCCCCCGCCGCACAATCGCACGGGCGTGCGCGCCACACAATGAAAGGGTGATTTCCGCACCCTCCGCCGCGCCGTCCACCGCCACTTCAACAGCGACAACCGCGCGGCCCGGCGTATGGGTTTGCGCGATCACCAGCGCGGCGATGCGGGCCTGTGTCACTGGTTCCAGATAGAAATCGCCATATAGCCCAAAGGTTGCCAGCGCGATGTTCCAATCCCAGCCGAAATCGCAACTGGGTTTGCGCAGCATGTTGCCGTTGTGAATGGGGGTATTATTGGCGCTGAACGGCACGAAATAGGGTTGCGCTGACTGGCGTGCGGCGGCCTCACGCGCGGGGGATTTGAACCGGATCGCGATGTCATTGTCGCCCAGTCGCAAAACGCCTGACAAATCAACGCGGTAACTGCGAAACATGCTGTCAGAGCGCAGCACACAAACGCCATTCACCGTCACTTCGGCGACGGTATCCAGCATGGAAACCACCAAAACCTGATCCGTGCGATCCACGACAAAGCGGCGCACCGCTACCCAATCGCGCGCGCAAATCCAGCGCAGGCCATATTCATTGCGGCCCCAATACGGATCGGGAACCGCCCCCGCCGCATGCAAGGCCGAGATGCCATCCCCCG
>JAYUHO010000192.1:0-1767 GCA_043766915.1 Cypionkella sp.
CACGTTGCCGGCCACCGCTGATCTTAGCCGCGAAGACGGGTTGCGGGTGTTCGGCACCTTGTTGCGGCAGGGCCGGATCGCGAAAACCCGTCGCGGTCAGTTCGCGGTAACAGACCGGTCGCCGATTTTGGCCGAAGCCCTGCGGTCGGCGGGCTGATCGGATTTTTGAATTAGGGTCAAGGCTGCCACTTGAACCCAAAACAGCAGGCGGAAGGGGCTAGGCCCTCTCCGCCTGTTTGTATTATTCGGAATCGGGTTTTACAGCATCAGGATCAGGTTGCCCCACGCCGATAAACACAGACTTGAACGGCAGGATCCAGACCAGCCCCAGCACCACATAGCAGGGCACCTCCAGCCAGAACGGCAACCGCTGAATTGTGCCCATCAACGACACCGCCAGCACCACATAAACCGGCATGCCGACCAAAAGGATCAGCAAAGACAGTCTTTTGCGCGCTTTATAGCCAAGGGCCATCTGATCAATCTACAAAAGGGTCGGTGACAAGGATGGTGTCGTCACGCTCGGGTGAGGTGGAAAGTAGTGCCACGGGGCAGGCAATCAACTCTTCAATCCGGCGTACATATTTAATCGCAGCCCCGGGCAGTTGCGCCCAGGACCGCGCGCCCGCGGTGTTGTCTTGCCAGCCTTCCATTTCCTCATAAATTGGCGTGCAGCGGGCCTGTTGATCGGCGGCGGTGGGCAGGTAATCCAATCGCACCCCGTCCAATTCATAACCCACACAGATTTTCAGCGTGTCGAACCCGTCCAATACGTCCAGTTTGGTCAAGGCGATGCCCGTGACACCCGATGTCGCACAGGTTTGACGCACCAAAACCGCGTCAAACCAGCCGCATCGACGTTTGCGCCCGGTGACAGTGCCAAATTCATGGCCCCGCTCGCCCAGCCGGTCGCCATCGGCGTCAAACAGTTCCGCCGGGAACGGGCCTTCGCCGACCCGCGTTGTATAAGCCTTCACAATCCCCAAAACAAAGCCGATCGCCCCCGGCCCCATGCCTGTGCCCGTGGCCGCCTGCCCCGCGATCACGTTGGAAGAGGTGACAAACGGATAAGTGCCGAAATCAATGTCCAACAGCGCCCCTTGCGCGCCTTCGAACAAGATCCGCTTGCCCGCCCGGCGCGCATCGTTCAGCACTTTCCACACCGGCTTGGCATAGGGCAGCACTTGCGGTGCAATCTCGCGAAGTTGCGTCAACAGGGTAGTGCGGTCAATTGGCTCCATCCCCAACCCGCGCCGCAGCGCGGCATGATGTTGCAACAAGCGGTCAACGCGCTGCGCGAGGGTGGTTTCATCTGCCAGATCGGCAACCCGGATAGCCCGCCTGCCCACCTTATCCTCATAGGCGGGCCCAATACCGCGCCCGGTGGTGCCAATCTTGGCCACTGAATTCTGATTTTCGCGCGCGCGGTCCAATTCGCCGTGCAATGGCAGGATCAAGGGCGCATTCTCGGCGATCATCAGATTTTCAGGGTTAATTTCCACCCCCTGCCCGCGCAGTTTGTCGATTTCCATCACCAGATGCCACGGGTCCAGCACCACACCATTGCCGATGACCGACAGCTTGCCACCCCGCACAATGCCCGACGGCAGCAGCGACAATTTATAAACCTTGCCCGCAATCACCAAGGTGTGGCCCGCGTTATGGCCGCCCTGAAACCGCGCGATCACATCGGCGCGTTCGGACAGCCAGTCAACGATCTTGCCTTTTCCCTCGTCGCCCCATTGGGCCCCGACTACAACGACATTG
>JAYUHO010000193.1:0-4845 GCA_043766915.1 Cypionkella sp.
CCGTTACTTTGGCCCCCCGCGCCGCCAGTTCCGCCGTCATTTGCCCCGCGCCACAGCCAGCGTCCAAGACACGAACACCCGTCAGATCGGCGGGCAACCGTCCCAACATCACCGCCCGCATGGCGTCACGGCCAGCCCGCACGGTTTGGCGAATGCGGCTGACAGGCGCGTCAGACGTCAAACGTTCCCACACTTTGGTCGCAGAACGATCAAAGTAGTGTTCAACCCGGTCGCGTGTTGCGGAATAGGACATCGGATCAACCATTTTCAGTCAAAGCCCAGCAGTTCAAAGATCTCCCGATCCGGCAGTGGGGCAGGAGTCATTCCGGGTTCTTGCACCGACCGCCACAGCATATCGGCCAGCCGCATATATTCGGCGCGGGCCATCATGATGTCTTCATCCGCGTCCATCTCGAACAGCGTCTTTTTTTTCAAACGGCTGCGCCGGATCGCATCAATATCGGGCATATGCGCCAAACGGTTAAAGCCAACACGGGCGCAATAGCGGTCAACCTCATTTGTCTCCTTTGACCGGTTGGCCACGCAGCCCGCCAGCTGCACCTTATAGTTCGCCGATTTCGCCTGCACCGCTGCGATAATGCGGTTCATTGCATAGATGCTGTCGAAATCATTCGCCGTCACGATCAGCGCGCGGTCGGCATGTTGCAAGGGTGCTGCAAAACCACCACAGACCACATCACCCAGCACGTCAAAGATCACGATATCAGTTTCTTCCAGCATGTGATGCTGTTTCAGCAGTTTCACCGTCTGGCCTACCACATAGCCGCCACATCCAGTGCCCGCCGGGGGGCCGCCAGCTTCAACGCATTTCACCCCGTTAAAGCCCGTCACCACGTAATCTTCGGGGCGCAGTTCCTCGGCGTGGAAATCGACGTCTTTCAAGATGTCGATGACCGTGGGTTGCAAGCGACCCGTCAGGGTGAACGTGCTGTCGTGTTTTGGGTCACAGCCAATCTGCAATACCCGCTTGCCCATCATTGAAAACGCGGCAGACAGGTTTGACGAAGTGGTTGATTTGCCAATCCCCCCCTTGCCGTAAACCGAAAACACCTTGGCACCTTCGATTTTGGTTTCGGCATCCTGATGCACTTGCACCGAGCCGTCGCCATCAAGGCCACGCAGGTTTGGAATTGCGTCGAGTGGGCTCATAACAGGCCTCTTTCTGTTTGGGTTGGTTGGGATAGCGCGATCATTCTGCCGCGATCCCTTCCAAACGATCCTCAAGTTCGTCAGCAGCGTTTTGCAACGCGGCCAAAGTGGCGGCATCGGGTGTCCAGTATGACCGCTCCGATGCCTCTATCAGGCGGTTCGCCATCCGTGCGGATGCCTGCGGGTTCAGCGCCGCCATCCGTCTGCGCATGGCGTCATCCAGCACAAAGGTTTCCGACATGCGTTGATAAACCCAAGGCTCAACCGCTTGGGTGGTTGCGGACCAGCCCAACGTATTGGTCACATGCGCCTCGATCTGGCGCACGCCTTCGCCGCCATGGGCAAGCAGGCCTTCGTAGAATTTGGGGTTCAAGGTGCGCGACCGCGCCTCTAGGGCGATTTGATCGCGCAAGGTGCGCACTTTGCCGGTGCCGCGCGTTTGGTCGCTGATGTAGACGGGTGTATCTGACCCGCGTTGGCGTTTCACCGCGCGGGCAATGCCGCCCAGCGTGTCAAAGTAATGATCCACCGAAGTGACGCCCAGTTCGACCGATTCAAGATTTTGATAGGCCAGATCCACATCTTTCAGCGCGTTTTGCAGCAGGGCGGCGTTTTTTACCGCCTTGCCGTTGCGGCCATAGGCAAAAGATTTGCGCGCTTCATAGGCATCGGCCAATTCATCTTCTTCGCCAAAGGCAGATTGATCGACAAGCACGTTGACGTTAGAGCCGTAAGCGCCTTCAGCATTGGAAAACACCCGCAAGCTGGCTGTTTCCATATCGACGCCCATTTTTTCGGCATAGGCCAAGGAATGTGCGCGGACAAAGTTTTGGGAAAGCGGCTCATCCGCCGTGGCGCATTTCCACGCCGCTTCGGCCAGCATTTTGGTCTGCAAGGGCAGCAGATCGCGAAAAATGCCCGACAGGGTCATCAGCACATCGATGCGGGGGCGCGAGAGTTCCGACAGCGGGATCAGATCGGCGCCGCACAACCGGCCATAGGCATCAAATCGCGGCTTTGCCCCCATCAGCGCCAAGGCTTGGGCAATCGGGCCGCCGTCAGATTTGATATTGTCGCTGCCCCACAGAACCAGCGCCACGGTGCGCGGCAATGTGGGGTGGGCATCGAGCAGTTTCGCCGCCTGTGCAGCACCATCGCGCAGGGCGAATTCGGTGGGCATGCGGAACGGATCAAAGGCGTGGATATTGCGGCCTGTGGGCAGAATTTGCGGGCTGCGGATCAGATCGCCGCCCGGAACCGGTTCGATGAAATGACCGCCAAGCGCGCGCAGCAGGGCCGGGATTTCCGTATCAACCTGTAACTGCGCGTCAATACGGGCGCGTTCAGCCGCGTCCATCGGCGGTAGCAGATCAAGATAATCGGCGCGGGCGGCGTCGCTCATCGGGCGACCGACGACATGCAGGCCGTCGGTGATCAGAGCATTTTCAGCCTCAAGCAGCTTCAGCCAGAGTGTATTTGGGTTGCGGCCATCCATATCAACGCCTGCCGCCTGTTCGACGATCAAGGCCTCAAGATCCGCGCGTTCAACGGCCATCGGTGGCAGGGCACGCCAGCGCGACAGGCTGTCTTTCAACTCGATCAGGCCTTTATACAGGCCCGCTGTCGCCAACGGCGGCGTCAGGTGCGTGATGGTGATCGCGTTGCTGCGACGTTTGGCCAGCGATGCCTCGGACGGGTTATTGGCGGCATAAAGATAGACGTTCGGCAGCCCACCGATCAACCGATCAGGCCAGCAGTTGCCCGACGCACCCGCCTGTTTGCCCGGCATGAATTCCAACGCACCATGCATGCCGAAATGCAGCAAAACATCCGCCCCGAAATCCTGACGCAAGTAGCGGTAAAACGCGGTGAACGCATGGGTGGGGGCAAAGCCGCCTTCAAACAGCAGGCGCATCGGATCACCTTCATAGCCGAACACCGGCTGAATACCGACGAACACATTGCCAAACTGATGGCCCAGCACGAACACACCGCGCCCATCGCTCTGCGAACGACCGGGGGCAGGGCCCCAAACCGCTTCAATCTCATTCAGCCAAGGCGTGTCGCGCACGATCGCATCTGCGCTTACATGGGCGGCCACATTTGCGGGTTGGCCATAACGCGCGGCGTTGCCCTGCAGAACCATCTGACGCAGATCGTCCACAGTTGCGGGCGGGGTCAGATCATGGCCCGCTGCCTTCATCGCGTTCAGGGTATTGAACAAGGATTCAAACACCGCCAGATACGCAGCAGTGCCTACGGCGCCTGCGTTTGGCGGAAAGCCATAGAGAACAATTGCCACTTTGCGGGTTGCCACTTCGGACCGGCGCAGCGCGGCCAAACGCAATACTTTGTCGGCCAGAACGGCGACACGTTCGTGGCAGGGGGCCATCGCCTTGGCTTCGGTATTGCCTTTGCATTTGAACGCACAGCCACTGCAGCCATCCAAACCATGACGGCCTGCAAACACCGTCGGATTGGTCGCGCCATCAATTTCCGGCAGGGCGATCAGCATGGTGGTTTCAATCGGGCCAAGACCGGATTTGGTATCGGCCCATTGGCCAAGCGTTTGGAATTCCAACGGATGGGCGGCGATATAGGGCACGTCGAGTGCTTTCAGCGCCTCAACCGCTGCGGGGCTGTCGTTATAGGCCGGGCCACCGACAAGGCTGAACCCTGTCAGCGACACCATCGCGTCAATGCGGGGGCCGTTTGCAGTTTGAAAATAGCCGTTGATGGCGGGGCGGCCATCAAGGCCACCGGCAAAGGACGGGATGCAGGCAATACCCTTGGCTTCAAACGCGCGGATGACGGCATCATAATGCGCAGTGTCGCCCGCCAGAACGTAAGACCGCAGCATCAGCAGGCCGACGGTGGCTTTGACCTGCGCTGGACGTGGCAGATCGGCCAGATTGGTGGTGATACGGGCTGTCAGATCAGGGTGGTAAAGCCCGCAATCAGGGTAATCAATCGGGGCCTTGGAAACACCGCCGCGCCATTCTTTGCGGTTTGAATAGCGGCCCAGCAAAAAGCGGATCATCTGTTCGATATTGTCGTCAGACCCGCCCAGCCAGTATTGCATCGACAAGAACCACGCGCGCAAATCCTGCGCCTTGCCGGGGATGAAGCGCAGGATCTTGGGCAGGCGGCGCAGCATTGCCATTTGCCGCTCGCCCGAGTTGGTGCTGGTTTTCGCGGTGGGTTTCAGCTTTTTCAGCAATGCCATCGCCGCCGAGGCGGGCTTGGACATATCCAGATCACCAATTTTCGTCAGCTTGACGATCTGACTGTCAGCGATAACGCCAACGAAGGCATCAGCACGGGCACGGGCGGCGGTCAGTTCGGGCAGGATGGCGTTGATGTGTTCCTCGATGAAAATCAGATTTGCGACAACGATATCAGCGGTTTCCAACGCCGTCTTACAGCGCGCCAGAGAGCCTGGGTTTTCCGCCCATTCGGCGGCAGCATGGACGGTAACGGAAAGGCCGGGAAAATCTTTGGCAAGGCGTGGCGTGATCCGTGCAGCAGGGCCCGCGGCGTGTTGATCAAGGGTGACCACAACAATGTTGTAACCAACGCGGGTGCCTGTCAGGGGGGTATCAGCGCGCATAATGGGCTTTAGCCTCGTATAAGGTTTCGACACTGATCCGGGCGATGCCTTTGCCACTGGCATAT
>JAYUHO010000194.1:0-12737 GCA_043766915.1 Cypionkella sp.
CCAACCAGCTGCGCCCGCTCAATAAAATTACGACTTGGCCAGCATATTTTTCATAACGACGACAGTCGCCGTTTGCGTTTTTCCGCGCAATGGCCACCAACAGCGTGAGAGACAGGCAGTTTTCCGGCTTTTTTCATGGCACTGCGCCTTCAGCTGGCAAACAAACCTTTACCCGATGATTTAGGTTCAGGGCAGTAAAGGGCCGTCCCGGGCCTACATACCCTTGGCGCCCTGTTTCATAATGCGGGCTTTCTGGCGATCCCAATCGCGTTTGGCAGAGGTTTCGCGCTTATCCGCCAGCTTTTTGCCCTTGGCCACACCAAGCTTGATTTTAACGATGCCGCGATCATTGAAGTACATCTTCATCGGCACAATCGTCATGCCTTCACGGCCGACAGCATTCCACAGCCGCGACAGTTCTTTTTTTGAAACCAACAACTTGCGGCGACGGCGTTCGTCGTGGCCGAACATTTTTGCCTGAATGTAAGGCGCAATGTAGCCGTTGATCAGCCACAGCTCTCCACCCTCAACGCTGGCATAGCTTTCGGCGATGTTTGACCCGCCGATGCGCAGGGATTTCACTTCGGACCCGAACAGCATGATGCCTGCCTCAAGATCAGACTCGATGGCATAGTCAAACCGCGCGCGGCGGTTTTCGGCGATCAGCTTGGAATTGGGATCAGATTTTTCGACCATGATAGGCGTCAGATAGGGGTTGAGCGGGGCAAAGTCCAGCCGGGGCGGGTAGAATCGCCCCGCGATTGCAGTGGGGTTAAGCCGCGATGCGGGCGGCGCGACGACGCACGAAATGGCTGCGTCAGGGCTGTGTCATTGGATCAAAACAGGAAGCGATGGCAATGGTTTCGACGCGGAATTTCAAATTTTCCGACGTTTTAACAATTGGTTAGGCAACAGTCGGTCAGGCGGTTCGGCGGCCGGTCGTCAGGATCAGCACTCCACAGCCGACAATGATGGCGCTGCCGATCAGGGTGGCGGCATCGGGGCGTTCGCCAAACATCGTTATTCCAAGGATCATTGCAAACAACAGCCGCGTATACCGGAACGGCGTGACCACGGCCACCTCGCCGGTGCGCATGGCTTGGGTGATGGCTCCATACCCCGCAACGCCAAATGCCGCCGCCCCCAATATCTTGGCCAAAACCGGTATCGAAGGCACCACCGCCCCGCCGGTGACCGCCAGAATAATCACGCCAGACAGCGTAAGCATCGCAAATCCCGCCACCCCCAACTGTGCGTTTGACAGACTGGGAGGCGCGGCGCGGGTGGCCAGATCGCGGCCCGAAAACCCCAGCATGCCGATCAGGGCAAGGATCGACAACGCGTCGAACCCTGCCAGACCGGGGCGCAAGATGACCAAAACACCGCAGAACCCTACCAGAATGATCAGCCACCGCCGCAGCCCGACTTTCTCGCCAAAGATCAGGGCAGCCCCCAGCACCACCACCAAAGGAGAGGCTTGCAAAATGGCCGAAGCCACCGAAATCGGCGTCAAGGTGATGGCCAGCGCGTAAAACAATCGCCCCGTCACCTCAAACCCCGACCGGATTGCCATGGTGGGCGACAGGATTGCACGCGGGATCGGGGCTTCACCCACCGAGAGGGCAATGATCGAAAATGAGATGATGCCCAGCGTGCCCATCATGATGATCACCTGCCCCAAGGGGATGACCACTGCGGCAGACTTGATGAATGCATCCTCCACCGCGAACCCGGCCATAGACGCCACCATCCACAGACTGCCGCGCATATTGGCGGTAAGGGTCACGGTGTCAGATCAGCCCGGCGTGACGCATTGCGGCTAGCAGGCGGGTCTTGGCGTGATCGGTCAGCCCGACCAACGGCAGGCGCACGTCCTCACTGCACTGGCCCAGAAGGGACAGACAGTATTTGGCGGAAACCAGCCCCGGTTCGATAAAGATCGCATCATGCAGCGGCATCAGGCGATCTTGCAACTGCAACGCCTTTGCATAATCGCCCGCCAAAGTAGCCGCCTGAAATTCTGCACACAGGCGCGGGGCCACGTTGGCGGTCACAGAGATACAGCCAACCCCGCCATGGGCATTAAACCCCAACGCGGTGGCATCTTCGCCCGACAGTTGGATGAAATCCGTACCACAGGTGGCGCGTTGCTGGCTGACCCGTTCAATCTTGCCCGTCGCATCCTTGACCCCGATGATCCGCGGCAGTTTTGCCAAGGTGCCCATGGTTTCGGGCGACATATCCACCACTGACCGGCCCGGAATATTGTAGATGATAATCGGCAAAGTGCAGCAGTCATGCAGGGCAGTGTAATGCGCGATCAACCCGGCTTGGGTGGGTTTGTTGTAATAGGGCGTCACGACCAGTGCCGCAGTCGCGCCAACACGTTCGGCGTATTGGATCAGGCTGATGCCTTCGACGGTGTTGTTCGATCCCGCCCCTGCGATCACCGGCACGCGCCCTGCGACGGTTTCCACCACCACTTCGATCACCCGCTGATGTTCGGCATGGCTTAGGGTGGGGCTTTCGCCCGTCGTGCCCACTGGAACAAGGCCTGCTGACCCTTCGGCGATGTGCCAGTCTACCAGATTTTTCAGCGTCACCAGATCAAGTTCGCCATTCTTGAACGGCGTTACCAAGGCGGGAAGAGACCCTTTGATCATGGCGCGCATCTCCTATCATCAGGGTGGTTCGTTGACTCACCCAAGTTACAACGCAACTTACCTACCTGCGGTGACGGGCTTTGCCAAGCATGGCATGGGCGGCGAATTGCCGGGCGGGGGTGCAAATGACGTGCTTGTGGGTTGTGAGAGTGCGGTTGGTCGGGCAGAGTCGTCCACATGATGCAATTTGCCCCAATTTTCCGCCGTCTGATTTTGATCGCAACCTTGCTTGGGCCAACACTTGCTGTGGCCGATGAAGCTGCGTCTTTGCGCAGTGCCCTTGCCCTTGCGGCGAAAGGCGATTGGCCCGCAGCGCAAATCGCATCAATGGGCGCGGGGGCCGTGGGTGCCGACATCATCGAATGGCAACGTCTGCGCGCCGCCAAAGGGATGCTGGGAGACTATGAAGCGTTTCTGGCGCGGCGGCCAGATTGGCCGGGCCTGGCATTGCTAAAGGAAAAGGGCGAGGTGGCTGTGGCAAGGTCCACCGATCCTGCCCGGGTGATTGCGTATTTTGCGACGAAGCAGCCGGGCACAGGATTGGGCGCCGTTAGCCTTGTGCGTGCGCTGTTGCTGTCTGGCCTGAAGGATAAAGCCGAGACAGAGGCGTTTCGCGCCTGGACCGAGTTGAAATTCAGTGCTGAAGAAGAAGACGCCATGTTGACGCTGATGGGCGACAGTTTGGCCGTCGCGCATGAGGTTCGGCTGGATCGTATCCTGTGGGACGGCGGACGACGCGCCGAAGCGTTGCGCATGCTGCCCCGGGTGTCACCGGGCTGGCGGGCGCTGGGCAATGCGCGGATCGCGTTGCAGGCCGATGCGCCTGATGCCCCAAAACTGGTCGAGGCGGTGCCAAAGGATCTGGCCGGTGATCCCGGTCTGGCGCAGGCGCGGTTCACCTTCCGCATGCGGGCGGAACGGTATGACGATGCAACGTCACTGATCATAGAACGCAGCACAACCGCCGCCAGCTTGGGCAACCCGGCGGCATGGGCGGAACGGCGGGCCACTTTGGCGCGCTATCTGATGCGCAAGGGCCAGCCAAAGAACGCCTATAAGGTCGCCGCGATGCACCAGTTGACCAGTGGCACCGACTATGCCGATCTGGAATTTCTGGCCGGGTTTATTGCGCTGCGCAAACTGGACAACCCCGATGCCGCGCTGAAACATTTTGCCCGGCTGAAAGACGCTGTTGCCACCCCGATCAGCCTTTCGCGTGCCGATTACTGGACGGGCCGCGCGCTTCAGGCCAAGGGCGATGCTGATGGCGCAGAGGCGGCCTATAAATCGGCGGCGCGATATCAGACGGCGTTTTATGGGCTGTTGGCGGCGGAACGGTTGGGCCTGTCCCTTGATCCCGCGCTGGCAACGGTCGGCGAGGCGGGGCCGGGCTGGAAAACTTCCGATTTCGCAGGATCGTCGGTGCTGGCCGCCGCGCGCCTGCTGTCGGATGCGGGCGACCGCACTTTGTCCAAGCGGTTCTTTTTGCAACTGGCGGAAAGTCTGGATGGCACCGAACTGGAACAACTCGCCGATCTGGCGCTGCGGATGGGCGAGCCGCATATCGCGTTGCTGGTGGCCAAGGCTGCTGCCGAACGCGGAGTCATTCTGGCGCGATCCTATTACCCGATCACCGAAATGGTGCCCGATGGTCTGCCCGTCAGCCGGGCGCTGGCCTTGGCGATCTCGCGGCGCGAAAGCGAATTTGATCCTGCCGCCCAAAGCCCCGCAGGCGCGCGCGGGTTGATGCAGGTGATGCCCGCCACAGCGCAAACGGTGGCAAAAGGGCTGGGCGAAGACTTTACGACAGGGCGGTTGACGATTGATCCACCGTTTAATGTGCGCATCGGCTCCACTTATCTGCGCGATTTGGCGGATCAGTTTGGGCCTGCGGTGGCGCTTATTGCGGCGGGCTATAACGCGGGGCCGGGGCGGCCCAAGAAATGGATTGCCGAGTTTGGCGATCCGCGGTCTGCCGATGTGGATGTGGTGGATTGGGTCGAAACCATCCCCTTCACCGAAACCCGCACCTATGTGATGCGGGTTGTCGAGGGCGTGGTGATTTACCGCGCGCAGTTGAAAGGCGAGGCGGGGCCAGTGCGCATCACCGCAGAATTGACAGGGCAGTAGCGCCAGCGCGGTTCAGGGTTTAACGACGATGGCTTTCCAAAAGCTGCCGCACGTTGACCCGTGCCCGCAGTTTGGCGGCCAACAGATACATCCCCGCGAATTTTCGCTGCAAAAACAGGGCGTCCATTGGCGGGATATGCCAAAAGTCGCGCGATGTGCCCAAATCCATGCCCATATCGCGCAGGCGCGTTGCCAGATCGGTGGAGCCAAAGTCAAATTCTGCATCCATGCGCAGAGGCTGCATCGCCAGATCAAACATCGCCAGCACCATATCCTGGTGTTTCGGTTGGGTTTGAACGTCAAAGAAGCCGATGCGCATCATGGCGTGGCGAATGGCGTCCCGGTCATTGTCGATGCCTGCATTCATCAGGCGGCGGAACTCTTGCACAATGGCATCGCCAAATACGCGTGTGGCCCCGAAATCCAAAAGGACCAGTTGTCTGGTCGTCGGCTGATAGCGATAGTTGGCGAAATTCGGGTCGGTCTGCATCAGCTGGAACGCGAACAATTCGCGCAGCAGCAGGCCGATCAGCAGGGACATCACGCGGTCGCGGTCGGCTTGCGGGGCATCGGTTAAAGACTCCAGCGGCCCCGAGCCGATGAAATCCATCGCCAGCACATCGCCGGTGCTGAAATCGGCATGCATGCGCGGCACCAGAAATTCGGGCGCATCGGCCAAAAGCACGCCGAACCGGGTCAGGTACTGGCCTTCGCGGCGATAGTCGGCTTCTTCGTGCAACTGCCGTTTCGCCTCGGCCAGCAGGGGGGCCACATGAAGGCTGGCCGGAAGTTGGCGCGACAGGCGCAGCAGGCTGGCCACGTTGTTCACATCACTGTCGATAGAGGCGCGCACGCCGGGATATTGCACTTTGATCGCCAGATCGCGGCCATCTTTGGTGCGGGCGCGGTGGACCTGTCCGATGGACGCCGCAGCGATGGGGCGGACGTTGAACTGGGTGAACCGCGCGCTCCAGCCCGTGCCCCATTGCGCATTCAGCACGGTTTGCAACTGCTTGGGCGGCATCGGATCAGCATCGGCGCGCAGCCGCGACATGATGGCCGCCAAGTCGGGCGGCAACAACTCGCCCGCGTCCATCGACAGCAGTTGGCCAACTTTCATCGCCGCCCCCCGCAATTGCGCCAGTTGATTGGTGACTTTGACCGCGTTGGCGGGGGTCATCAGCAGATCGTTCAGACTTGGGCGATGGCCCGCCGCAAACTGCCGCGCGCCGTCCAGCAGCATGCCGCCCGCAATACCGCCCGCCATACCCCCCAAGCGCAACAGGCGTGACAGCCGATCGCTGGGCACAGCGCGGCCTTGGCGGGGGGAGACGGGATCGTCGGTCATCCGGTCAGGCCCAATTGTTGCAGGATTTTGGGGATTTGCTTTTCAACCTTCATGAACCCGGCGGTTGCATGCGGCCAGATCGCGCGGTCCCAATCCCGTTGCCATTCGAAAAACGTGATACCGGCGGCTTCAAGGCTGGGGCGGGCCTCGTTCAGCCAATCGCGCAATGGGCCTTGCGGGATGAACGGTGTGGCGATTTGTGTCGCCCCCGCGCGGGTGGCCCATTTGGCCAGATCAGACGACAAGCCTGCGGTCAGGGCGGTAGCGTTTGGGCCAAAGGGGGTGGCTGCGTCGGACAGCGCCTCGGTTTCGAACCGGATGACGTGATCTGCGACGGCCAAAGTCGAGCGCAGGTGGCCGGAGTGCAGCGTGGCCGTGGCGACAAGATCAAGCGCGGCAGTATCGAAGCCCGACAGATCGCAATCTTCGGACGTGATCAGAAGGGCCGTTGGTTTGCCTGCCGAAGGGGCTGTGATGTGGCGTAAGGGCTGAACTGCGGGCAGACCGTCGGGTTCCTGATTTTGCTGCGGCGTTACGGGAAAGACGAAATCACCTTCACGCGGGACATGCCTCTGCCCGGTGAATTTGGCAATATTCCAGCCCTGCGCGGCATAGGCCTTGCCCCGCGTGTGCAGCCCCGCCACCCAACGCCAGCCCAACGTATTGCTGGCCGGATCGCCATCGGTGAGATGGCGGTAAAAGAAATCCGCCCCCAACCGCCACGGCAGGCCAAGGGTGAATATCCAGATTGAGGCAAACCACATCCGCGCGTGATTGTGCAGATAGCCGGTTTCCACGAGCTCTGTCGCCCAGTCGTCAAAACAGGCCAACCCCGTGCCGCCCGCCATTGCCGAGGATACATCTCGGCGCAGGCGGCGGTCTTTGTCCACGATCGCCAGATCGATTTGCACGCCCGCCACATACTCCGCCCAAATCGACGGGCGCTGCTCCAGCCAGCCTTTGAAATAGCCGCGCCAGAACACCTCAGCAATGAACCGATCTGCGGCGGCGTGGCCATGGGCCTGCAGGGCCGCTGCCACCACCTCGGATTCGGAAATCAGCCGGTGACGGATAAAGGGCGACAGGCCCGAGACATGTTCATGCCCATCGCGGCCATAGTCATAATTGCGCCCGCCGGCATAGCGGCTGCCCATGCGGGGTTGAAATGCCTGCATCAGGTGCAGGCCTTGGGCGCGGGTGGCAGGGGAATGGTGCAAAGTTGGGGGCTTTCGTTGGCGGCAGAGCAAAAGATAGAGCGGAGCGAAGATTGATCACCCCAGCCCATACGTTTTTTCACGCAGCCTTGGCATTTTCGCAGCAGTCCTACATCAGCCTTTGATCAAGACGGTTTTGGAGACTGCCGTGCCCACCATGCCTGACCTTCTGACGGAAGCCGCCGTTTCGGAAATCATCGAAATGGCCCTTAGCGATTTTACTAGTTTCGACAATATCCGTACCCTGCACGGGCTATCGCCGGATCAGGTAAAGGCGCTGATGCGCACATCGTTAAAGCCTGCCAGCTATCGCGCGTGGCGGAGGCGGGTGCGGGCGTTTGGGGATCGGCGCGAGAGGTACAAGTAGGGAAGGGGTTTGAAAGGGGGGGACAACGATCCAATTAGAGCGGGTTGCAGCCAATCTGATTCAGATTGGCTGCAACCCAAGACAAACCGAGACTGGGAATGTTGCGTGTTGCTTTCAATGGGTGAACCCCATTGAAAGCAACATGCTCTAATACGGTCTGAATTCTAGTTTTTCTTGCCTAATTTGACACGCGTCAAATCAGGTCGCACCTGCCTGCCCCCGGCAGGTGCGTTCCGCACCCGCCAGTCAGGCGCGACCTGATTTCCACCATACCATTCCCAGCCCCACCGCCCTTGCCCGACGGCCTTCGGCCTTCGGCCTTCGGCCTTACGGGCAACGGACCGCCCAGCTTTGCACTGCAAAGCTGTCAGATGCGGTCCAAGTTGGGAACAGCTATCGCTTTGCGGTTAAATTACTGAGAAGGGCCATCAAACCTAAACCACCCGGCGCCGTCTGAACCACCCGAACCAGCGCAGCTTTACGCCGTTTTCCCGCGTCACCAGCATCAGCATGGACGGCGTCACGATCAGCGTCAGCACCGTGGCAAAGGCCAGACCGAACACAATCGCGCTGGACAGCGATATCCACCACTGCGTTGACGGCGCACCGAACGTGGTTTCGTGGTTCAGCAGTTCAAGGTTCAGCCCAAACGCAATCGGCAACACGCCCAGGATTGCCGTCAGCGCCGTCAATACCACGGGACGCGCGCGTTCGCGGCAGGTTTCCAGAATGGCGTCGATCTTGTTTCGCCCTTCGCGGCGCAGGGTGTCATAGGTATCGATTAACACGATATTGTTGTTCACCACAACGCCCGCGAGGGCAATCACCCCGATGCCCGTCATCACCACACCAAAGGGTTGGCCCATGATCAACAGCCCCAGCAACACGCCAATTGTGGACATCACCACCGCCGACAGCACCAGCCAGACCGATGTAAAGCGGTTAAACTGCGCCAGCAGCACGACAAAGATCAGAAACATCGCGGCCCCAAAGGCCTTGGTCAGAAACGCGCCCGCTTCGGCCTGTTCTTCATCCTCGCCCGCCAGTTTCCATCGGATGCCTGCGGCCTCCAGCCCCGACTTTTCTAGACTTGCCGTGACAAGCGCACGCACCCCGTCCGCCTGCACGCCTTCACGAATGCCAGCCTGCACGGTGACGGTGCGTTGGCCGTCCAGCCGGGTCAGCGTGCCGGTGGTCGGCGCGGCCACCCGGGTGACGAAGTTGGAAATCGGCACAGACCCGGCGGCGGTTTGAATGCGCAACTGATCCAGCGCCATGATGGTGCGTTGATCTGACGGCAACCGCAGCACAATATCCACCGCATCATCCGACCCCGCAGGCCGGTAGTCTGACAGTTTCAGCCCGCTGGTCACCAGTTGCACCATCGCCCCTACTGTGCCCGGCGAAATGCCGTACCGCGCGGCGGCATCGCGATCGACCCGCAATTCCCAATCCACGCCGGGGGGCGGCATGCCGCTGTCCACATCAATAACATCGGGCATCACCGACAGCTCTTCCGCCACTTTGCGGGCCACATCGTTCAGCCCGGCAGGATCAACCGCCGACAGTTGGATCTGAATATCCTTGCCTGTGGGCGGCCCGGCCTCGGGCGAAGACAGTTCGATATCGACACCGGGAATACCAACCATCGCGGCGCGCAAATCGGCCAGAATCGTGTTGGCATTCTTGCGTTCGCGCCAATCGACAAATTCATATTGAATCGTGCCAATCACATCGGCGGCCACGTCATTGCCCTGCCCGCCCCCCGACCCCGACCGCGTGTAGACCGTCGCAATTCCGGGCCAACCGAGGATCCGCGCTTCCGCCTGTTTGACCAGCGTGTCTTTTTCCTCGATTGACAGATTGCCGCGGGCTTTGACGTAAAGCAGGCCATATTCCGGCTCGACGTTGGGGAAGAATTCCACGCCAGAGCCGAATTTGGCATAAGCATAGGGCACCGACACCAGCAGACCCAGCGCAAGCGTCAGCACGATATAGGGGTGACGCACCGCGCGACCTACCAGCCACATATAGGCCCCGTCTTTGTGAACAGGCGGTTCCTTGAACGGCTTGGCGATGATCGACCCCAGGGCAGGGACAAAGATCAACGCATAAACCAATGACGCCGACAGCGTGGCGATCAGGGTGATCGGCATATATTTCATGAACTCACCAACGATACCCGGCCAGAACAACAGCGGCGAGAACGCGGCCACGCGCGTCATTGTGGCGGCAATCACCGGGCCCGCCATGCGGTGCGAGGCCATGGCGAACGCCTCACGCTTGGGCACGCCTTCGGACATCCGGCGTTCGGCAAATTCGGTGACGATGATCGCATCATCCACCAGCATCCCCACCGCCAAAATCAGCGAGAACAGCACGACCAGATTGACCGTCAACCCCATCAGCGACAGCGCCAGCATCCCCATCAGGAACGACGCCGGAATGGCCAAACCGATCAGAATCGACGCACGCCCCGACAGCGCATACAGAATAACGATGAACACCAGGATCACCGCCGTCAGCACCGAGTTTTGCAAATCACTAAGCAACTGGCGGATTGTGCTGGATTTATCCTGGCTGAACGATACCACGGTCCCCGCAGGCAGCAGCGCCTTGAAGTCTTCGGTGATCGCCTTGGCGGCATCGACTGTGGCAATCAGGTTGGCCCCGGTGCGCTTTGACACTTCGATGGCCACGGCAGGGGCACCGTCCAGCCGGGTGATGGTTTGCGCGTCTTTGTAGGTGGGCCGGATTTCCGCCAGATCGCGGGCGCGCACCACTGCCGAGCCGTCAGAGATAATCGGCAGGTTCGCCACGTCTTCCGCCGTTTCAATCAGCGACGGCACTTTGATGGCATAGCGGCCCTCGGCCCCTTCCAGCGCACCCGCCGCCACCAGTTGGTTATTGGCATTAAAGCCACCGATCAGCACATCGGGTTGCAGGCCATATGAGGCCAGTTTTGACGGATCAATGATCACTTCGACCAGATCATCGCGCACACCTTGCAAGGAGGCATTCAAAACCCCCGGAACTTCTTCGATCCGGTCGCGCAGGGCACGGCCTGCCGCCGCCAGCACGCGTTCGGGCACATCGCCCGACAACGTCACCACCAGCACCGGAAATTCCGAGATGTTGACCTCGTTCACCGAAGGTTCATCCGACCCTTGCGGCAGTTCGCGCCGCACCTGGCTGACCTTGGTGCGCACCTCGTCCAGCGCCTTTTCCAGATCGGCCCCGGCCTGAAACTCCAGCAAGACACTGCCGCCGCCCTGATAGGCGGTCGAGCTTTGTTTCTTAATTCCGGTGATAGATTTCAGCGCGGTTTCCATCGGACGCAGCAGCAGCCGTTCGCTGTCTTCGGGTGAGATACCGTCATAGCCCATGCTGACATAGATGATCGGAATTTGAATATCCGGCTCGGCCTCTTTAGGGATATTCACATAGGCCATGGTTCCGGCCAGCATCAGAAAGAGCAATACCGAGATGGTCAGGCGGGCATTTTCAATCGCGGTTTCAACGATTTTCATGGCAGCACCGCAGTGGCTGGCACCGCCGCCACTTCCGTGACATCCACCAGATCGCCGTCGCGAACAAGATCCTGGCCCGCCACAATAATGCGCACACCGGGCGGCACGCCCGCCACCACCATGCCGGCTTCGGTGTCGTCGATGATGTCAACCGTCACAAACCGCGCAAGATTGTCTGACCCTACTACGCGCAAGCCAACCTCGCCCTTTTCCGACAGGGTGATCACAGACCGGGGCACAGTCACGGTGGACACCGCCGGGGCCAGCAGTTCCACTTGGGTGGTCATGCCCGCCGGGATCAACGCCCCCGGATTGGGCAAAGCGATTTCGACAGGGAAAGTGCGGGTCGCCGCCGAGGCCTCGCGCGCGACAAAACGCACCAGACCTTCCATCTTGGTGCCATCCACCAATGTCATGAACGCCTTTGATCCGGAGGCCACATTGGCGATGTCCAACTCACTGACCTCGGCACGCACGATGATCGGATCCAACGACAGGATGGTGGCCACGGATGCCCCCGATTGCACCCATTCCCCCATTTCAACATCAACCGTATCCACCAGCCCCGAGAACGGCGCTTTCAATTCCAGCCGGTCCATCGCGGCACGGGCCAGAGTCAGTTCCGCTTCGGCAGCGTCGCGATCAGACCGCGCCGACACCACCTGAATTTCGGGTTTGTTTCCGCGGCTGAACAGATCTTCAGCCGTGCTCAGTTCACGTTCGCGCTGATCCAAGGCAATCTGCGCGATCTTCGCCCGCGCCACGGTTTCCGGACCTTCCAGCGTCATCACCACCTGATCGGCGGAAATGACAGCCCCTTTGGTCAACGAAAGCGCATTCACCACCCCTTCTGATCGCGCCGCCAGAACGGCGCGTTTGTCCGGCTGGGTCGCGCCCGACAATTTGATTTTTCGAGAATGATCGACGAACACCGGCACCAGCCCCGACACGGCGCGATTTTTCTTGACCTGTTCTGCAGAAGCCGGTTCGGCAGCCGCTGCCTCGGCCGCGCTGCCCTCTGCATCCGCGTTTTTGCTGCCGACGGCGGCAAATTCTCCGGTTCCAATCCAAACAGCCGCAGCGATAAGGACGATCAACGCAACAATACGATGCACTCGAAAGAAGGATGACACGGCGGAGTTCCTCGTAAAAAAATGTAATATAAGGCGACTCAACCGAAATATAAGGCCACAGCGGTGGGGATTGCAGGCGCCAAATTGCCCAAGCTGCATAAACGGTTACGCGGCAATCGTCCAGCGGTTGTCGGCGAAACATTGCCGACCGTCTGTCGTCTGACGGTGCTGCCGCGGTCAATGATCAACGTCGACCACAGGCCGGGGTGGTCGCATAGGGTCAGGTGACGAAAGGCTTGATTGACAGGATGGACGCAGCGCGACCAGATGATAGCTTGCGGATATTGAGCTGTCCTTCCTGAACTACCCCACAGACGCGTCTGCTGCGGGCCCTCTTTTAACTTTATGATCA
>JAYUHO010000195.1:0-1758 GCA_043766915.1 Cypionkella sp.
CAATGGCGACGTGGTCAAGGCGGCATATGCCCAACATCTGCTGACCGTGCCCGCAGCCGATAACGTGTTGCGTCTGCTGCCCGCGTTGAACATCCCCGAGGCCGATATCGCCGAGGCGATTGCGCGGCTTGATCGCTGTGCTATCGCAATGGAAGCAAATGCGGCCTGACCTGATCCTGCGTCCGTTCATCCCGGCCGATCTGCCGATGATGTCGTCTTGGTTGGCCACACCTGCAGTGCGACAGTGGTGGGGCGACCCGGCAGAGCAGTTGGTGCTGGTGGCGGATGATTTGGATAACCCGTTGATGGATCAGAAAATTGCCTGCCTTGATGCTGCGCCGTTCGGCTATCTGCAATCCTATCCCTGTGCTGCGTGGGGGGCACCGCAATTTGCCGATATACCAGATGATGCCCGCGCGGTGGACAGCTGTATCGGCGTATCGGCAATGCTGAGCAAAGGTTTTGGCAGTGCGATGCTGCGGCTTTACGCCCAGACCTTGCTGGCAAGCGGCGCGCCTGCAGTGGTGATCGACCCTGACCCATCCAACGAACGCGCCGTGCGGTCCTATCGACGAGCGGGCTTTCAAGATATTGCCATCCGTCCAGCCGAAGACGGCGATCCGGTGCTGGTCATGCGCTTTGATCCGCATTCACTTTGGTAAAAATACCTCCACGGGGGTTCGGGGGTGTGAAACCCCCGACGCTCGCCACCCAGAAAGCCTGACGATATGCATAACTTCCTTGATATCCACAAAACTTCAGCAGCCGATTTGCGGGGGATGATCAACTCTGCCCTGACAATGAAACAGGCGCGCAACAACCGCCCCAAGGGCACGCCGGACGATGATCAGCCGCTGGCGGGTCGCATGGTGGCGCTGATATTTGAAAAACCCTCGACTCGCACCCGCGTGTCGTTTGACGTCGGCGTGCGCCAGTTGGGCGGGCAGACCATGGTGCTGTCGGGCAAGGAAATGCAACTTGGCCATGGCGAGACGATCGCCGACACAGCCCGTGTGCTGTCGCGCTATGTCGATCTGATCATGATCCGCACCTTTGAAGAGGCAACCCTGCTGGAAATGGCCGAACATGCCACGGTTCCGGTGATCAATGGCCTGACCAACCGCACGCATCCCTGCCAGATCATGGCCGATGTGATGACGTACGAAGAACATCGCGGGCCGATTGCAGGCAAAAAGGTGGTCTGGGCCGGGGATGGCAACAACGTCTGCGGATCATTCCTGCACGCCGCAGGCCAGTTCGGCTTTGATTTCACCTTTACCGGGCCGGAAACCCTGGAACCTGAGGCGGCATTCATCGGCTTTGCCCGCGAAAAGGGCGTGCGCGTTACGATGGAACGTGACCCTGTTTTGGCCGTTCAAGGCGCTGATCTGGTGGTCACCGACACCTGGGTGTCGATGCACGACCCCGAATCCGCCAAGGAACGCCGCCACAACCAACTGCGCGGCTATCAGGTGAACGAAGCCCTTATGGCGCAGGCAAAACCCGATGCGTTGTTCATGCACTGCCTGCCCGCACACAGGAATGACGAGGCTACCAGCGCCGTGATGGACGGCCCGCATTCGGTGATTTTCGATGAGGCCGAGAACAGACTGCACGCGCAAAAGGCGGTGATGCGGTGGTGTTTGGGGGTGTAGGGTGGGGCTTTGGGATTTTTCCCGTTAACCGCTATTAGAGCGTGTCGCCAGTGTTTCGATTCAGGATTCCCAAGTTGAGAGGATTGTGATTCAGTGATCCTGC
>JAYUHO010000196.1:0-4817 GCA_043766915.1 Cypionkella sp.
AGGGGGCGCTGTACGGACGCAGCCCGCACGGGACGTTGGCCAGCTTTCAACGCCCGACAGCGCGCACCCATCTGCCGGGCCTGTATCTGGCGGGGGGCGGCGCGCATCCTGGGGCGGGGGTGCCGATGGCAGCATTATCCGGCAAGCACGCGGCCGAGGCGATACTGAAAGACCTTGCTTTGACTTAGAGGTCGGTCCCGATGGCTATGCGTGGTGGTATGTTGATGGCGTATCCGATGATGGAACCCGCGCGGTTTCGGTGATTGGCTTTATCGGATCGGTGTTTTCGCCGTGGTATGCGTGGTCGGGCAGGCGCGATCCGGCCAATCACTGCTGCATCAACGTTGTTACCTATGGCCCCGGCGGGCGGTTTACCATGACAGATCGCGGGCGGGGCGCGTTGCGGCAATCACGCGATTCGCTGGTGGTTGGGCCCAGTCAGATGCGTTGGGACAATGGCCGTTTGGTGATTGATCTCAATGAGATTTCTGGTCTTCCTATTGTAAGCCGTGTTCAGGGCCAAATCCGTCTGACCCCATCGGCGGTGACAGAAGCCGAGGCTATGCTGACGCCGGATGCCAGCCATATCTGGCGGCCCTTTGCCCCATCGGCGCGGATCGAGGTTGATCTGTCACAAGGCAACACCTGGTCAGGTCACGGCTATTTCGATGCCAATTTCGGCATCGCCGCGCTTGAGGCTGATTTTCGCCGTTGGACATGGGGGCGGTATCCGCGCAAGCACGGCGGGACGACCTGTTTTTACGATGGCATTCGTGCAGATGGCTCAACCTTGGCGCTGGGGCTGGATATTGCCGCGAATGGGGCCGTGCAGGAAATCACGCCGCCACCCTTAACCCGCTTTGCCCGCACCCGTTGGCACGTGTCACGCGACACGCGCAGCGATGCGGGATTTCTGCCGCGTCAGGAAATGGCATTGCTGGACGCGCCGTTTTACAGCCGGTCCTTGGTGCGCACGCAACTGGACGGCGAAGAAGTGGTTGGCGTGCATGAGGCGCTGGATTTGCGCCGCTTTGCCTCGCCTTTCGTCAAACCTATGTTGGCCCTGCGGGTGCCGCGCCGCGCAGGATGGGTGTTTTAGGCGGTTTCGTTGGGGTTCAGCCGCATCACAGAGAAATTCAACGCACCCGCAATCGTAACCCATGCCAAATAGGGCAACATGAACAAGCCTGCGGTAGGCTCTGTTTGGTAAAACGCCCAAGTTGCGGCGGCCACAGCCGACCATAAAAACACCATCACAACCATCGCCGCACGTATTTTATGAAGGCCAAAGAAAACCGGGGTCCACAGAGTATTCAGCGCGATTTGCAGCGCCCAAAACGCCATGGCCTGACCGCTGCCTTCTATCCCCGCCACCCGCATTGCGGCATAAGACATGCATAAATAAAGCGTGGTCCATGCCAGCGGAAACACCCAGCCGGGCGGGGTCCACCACGGTTTTTTCAGGCTAAAATACCACTCAGCAGGGTTGAACATCGCTCCTGTCGCCGCAGCGGCCCCACAGGCGGCAAGATAAGTCAAAAATAATGGCCAATCCATCGCAATCCCCTTTGGGCACTACGACCCAGGTATGTCAGCCGCACGCCTTATCCAAGGGCAGACCGCCCCAAAGTTTTGGCCGCGCGATCTTTTGCCTCAAGTTGTGCAAAAACGGCCAGCAATGCATCTGATCTGCCAAAACTGCTGGATTTTCGGGCAGCAGCATTCACCAAAAATGCCACTTCCGGCGCGGCGGCGGCATGCAGCGTCGCGGGGCGTGGCAGGGCCAGTGAGACTGCTGATCTGGCAATCGACAGGCCCAACCAGCCCAGCTTTTGGCGCGATGTGGTGCGCGCGCGCCGGGTGATGCTGTCATATCCGCCCTTTGCCACGTCGCCGCCTATGCCCGCATAGACGTGCCTTGCGGCAAAGATACCGGGGCGACAGGCCAGTGGCAGGGCGGGCACGCCGGCTTCGGACCGGATGTAAAGACTGTTGGCCTCGGTCAGCAGCCGTTGGGTTAACAGCCGAATACGGGCATCGGCCACGGGGTTCGCCAGAAATTCCTGCGCATCAATCCCCAGTTCCGCCAACCAGTTCAGCGGCAGATACAACCGCCCTGCCCGTGCATCTTCGCCGACATCGCGCGCGATATTGGTCAGCTGCATCGCCAGCCCTAAGTCGCAGGCCCGCGCCAAGGCATCGGCATTGCGCACCCGCATCAGCACGCACATCATCGCACCTACGGCGGCGGCCACCCGGGCGGAATAATCCAGCAGCCCCGACAACGTATTATACCGCCGCCCAGTTGCATCCCACGCCAGCCCTTCCAGCAACGCATCAGGCAAGGCGCGCGGCATGTCGAAATCGGCCACCACGGCAGCAAAGGCACGGTCGGCGGGCGCATTGCGCGGGGTGCCCGCATAGACCAGATCCAACCGGTCGCGCAGCGCCAGCACCGCCGGGGCCTTGTCATCACTGTCATCCACCGCATCATCGGCCAACCGGCAGAATGCATAGAGGGCCAGCGCCGGGTCACGCACGCGGGAGGGCAGCAGTTTCGATGCGGCGTGAAACGACAGCGAGCCGGTGCGAATCGCATCGCGGCAATGCTGCATATCGGCGGGTGCAATCATTCCGCGGCCATCCGTAGCGTGGCAGTCAGTGGCGCATCCGGCACCAGTTTGCCCAACACCTCTGCCGATGCGATCACCCCCGGCAAACCAGCCCCCGGATGGGTGCCAGCCCCCACCAGATACAAACCCTTTGCCTCTTCAGACACGTTATGCGGGCGAAACCACGCTGATTGCAGAATGCGCGGTTCAATCGAAAACCCACTGCCATAGGGCGACAGATAGCGCGTCTCAAAGCTTTTGGGGGTGAACACCAACTGCTCAGACAGATGATCGCCCAACCCCGGCAACAGGCGGTCTTCCAGCATCTTCTGCATTTTCAAGCGGTAAGGTTCCGCCTGTTCCGCCCAATCAACGCCGTTGTCAAAGCCCAGATGCGGCACGGGCGACAGGGCATAAAACGTATCATCGCCCAAGGGGGCCGCTGTTGGGTCGGTGACCGATGGGCGATGAACATACAGGCTCATATCATCGGCCAATTTGCCGCGAATAAAGATGTCGCGGATATGCTGTTTATAGCGGGGGCCAACGACAATGGTGTGATGCCCCACCCCCGGCCATTTCAACGCTGTGCCCTTGGTGCCGAAATACCAAACGAACAACCCCATCGACCAGCGTTTGCGGGCCAGTTTTGCCGGTGTCCAGCGGTTGCGCGGCTGGTTGCGCATCAACCGATCATAGGTGTGCCCCGCATCGGCGTTTGAAACGACGATGTCGGCATTCAATACCTGCCCGTCAACCAGCCGCACACCCGCAGCACGACCATCTTGCAGCAAAATCTCATCGACTTCGGCGTTCAGCAGCAACTGACCGCCCTGCGAACCAATCACCCCCGCCATCGCCAAAGCAATCGCGCCCACGCCACCCATGGCGTAATGCACGCCGAATTCTTTTTCGAGATGGCTGACAAGAATATACATTGACGTCACATGAAACGGATCACCACCGATAAACAGCGGATGGAATGACAGGGCAAACCGCAGGCGTTCGTCTTTCACGCGGCTGGCGGCATGCGCGTAAACCGATTTATCCGCGCGCAGCCACGCAAAGGTAGGCAATACCTTGATCAGATCGGCCAGCCTGTGCATTGACCGACGGCCAAGGTTTTCAAAGCCGAACCAATAGCGTTTTTCGCTGTCGGCCAGAAATTTGTCATAGCCGGCCAGATCGCCCGGTGACAGCCGCGCCACCTCGGCCCGCATCGCGTCGGTGGATTGACGGGCGGTGAAACACGATCCGTCCGGCCAGCGAATTTCATAAAACGCCTCCAGCGCGCGCAGGTCGACGTCGCGGTCAAAATCGCGCCCACAGGCCGCCCATAATTCGCGCAATCCCTGCGGCACGGTGACAATCGTTGGTCCCAGATCAAACCGATGCCCGCCTTGGGAAATCGACGATCCGCGCCCCCCCGGCATATCCAGCCGATCAATCGCGGTCACGCGATAACCCTTGGCCCCCAGGCGCATGGCAGAAGCCAGGCCGCCAAGACCCGCCCCAATCACAATGGCATGGGCCTCCGAACCGGGGGCGGTTGCATTAAAGCCAGTGTCGGCGGGGTGTGCAGAGTTTGTCAGCATTCAGATACGATATACTGTCTAATCTGATTTACAATACTTGGCTTTCTATTGCAGAAAATTCCCCAATTGCCTTTCCAGCCGCTGCAAAGCCTGCCAAACTAAGTTGACACTTTAGCACAGGGGTCTGCCATCCAAATCGTCAGCCTGTCCTTATTCCGATTCGCGTCCTTGTCCGCCCGGTTATGGGTTTTGGGGCAAATGGGTGCTGCACGGCTGTCGTTCTGGCGGATGTCTGATGTGGGCTTCTGGAAACTTTGTGGCACGGGCACCGGCGAAGGGTTCACGCCGCGCCCCAACACTGCCGTCTGGGCGATATTGGCCACTTGGCCCGATTCCGAAACCGCGCGCCGGAATATTACAACGGCCCCGGTGTATCGTCGTTGGATAGGGCATGCGTCAGAATCCTGGACGATTCTACTGACGCCTACGTCGTCGCGCGGGCAATGGTCGGGGCTACAGCCGTTTACGGCGACCACTCCCGCCACCGAGGGCCCCGTTGTGGCAATCACCCGCGCCACCATGCGCGCCCGGACCTTTCTGCGGTTCTGGCAGCGGGTGCCTGATATCGCGGCTGTCATTGGTCAAGACCCGAATGTGATTTTCAAGATCG
>JAYUHO010000197.1:0-4815 GCA_043766915.1 Cypionkella sp.
GTGATCTGGTCAAGCGTCGGCATTGCCAAGTTCCTGCAAGGCGTCGCGCAATTCGCGGTCGATCATGGTCACGTCGCTGGTAGTCAAGTGCTGCATAGACTGCCGCAGCCGGGAAGGCACCGCCAGAAGCCTAGAACGCAGCGCGCGCAGCGTATCACCCCAAGCCCGCTCAACCTCGCTTGCCGGAACGTATTCGCCGCGCAGCACCGCGTTTTTCAGGGCCTGCGCGTCGGCCTGCTCATGCGCCAATCGCGCCCGCTCGCCGGTCAAAGTCAGAACCTGTTCTTCACCGCCACGCCCACTTGCCGTTTCGCGCAAGTGAACCACATACGCCCGCACGGTCGCGGCAAGGTCATAGGCATCAACGCCAAGGCGCACAGCGATGCCCCGTTGTTTTAATTTGGTCAGCATGGCGGGCGTGAATTGCAACAGATCACACAAGCCCCGCCCATCAATCCGATGCACCGGGGCACCGCCATCCAAGCCTGAAATTTCGGATACGATTCTCATTTGATGCCCTTACGAATTTTTGCAAAGCGTGAAGTTTCGCGCTTAGCTTCCCCGTATACCGTTCGGCTGGGAAGGACCCGCGCTGTCACGCTCGGCCCATCGGAACAGCGAAGGCCAGCGATTGAACTTTGGCAGACGGCATGTTGCGCACCCGGTCGGCGGCTCGTTCGCAGCAGAGCGCGGCCATCGGTCCACCGACGATCTGCGTCATGGCGTTGACCGCCTCTGCATGAACGCCTGCTGCAATGCAGTCCCATGGCAACCCGTGCTGTTCGCGCAGCACAACCAGAACGTGCCGTATGTATTCTGCGACCTGATTGGCGGTCACTTGCTTGGCTGCGGTTTCTTCGTCGGTCATGACTGTTCCTCGTCCTTTTTCAACCAAATGTCGGCGATGTGCCGCCAGCCGCCCCATTCGCAGTTCCGGTCGTTCCCAACGTTCCCTTCCCCCTTTAGGGGGGGGAACGCTTGGGAACGCCGGGAACGGGGGTTGTTCCATGCGTTCCGGGAACGCTTGGGAACGCTTGGGAACGCTCATTCTGCGACCCTCCAAGCGTAGTTATCGACGATGCAAATCACCCCTTTATCCTGCAAAACTGTCTTAGCTTTGAAGAACGCAGTTCGCCTTGCAGTTGCAGTTTCACCGCTGGAAAGGGACAGTCGATCACAGTATTCGCGCCACCTTTCCAGCGCCACGCACTGCCTATTATGCGGGAACATATCCCCGCCTTTGGCCTCGCCATGGTGCGCCAGAGCATCCCCAAAGGCCTGCAAAGCTATCTTCGCTTGCCCCGTAATGATCGGCACCCGTGTGACCGGCGCACCGCTTGCGGCCACCACGCAGGACGTGACTGCATCGCCGTCTTCGTCTGCCCCAAGGTGGACGCTGGACAGGGTGTAGGCAAAGGCCTGCTCCCCTTCCATGTCCCGCTGCTTCCGTGTCTCTGCCATGATCACAGGCCCGTCACGGGTAATCTGTATCTCGGTATCAACCGCCGCCCGCAGGCTGCTATGGCCCCGCGCGCCTTTGGCTGCATCCTTGCCCGCGTGGTGAATAATCATGACGTGCGCGCCCGTAGCGGCCCGAACCTGATCAACCGAACGGATGAATGCGCCCATGTCGGTAGAGCTGTTTTCGTCGCCCAAGCCCATAGACCGCGCCAAGGTATCTATGACAATCAAGACAGGTTTTTCGGGCAACTGTGCAAGCGCCTCGATCAATGCGCCCGAATCCGCACGGCACATATCCAGCGCATCAGAAAGCAACATAAAGTTATCGCCTGCCGCCGTGGCCAGATCGGGGCTTTGCTGTTTCACCGCTGCAATCCGGTTGCAGATACCGCGCCCGCCTTCACTTGCGATGTATATCACCGGCCCGGTGTCGCGGACCTTGGCCCCGTGCCAGTCCAAGCCCGCCGCGACGTACAAAGCCAGATCAAGCGCCAGGAACGTCTTGCCCACATTGCTTTCACCATAGACGACAGAAAAAGCGCCCTGATCAATCCAGCCCTTGACCAGATAGCGCCGGGTCAAAATTGGCGTCACTGCCGATAGGGGTTTCAGCGCCGCAAGGATCCCCGCGCTGCGCTTATTGTCTGCCCGATGATCATCATAGGCTTCCGGCGGGGGAAATTCCCGCTGATGTTCCGCGTCATATTCCGCCATGCGCTGCCAAGAGCCATCTGCCATCATGCCACCGCCCCGCGCTGCACATACGCAAGGAACGCGGCCTGATCGGCCTTTGACAGGCGGGTGTAATTTGCCAGAGCAAAGGCCTTGCGCTCGTTGCGGGTGGCCTGATCGGCCCAATAGCCTGCCTCATCCAGAGTGTGACAGATCGGGGCGTAGGGATGCCCCTCGGTCATATCATCAAGAGCCGCTTCCATGATAATGCAGGCATCTTCTGGGTGGCACTCTGCAATCGCATGGCCCAATTCGGTTGCGCGTGCGGCCCGATTGCGGTAGTGTTCAGTCTTGAACGTCTGACGAAAATCGCCCTCGGTTGCGCCCGCCAGCGCGCCGGGGGCTTCTTTTTCGGCGGGCGGCGAAAGGTTCGCCAAGCCCTCATTTTTTCCAATGTTATCAACGGCAGAAAAATCACAGTTCGCCAAGTTAGCGCCTTGATTTTTCAGGTGATGATCAAGCCCTCCAGACCTACCATTCCACCATGTCCCAGTCCGCCCGCACATCCGGCATCGCGTCTGTTTTCGTCCTTGACAGCAAACGCGCGGTCAAGAACATCGCGGCGGTGCGTGGTGCCGTGCCGGTCGTGCCGCGCAGCGGCGGCCACCTGCCGGGGTTACGCCGCGATCAAGCGGCTTTGCATGGCGCGGGTTCGCCGCTACACTGTCCTTCAATTCCTCATCAAGGTGTGTCCCGTGTTTAAGAAGACTGTATTTCTGAAGTCTGTCGCTGTTGTGCTGGCCCTTGGGTTGACCAGCCCCGCATTTGCCGCACCCTGCGGCGATGGTGCGTCGGGGTTTGAGGATTGGAAATCGGTGATGGCCAAAGAGGCCAAGGCCGAAGGCGTCGGCGAAGCGGGCCGCGCGGCCCTGATGGCGTCCAGCTATTCCAAGACGACGATTTCCGCCGATCGCAACCAAAAAAGCTTCAAATACACGCTTTCCAAGTTTCTCGCCGTGCGCGGGGCCGATGCGATCGTGGCGCAGGGGCGCAAGCGGCTGGCCAAGAACCGGGATTTCTATGCCGGGCTGGAACAAACCTACGGCGTTCCTGCAGGCGTGGTGATTGCCATTCACGGCATGGAAACCGGCTTTGGCAATTTTATGGGCGATACCAATGTGGTGTCTGCGATTGCCACGCTGACCTGGGATTGCAGGCGCAGCGATTTTTTCCGCCCCCATCTGCTGGGCGCGCTGAAGCTGGTCGATCAGGGCTCGATTTCGGCCAAGACGGTCGGGGCCAAGCACGGTGAACTGGGCCATACCCAATTTCTGCCCGGCAACGCGATGACCTACGGCGTGGACGGCAATGGCGATGGCCGTATTGATCTGTCCAACACCGCCGACGCGCTGTCGACCACCGCCAATTACCTGCGCGGCAAGGGCTGGCAACCCGGCAAAGGCTATCAGGAAGGCGAGCCGAATTTTGCCGTGATCAGGGAATGGAACGCGGCGACGGTCTATCAACAGGCGATTGCCATCATGGGCGCCAAGATCGACGGCTGAAATGGTTCAGGTTTTGACGCGAACAGGGCCATTGGAAATCACGTGCAAGCCAAGCGCGCGGCCGTGAATTCCGGGTCCAGACAAACCTGAACCGCCCGAAAGCCGTTTTGCCCCTTGCACGCTCGCCGCTGCTCTTTTAGGAAGCAAAACAGTGGCCCGTTCGTCTATCGGTTAGGACACCAGGTTTTCAACCTGGTAAGAGGGGTTCGACTCCCCTACGGGCTGCCACTAAACCTATGTAAGTTTTTGATTTTGCTATAAACTTTTCAAGCGCCAAAATCCTACTACAGAACTACTACAGCAAGAAATCAGCCCTTTTGACCCACAGAAGCGTCGGAACGGATCACGCATTCGTGAACGGGCATCTTGCATCATCAGTCTGCGCAGATACATAATGCCGCGAAACATTGGTTGAAGGGCATCGGAATGAATGATGAAAGTAAACCCGAAGGTTTCTACTTTCCACCCAAATCTAGCACATGCACCCAAACTTATTGGCAGTTTCTTTCTGCATACAAAGAAGCAATTGATTTCTTTTTCTTCACGCTCCACTTAGCACACAGGGCAGATGATGTTGCTCTGACGGCAGCAAAGGCGCTCATTGCCTTCGAAACTGATGAAGAAAAGAAAGCGCGCCTTCAAGCCAACATCGAAAACCCAGTTCGCAAAGCGAAAGAACTTCATCGCTTTAGCGAAATTAATTCGAAGAATATTTCAACTAGCATCGCGGACAGCTTTCTCTGGTATATCTCGAATATTATACAGCAAGCCATGAAGCGCAGGCCGGAAATAATTAAGTCTGGAGAAACGGTTAGGGTCGAGGAAATTTTCAACTATTCCAGTCGGCGAGATTTAATAAACTATCTGATCGACAGAAAAATCAACACATTGTCGTATGGTGGCTTGAAGCAAATTGAGAAATTTATTTCTGAAGCGCTTAATATTGATCTCTTTAGCACTGAGAAAGACAGAAACCTTCTTAGAATCTTCATAGAAGTTAGAAATATCCAGACCCACAATCGCGGATACGTCAACCGGATTTTCCTTGATCGCGTCGAAGATTTGCTTCCGAGTTCACACTTTGAATTCAAAGAAGGGAAAAAAGCGCATCTTGACT
>JAYUHO010000198.1:0-12636 GCA_043766915.1 Cypionkella sp.
TGCTAAGCCCCGCGCAACAGCGCCGCCACACCGGTGCGGGCAATCTCACGCAAGCCCAAAGGCCGCATCAGATCGGCAAAGGCGTCGATTTTCTCGGGCGTGCCGGTCATCTCAAATACGAAAGACTCCAGCGTCGAATCCACCACATTGGCGCGGAAAATTTCGGCCAACCGCAGCGCCTCGATGCGCGCATCACCCTTGCCTGCCACTTTGAACAGCGCCAATTCACGCTGCACCGATGGGCCTTCGACCGTTAAATCATGCACCGCATGCACCGGGATCATCCGGCCCAGCTGCGCCTTGATCTGCTCAATCACCTGCGGCGTGCCGGTGGTGACAACCGTGATCCGGCTTTGATGGCGGGTGTGATCCACCTCGGCCACCGTCAGGCTTTCGATATTATACCCACGCCCCGAAAACAGGCCGATCACCCGCGCGAGGACACCGCTTTCATTATCAACCAACACTGCCAGCGTGTGGCTTTCGATCACATCTGCGTTCGGATCACGCAGATCATAGGCGGAATGACTGGTAGAGCCTTTTTTGATATTCAGCGGAGACATATCTGCCCCTTTCATTCTGGTAAAAATATCCCACGGGGTAGTCTATCGGTTTCGCCATCGGTTCAAGAAATCGATGGACTGGGGGGTGTGAAACCCCCGGCGGCCGCAGGTCTAGACCAACACCGCCCCCTTGGCCCCAATAACCCCTTGGGTATCGGCATCGCCCAGGAGCATTTCATTGTGCGGCTTGCCACTTGGGATCATCGGAAAGCAGTTTTCATGCTTTTCCACCCTGCAATCGAAAATGAACGGCCCGTCATAGCGCAGCATGTCCATGATCGCGTCGTCCAGATCCTTGGGATCGGAAACCTGAATGCCCTTACAGCCAAACGCCTCGGCCAGTTTCACGAAATCGGGCAGGGATTCGGACCATGACTGCGAATAGCGTTGGCCATGCAGCAATTCCTGCCACTGGCGCACCATGCCCAACCGTTCGTTGTTCAGGATAAACTGCTTGACGGGCATGCGAAACTGCATCGCGGTGCCCATTTCCTGCATGTTCATCAGCCAGCTGGCCTCGCCCGCGACGTTGATCACCAGTGCATCGGGGTGGGCGACCTGAACGCCAATAGACGCAGGCAAGCCATACCCCATGGTGCCCAAGCCACCGGATGTCATCCAACGATTGGGCGCTTCAAACCCCAGATATTGCGCGGCCCACATCTGATGCTGACCAACTTCGGTGGTGATGTAGCGATCCATCCCTTTGGTCAGCGCCTCCAGCCGTTCCAGCGCGTATTGCGGTTTGATCACGGTTGAACTTTGCTTATAGGACAAGCACTTAACCGCCCGCCATTCATTGATTTGCTTCCACCATTTCACCAGACCTTCGGCATTCACGCGTGACCCGCGCGATTTCCAGAGCGCCAATGCATCCTGCAACACATGCGTCACATCGCCCAAAATCGGCACTTCAACCCGGATCACCTTGTTCAGGGATGACGGATCAATATCGACATGGATTTTGCGCGAATGCGGGCTGAAATCCTTGATCCGCCCGGTGATGCGGTCATCAAACCGCGCGCCGATGTTGATCATCACATCGCAGCCGTGCATCGCCAGATTGGCCTCGTAAAGTCCGTGCATCCCCAACATGCCCAACCACGCAGGGCCCGACGCCGGATAACAGCCCAGTCCCATCAGGGTTGAGGTGATCGGAAATCCGGTCGCGGCCACAAATTCGCGCAGCAGCGTGCTGGCCTCTGGCCCTGAATTGATCACGCCGCCGCCAGTATAGAACAGCGGGCGTTCGGCGGATTCCATCAGTTCCACCATCCGCAAAATGGCATCAGGATCGCCCTTTACGCGCGGCTGGTAATGCGCGGTGCGGGCGTTTTCCTTTGGCGTATACTCAGCGGTGGCAAACTGCACATCCTTCGGGATATCCACCAGAACCGGCCCCGGTCGACCGGCTTTGGCGACATGAAACGCCTGATGCAGCACGTCTGACAGTTTGGCAGTGTCTTTCACCAGCCAGTTATGTTTGGTGCAAGGCCGGGTGATGCCCACCGTATCAGCCTCTTGGAACCCATCAGTGCCGATCATGAACGTCGGCACTTGGCCCGAGATCACCACAATCGGGATGCTGTCCAGCAGCGCATCGGTCAACCCCGTCACCGCATTGGTCGCTCCGGGGCCAGAGGTGACCAAAGCCACGCCAACCTTACCGGTGGACCGCGCATAGCCTTCGGCCATATGAACCGCGCCCTGTTCGTGGCGCACCAAGATATGCTGAATATCGTTTTGCTGAAAAATCGCGTCATAAATCGGCAGAACAGCGCCGCCGGGATAGCCAAAGACCACCTCAACGCCCTGATCTTTAAGGGCCTTCACCACCATCTCTGCGCCCGTCATCTGCCGTTTCATCGCGTTTTCCTTACCGTTTTCGCATTGCGTCTTAGCCAACAAAAAGCCCCCAAGGGTTTCTTGGGGGCGCATGGGAACCTGAATGGTCAACCGTTACCGGCCCATGCACCTTATTCCGACGATAACTAGAATGACCCGCATTCCCGCCTCCTGTTGTCTGAACCGGACAGTAGGGCGTGCAAAACGGGGCGTCAACCGCAAAACGTAACGCAATATGTCGCAGCGGGACCGTATTTTGATCTTTTATTTCGATATTGCGCCCCGTTTCGTAATTTTAGCAATCTGACCGGGTGTTCCGGGCAACTCAAGCCTGATCAGCGCAGTGAATAAGACTGACCTTGTCGGCGGCAACCCGTCCAAGACTTGCAACATCGGCATCGCGGCGCCGAACCTGGTAAGAATTAATTACCAAAAAGCGGAAATTGTGCAAAAAACAAGTCCTCAAACGCGCAAGCCAAGCGTTAGGGCTGTGCGACCAATCGGGTGGCGGGGCTGGCGTAGGACCGCGCCCATAGCAGGGAGGACCATACGGATCGTCGCTCGTTTTTTGACCAAAGGCGCGAGCCGTCGGGCAAGGGCGGTGGGATCGGAATTAACCTTGGTAAATCTGGCCGCGCCTGTCTGGCTGGTGCGTGAATACGCACCTGCCGGGGCAGGCAGGCGCGTCCGGATTTGACGCGTGTCAATTCCGGCAAGTAAGTGGCAACCGACAGTTTAAGGATTAACCACCGGTGCCCCCAATTTGGGTGCGCCCAACACAGGTGCACCGCCAATGCCGCCGCCGTTCAACGTGGGCAAGGTCGGCAGGGTGATCGCACATTGGCAGCGTCCACCACCTTGCCCTTGTAATGCATGACCAGTTGCGGGAAGGCGATCACCACGCCCACCATCACCACCTGAATGACCACGAACGGCCCCCCCCCAGTAGACCTGCCCGGTGGAAACCCCGGGCGTGCGCACGCCTGTCACCTTATCGGTATAGGTCATTTTAGGGGCAACAGATCGCAGATAGAACAGGGCAAAGCCAAAGGGCGGGTGCATGAACGAGGTTTGCATGTTCACCCCCAGAATGATGCCAAACCAGATCAGATCAATCCCCAGCGCTTCGGCGGGTGCGATCAGCAGGGGCACGATGATGAAGGCCAATTCAAAGAAATCGAGGAAAAACGCCAGCAGGAACACCAGGATCGAGACAAAGATCAGGAATCCGGTTTGCCCCCCGGCACTCCGACCAGCAGATGTTCGACCCAGACCTGTCCGTTCACACCGTAAAACGCCAGCGAAAACATCCGCGCGCCGATCAGGATGAACATGACAAAGGCCGAAAGCCGCGTTGTGGCTTCCAGCGCCGATTTGATCACGCCCATGTTCAGCCGGTTCTTCATTGCTGCCAAGAACAGAGACCCGACAGCCCCCATCGCCCCGCCTTCGGTGGCGGTGGTTATCCCCAAAAAGATCGTGACCAACACCAGAAAAATCAGCGCCAGCGGCGGAATCAGCACCATGATCACCTGTTGCGCAAGCGGCGATATGGTGTTGATCGCAAGGGTTTTATCGACCAACGCATAGAGATAGATCGCGACGATCCCGACCGTGGCACCAAGGATATCGGCATTGGCCCCATAAGTGGGGAACAACAAGACATGCGCGCCATAGCCCAGCCCCATCACCGCCGCCAACGCGACCAATAACGATGTCACTCCGCGCCCCAAGGTCTGTGCCTCGGGGGCAGTTCCGGCACCCATTGTGGCCGCCACATCGAAATGGCGAAGACATAAGCCATGTAAAACCCGGTCAGGATCAGCCCCGGCAGCATCGCGCCTTTATACATATCGCCCACGGACCGGCCCAACTGATCGGCTAATACGATCAATACCAGCGATGGCGGAATGATCTGTGCCAAGGTGCCCGACGCCGCAATCACCCGCGATGCCACGCGCCGGTCATAACCGCAACGCAGCATAATCGGAAATGATATCAGTCCCATGGCGATAACAGACGCCGCCACAACCCCGGTGGTGGCCGCCAGCAGTGCGCCCACGATGATCACCGCATAGGCCAAACCGCCCCGGATCGGTCCAAACAACTACCCGACCGTATCAAGCAAATCTTCGGCCATGCCCGACCGTTCCAGCACAATGCCCATAAGGGTAAAGAACGGGATGGCCAGCAGGGTTTCATTCGACATCACCCCGTAAAGGCGCAACGGCATGGTGCCCAGCAGGTTCCAGTCCAGCGTTATGGTGTTGTTGGAATAGGGGGCCAGCCAGACACCGATGGCGAAAAACATCAATCCGTTGGCGGCCAGCAAAAATGCCACCGGATAGCCCAGCAGCAAAAACACGACCAGACTGGCGAACATGATCGGCGCCATGTTCGAGGCGATAAGTTCGAGGATCATTTGCGAGCCTCCAGTTCGGCCAGCCGTGCCACTTCGGCGGCAAGGGCAGCGCCCTCCAGTTCGGCTTGCTCATGCGCGGAAATAAACGGCGTCGGATTATCAATCACCCCGCGCATTACCGCGATTTTCTTGAAGATCTCGGAAATCGCCTGCGCCACCAGCAACACGAACCCCACCGCCAACAACGCCCGCGCTGGCCAGATGATCAGCCCGCCCGCATTGGTGGAAATCTGGCCGCTTTTGATCGCACTCCATGCATATGGCACCAATATCCACGCCATCAGGGTGACAAAGGGCAGCAGAAAGAACACATGGCCGAGCAGATCTATCCAATGCTGCGTGCGCCTTGTGCGGGTGCTATAAAAGATGTCGATCCGGATATGTTCGTTTTGTTTCAGCGTAGAGGCCGAGGCCAGCAAAAACGCGGCACCAAACAGATACCATTGCAGTTCCAGCCAGGCGTTGGATGACACGTTGAACAGCTTGCGCACGATGGCGTTGGTGTCGCTGACCAGAATCGCGATCAGGATCAACCACATGACGGTTTTTCCGATGGCTTCTGTTATGCGGTCTATCTAGCGCGAAATCGCCAGGACTGGCTGCATGGTCGGTCCTCCATGGGGCGCTACTTTGGTGCCGCGCTGCTCTTGCATTGGTAAAGTGGTAAGAAAACTTGTCAAATTATGCGACAATCAGAGCCTGCGTCAACTTTGCTGTAAATTGTAGATGATGCTGCGCTATCGTGGCCTGCAACCTGCTTTGCCGCAACTTAAATACGTCTGCATCCGCCTAAAGTGGCTGGATCATATCCCAGCGATTGCCCCATGGATCGCGCCAGACGGCGACGATGCCGTAGGGTTCATGCCGGGCTGATTCTTCGAACTGCAGGCCTGCCGCCGTCATGCGGGCATGGTCCCGGGCGAAATCGTCTGTGGTCAGAAACAGCCAAACCCGCCCGCCACACTGATTGCCGATAGCTGCCAGTTGGTCTGGTGTCTCGGCGCGCGCCAGTACCAGTTGCGCCCCTCCGCCGGGGGGCTGCACCGTCACCCAGCGTTTGCGGCCCTGATCCAGATCGGCCGTCAGGGTAAAGCCCATCACATCGACAAAAAACGCAATTGCCGCATCATAGTCCGGCACCACCAGCGCCACTGACGCCAATTGTGCGCGGCTATTCATCCCGCACGGGCCGGGATTCGGGCAGGGAAATACGGGCCACCTGTTCGGCAATCGGATCAACAGAGAGTGGGTGCAATTCGGCCCGGTGATCGGCGGGATCGCCAATGTCCTGCCATTGGCCGCCCTTGTAAATCTCCAGCGCGTTGAACCCGGCCTTATAGCCCATCTTGCGGCTGCCGGGCACCCAATAGCCCAGATAGACATAGGGCAGCCCCGCGTCCCGCGCGATCTGGACATGGTCGAGAATGGTAAAGGTGCCCAAGGACAGAGCAATCAAATCGGGATCATAAAAGCTGTAAACCATGCTTAAGCCGTCATCGAACACATCGGTCAGGGACACCGCGGTCAGGATGCGGTCATCGCCGGGATTTTCGCCGGGACGGGTGTATTCAATCACCCGGCTTTTGACGGGCGTTTCCTCGATCATCGCGGCAAACTCGAACACGTCCATATCCGCCATCCCGCCATTTGCATGGCGCAGGTCAAGATAGCGGCGAAACAGCGTGAACTGATCTTCGGTGGCCCAGGGCGAGGTGGCATTGCGCCGCAGATGGGCGGCGTCGCGCATGATCCGGCGCTGGGTTCGGCTGGGTTTGAAATCAGCGACACGGATGCGCGCCGACATGCAGGCCGAACATTCCGCACAAGACGGACGGTAAAGCACGTTCTGACTGCGCCGGAAGCCTTGCTTTGACAGCGTGTCATTCAACCGCTGCGCCTGATCCCCTTGCAGCGCGGTGAACAGCTTTCGTTCCATCCTGCCCTCAAGATAGGGGCAGGATTGCGGGGCAGTCACGTAAAACTGGGGCGCAATTGGAACCGTGTGGCGCATGACATCGTTTTTATGAAGGGATTATGTCAACACCCTAGCAAGCGATTGCCGTTGCGCCAAGGGTCTTTCCGCCACGGGTCGTAACGGGCATAGGCAAAAGGGGCCGCATAATCTGCGGCCCCCGGTTTGCGATTTTCAAATCAGATCAATATTCGCCGCTGCGCAGGGTATCATTCGCAGGGGCGGCAACAGGTGTATCGCGGTTGGCGCGGGCACGATCATCCATGAACGCGTCGAATTCCGACTTGTCTTTGGCATCGCGCAGGCGCTGCAAAAAGCCTTCGAAGGCGGTCTGCTCGTCTTCCAGACGGCGCAGCATATCGGCCTTATAGCTGTCAAAGGCGGTGTTGCCGGAGGGTTTCATCATCGGGTGGCCCCAGTGACTGGCCATGCGAAGGTCGCGGCGGGTGGCACAGTTAGAACGGCTGAACATGCGTTTGCTCCAGATCATATAGGCCAGAAAGGCAAGGCCAACCGGCCAGATAAACACAAAGCCCAGGATCATGGCGGCGAACCAGGCCAAACGGCCCTTATCATCCAACCAGTTTTCCATGCGGCGGAACCAGTTTTGGCCGCCGGTCTGGGCGGTGGTAGAAATCGTCGACATCGGCGGACTCCCGTGGGGTGAACCGTCTTTCAACGGATGTGAATGCGTTTCACATGAGCCAAGATGCGTATGATCGGGGTGCGTTGCAAGAGGTATGTTAAACAATTTTACATATCGGCGGAAAATGGATCAGGCCGATGATTTGATGCTAAGGGGCCGCAGATGCCTGCCGGATTGACCCTTCCCAAGTCAGCGCCCATGATCGCGCCATGACCAGCGCTTTTTCCACCCGCATCACCCGCACGCCGATTGCTTTTGATCCAGCCGCCGGGGTGGATACGCGCGCGGCCTTTGCCGATCTTGGACCAGAAATGTCTGATCTTCTGGCAGCGGTTGCGGGCTGCAGCCCGTATCTGAAGGATTTGATGACGCGTGAAACGGTTTGGCTGCGTGCTGCCCTGCCTTGTGGGCCGGAAACGGCACTGGATGCCGTGCTCGCCGCCCTGCCGCTTTTGCCGCTGACCGATCTGGGCGGCGGGCTGCGTCAGGCCAAACGCCGCGTGGCTTTGCTGACAGCGCTTGCTGATCTGGGCGGGGTCTGGCGGCTGCATCAGGTGACAGGGGCATTGACCGAGCTGGCTGATCTTGCCGTTGATCTGTCGCTGAAGGCGCTTGTGGGAGATGAAATACGGCGGGGCAAACTGCCGGGGGCGACGCCACAGGATGCGGCAACCGCGGGCGGAATGGTGGCGCTGGCCATGGGGAAAATGGGGGCGGGCGAGTTGAACTATTCGTCCGATATTGATCTGATCTGCCTGTTTGACCAAGACAGATACGGCGCGGATTGGCCAGAGGCGCGCGCGGCCTTTATCCGGGTCACCCGAAAACTGGTGGTGATGCTGTCGGATGTCACGGCGGATGGCTATGTGTTTCGCGTTGATCTGCGATTGCGCCCGGATGCGTCGGTGACGCCGGTGTGCCTGTCGATGGCGGCGGCGGAAGGCTATTACGAAGCACAAGGCCGCACATGGGAGCGGGCGGCCTATATCAAAGCGCGGCCCTGCGGCGGCGATCTTGCGGCGGGTGCGCGGTTTTTGAAAACGCTGGTGCCCTTCGTGTGGCGCAAACATCTGGATTTCGCGGCCATCCAGGACGCGCATGACATGCGTCTGCGCATCCGCGATCATCGCGGGCTGCACGGGGCCTTGGCGGTGGAAGGGCATAATATCAAACTGGGGCAGGGCGGCATTCGCGAGATCGAGTTTTTCACCCAGACCCGGCAGTTGATTGCAGGCGGGCGTGACCCGGATTTGCGGGGGCGGGGCACTGTGGCGGGGTTAGGGGCGCTGGCGGCAAAGGGCTGGTTGCCGCAAGCGGTGGCGGATGAGTTGGCGGCGCTTTATGAAAGCCACCGCGAGGTCGAACACCGGTTGCAAATGGTGAATGATGCGCAAACCCATGATTTGCCTGTGACATCTGCAGGCGTTGCGCGTATCGCTGCGTTTTGTGGGCAGGATGAAGCGGCGTTTCGCGCCGGGCTGCTGCAGCGACTGGCGCGCACCAATCAGCTGACCGAAGGCTTTTTCACCCCCGGTAGCGCGGCACAAGACGAAGCAACCCCCAGCCTGTCAGAGGCTGCCTTGGCAATCGTCAAAGGCTGGTCCAGCTATGCCGCCCTGCGCTCGGATCGGGCGCGCACCCTGTTTCGCCGCCTGCGCCCGATGCTGCTGACGCGTCTTGCCCGCACGGCAAATCCTGAACAGGCGCTGGTGGCATTGGACGGGTTTTTGGCAGGCCTTCCTGCGGGCGTGCAAATCTTTGCGTTGTTTGATGCCAACCCCAGTCTGGTTGATCTGATCATTGATATCGCCAGCACGGCACCTGCGTTGGCGCGGTATCTGTCGCGCAATGCAGGTGTGCTGGATGCGGTGATCGGCGGGGCATTCTGGGCACCTTGGCCGGGGGTTGCGGGACTGACCGCGGATTTGTCAGACCAGCTGATCGCGGCACCGGATTATGAAGAGAAACTGAATACCGCCCGGCGCTGGATGAAGGAATGGCACTTCCGCATCGGCGTGCATCATCTGCGCGGCCTGATTGATGCGTTCGAGGCGGGCAAACTCTATGCCGATCTGGCGGGTGCGGTGATCGCGGCTTTGTGGCCGCAGGTGGTGGCGCAGTTTGCCGTCAAACACGGCGGGCAACCGGGGAGGGGCGCGGTGCTGCTGGGCATGGGCAGCCTTGGGGCGGGGCGGTTGAATGCAGGGTCAGACCTTGATCTGATCATGATCTATGATGCCGCCGGGGTGGATGTATCCGACGGCCCGCGCCCGCTGCCCGCGCGGCTTTATTACGCACGACTGACCCAAGCCATGGTCACGGCGCTGACGGCGCAACTGCCCGAAGGGCGGCTTTATGAGGTGGATATGCGGCTGCGCCCGTCGGGGCGGCAAGGCCCGGTGGCCACCTCGATCGAGGCCTTTCGCACCTATCAGACATCCGAGGCCTGGACATGGGAACATCTGGCGCTGACCCGCGCGCGGGTTGTGGCCGGGGGGGCAAGTTTGGCTGCCGAGGTTGAGACGTTTCGCCGTGATTTACTAAGCTCCAAACTGGACGGGGATAGCCTGCGCGCCGACGTGGCCGACATGCGCGCCCGACTTGCAGCGGCCAAACCCGGTGCAGGCGGATGGGACGCCAAATTTGGTGCGGGTCGGCTGATGGATATCGAATTGATGGCGCAAACCCTTGCGCTGCAAAACGCCAGCCCCGCGCAAGGCGCGGAACGGCAGATTTCGGCAGGAACGGCGGCGATCCGTTCCGGAATTGCGGGCAAGGTGTCGGAATCGGATCAGACGGCGCTGCTGGACGCATACAGATTGTGCTGGCGTCTGCAGGTCTGCACGCGGCTGTTGTCGGACACGCCCCTGGACCCGGCTGATCTGGGCGAGGGGGCGACGGCCTTTGTGTTGCGCGACTTGGGAATCGCGTCGGTGGACGAGGTTACGGCGCGGCTGGACCGCTGTTGCGGGCAGGCCGAGGCGGTGATTTCGGCGCATCTGAGGGGGTAACATCATGGAGGGAACCGCATGGTAACGTTGGCAGAGGCAGATCCAAAAGGGCTGGTGCGCGAAAGCTATGCGATAGAGGGGATCACGTTGGGGGAATGCCGCTCGATCTTTATCGACTGGGCGCTCAGCCTGCCTGCAGACGCGGACACGCCCGACTGTCTGGCGGCGGTGATGGGGCATTATGCCACCCCACACCCCGACCATCCGATGAGTTCGGTGCTGCGCGATGCCCTGTCCGTGACCGACGCCCCAAAACGCCGGGGTGGGCGGGCCGCACGGGTACCGACACCGCTTTAACGCAGTGCGGCGGCCTCGGCGGCAAGGCTGGTGATGGCCGCCCAATCGCCGCGAACCATCGCCTCTTTCGGGGCAACCCACGATCCTCCAACACACAAGACGGTGTTTAACGCCAGATAGTCGCGTGCGTTCTTCAGGCTGATGCCGCCGGTGGGGCAAAAGCTGACCTGCGGAATGGGCGATCCGACTGATTTCAGAAATGCCGCCCCGCCCGATTGTTCGGCGGGAAAGAATTTTTGTACCGTGTAGCCCATTTCCAGCAGGACCATCACCTCGGATGCGGTGACAGCGCCGGGCAACAAGGGCAAGTCATGCTCGGCACAGGCATCAAGCAACCGTTGCGTGGCCCCGGGTGAGACGCCAAATTTCGCCCCCGCCGCCTTGGCCGCCTTGACATCGGCGGGCGTCAGCAACGTGCCTGCGCCCACAACGCCGCCCGGCACCTCGGCCATGGCCCGGATCGCATCCAAGGCACAGGGCGTGCGCAAGGTGACCTCTAACGCAGGCAATCCTCCCGCAACCAGCGCGCGCGCAAGCGGTGCGGCATGGGCCAGATCGTCGATCACCAAAACGGGAACGACACAGGCCAGACGGCAGATGTCGGCGGCATGGCGCGATTGTTCGGCGGGGGTCATAATTTCAATCCTTGGTTCTTGTTGACAGTTGAAGAGCCTCCGGCGGGGATATTTTTACCAGAATGAAAGGGCATGGCACAGCTTTTGGTGCCGCAGTGTCGGGACACCCCCACCTTGGGCCGATTGCTCGGGGAAGGTGGGGGGCCTTTCACACTGGACGGTCATCGGCGTCACCGCCTGTACCGTATGCTCAGCTAAAAGCTACAAACCTTTCATTCTGGTAAAAATATCCCCGCCGGAGGCTTAAAAGTTTTATATCACCACCGCAGCGCCGGTTTCCGAAGTTCCGACGCTGCGGCGAAACGCTTCAAACAACTCGCGCCCCATGCCGTGGCTGTTGGCTGACAGATCGGCCGTCACGGGGGTGCGGGTGTCAAAATCCGCCGCCAGAACTGACAGCGTGCCTGCCACCGCATCCAGCCGCACAATATCGCCGTCGCGCAGCCGCGCAAGCGGGCCACCGGCTGCGGCTTCGGGGCTGACATGGATCGCGGCGGGCACTTTGCCCGATGCGCCCGACATCCGCCCGTCGGTGACCAATGCCATCTTCAGCCCACGGTCTTGCAGCACCGTCAGCATGGGCGTCAGCGAATGCAGTTCCGGCATGCCGTTTGCTTGCGGTCCCTGAAAGCGGACGACGACCATGGTATCCGTGGTGAACTCGCCGTTTTTGAACGCCTGTTTCACCGCTTCCTGGCTGTGGAAAATCCGGACGGGTGCCTGAATGATCTGGCGTTCTGGGGCCACGGCTGAGACTTTGATCACCCCCCGTCCCAGATTGCCCGACAATTGCCGCAAGCCGCCGGTGGCCGCAAACGGATCAGAGGTGGGGCGCAGGATTTTGTCGTTCAGGGACTGGGTTGCCCCATCCACCCAAGTCAGCCGTCCATCGCGCAGTTTTGGTTCGCGCGCATAGCCCGACAACCCATCGCCCAGAATGGTCTTGGCGTCGGCGTGCAGCAACCCTGCCTCCAGCAACTGGCCGATCATATACCCCAATCCACCCGCCGCGTGGAAATGGTTCACATCGGCCAGACCATTGGGATAGACCTTGGCCATCAGGGGCACGGCTTGCGAAATCTCATCAAAATCCGTCAGATCAAGCAGCACGCCCGAGGCGCGCGCCATTGCGGGCAAATGCAGCACCAGATTTGTTGATCCGCCCGTGGCCATCAACCCCACCAAGCCGTTGACATAGGCGCGTTCGTCCAACACCTCGCCTGCCGGACGGTAATCATTTCCCAA
>JAYUHO010000199.1:0-1743 GCA_043766915.1 Cypionkella sp.
GCGATCAGCGTCGCGCGAAACACCGCCGCCCCAACCCCCTGCGCCGTGAAATACGTGGCCACCGGCAGACCCGCCATGCCCACCGAATTCGCCATGCCCGCGAAAATCCCCACCCCCAGATGCGCCGGAAACTTTTGGGGTCGCGAAATCCGCCACCCCATCAGCATCACCGCGCACATGAACAGCACATAGACCGCAATCACCGCCCGCGCCGTATCCACCCCAACCCGCGTGATCCCCCACAGGCCCAGCGGCAGCCCAATCGCAGCCCCCAGCATCAACGCCAGCACCCGCATCCAATCGACATGGGCCCGCACCATCCGCCATTGCTGAAACGTCATCGCAAACTCGCAGACCATGACCACGCCCACAAAATGCAACGGGTTTGTCACCAGTGCCGCAGACGACACCACCAGTGCCGAAAACCCGAACCCCGAATAGCCGCGCACAAACGCCGCGATCAAAAAGGCCACGGCCATGAACCCTGCCGCCTCAACACTCAGCGAAAACGGCAGGTTCATCTCAGGCCCCTTTTTGCGGTCGCATATCCTCGCGCGATATCCCCGCAACCACCACCGGTTTTTTCATGGCATCGCGCCGGAACGGCTCGCCCAACTCCTGATTGATCATCGCCTCGATCAGCGTGGTCTTACCCGCCTTCTGGTCAAGGATCGCCTGCCGCAACGCCGCCGTCAGTTCGTCCATCGTGCGCGCCACAACCCCCAGCAACCCGCAAGCCTTTGCAATCCCTGCATAAGATACCCCGGTGTCCAGCTCGGTCCCCACAAAGTTGTCGTCGTACCACAGCGTCGAGTTGCGCTTCTCCGCCCCCCACTGGTAATTGCGGAACACCACTTGCGTGATCGCAGGCCACTCCGCGCGCCCGATCGCCGTCAATTCCGTGACCGCAATTCCAAACGCACCGTCGCCCGAAAAGCCCACAACCGGCACATCCGGACAGGCGATTTTCGCACCAATCACCGACGGCATCCCGTAACCACAGGGCCCGAACAGCCCCGGGGCCAGATATTTGCGGCCCGCCTCGAACGACGGATAGGCGTTGCCAATCGCGCAGTTGTTGCCGATGTCAGACGAGATGATCGCCTCTTTCGGCAGCGCCGCCTGAATGGCGCGCCACGCCATGCGCGGGCTCATCCAGTCCGGTTTCGCGGCGCGCGCCCGCTGGTTCCACGTGGTGCCAACATCATCATCCTCGTGATCCATCGACGACAATGCCTGCGCCCAAGCCGATTTCTTTTGCGAAATCACACCCATCCGCACCGCATCGACCGGCCTGTCAGCCAACCGCGCCAAAATCCCCTCGGCGACCTTTTTCGCGTCACCGACAATCCCCACCGTCACCTTTTTTGTCAAACCAATCCGGCCTGGATTGATGTCGACCTGAATGATCTTGGCCTCCTTGGGCCAATAATCCAACCCATAGCCCGGCAGGGTCGAAAACGGGTTCAACCGCGTCCCCAGCGCCAACACCACATCAGCGCCCGCAATCAACTCCATCGCAGCCTTCGATCCGTTATAGCCCAAAGGCCCCGCAAACAGCGGATGGCTCCCCGGAAACGCGTCGTTATGCTGATACCCCACGCAAACCGGCGCATCCAACCGCTCCGCCAGCGCCATAGACGCCGCAATCGCCCCGCCCAAAATCACGCCCGCCCCGTTCAAAATCACCGGAAACTTGGCGGATGACAGCAAAGCAGCCGCCTCCGCCAAAGCCTGATCGCC
>JAYUHO010000200.1:0-4778 GCA_043766915.1 Cypionkella sp.
CAATGGTGGCACCGGCGGCGGCAATGGCGGCGGTTTCGGACAGTTGTTCAGCAGACAAGGTCTGGTGTTTGGCGGTTTGGCGATTGTGGCGCTTTGGGGCTTTATGTCGTTCTACACTGTCAAACCTGAAGAACGTTCGGTTGAGTTGTTCTTAGGGAAATCCAGCGGCATCGGCGAAGACGGCCTGAATTTTGCGCCCTGGCCGTTCGTGACAGCCGAGATTGTGCAAACCACAGGCCAGCGCACCACCGATATCGGATCTGGCGCGCAGGGTGAATTGGACAACGGCCTGATGCTGACCCGCGATCAGAACATTGTCGATATTCAGTTTCAGGTGGTCTGGAACATCTCTGATCCTGAAAAATTCCTGTTCAACCTAGCAGATCCCGAAGATACCATCCGCGCGGTATCCGAATCTGCGATGCGCGACATTATCGCGCGGTCGGAACTGGCACCCATCCTGAACCGGGATCGGGGCATTGTGGCCGACGATCTGATGCTGGCCGTCCAATCGACGCTGAACAGCTATGACGCAGGGATCAATGTGGTACGGGTCAACTTTGCACGCTCTGACCCACCGCGTGAGGTGATTGACGCGTTCCGCGCGGTGCAAGCCGCCCAGCAGGAACGCGACCGGTTGGAAAAAGAGGCAGACGCCTATGCCAACAAAGTCACCGCAGGCGCACGCGGTCAGGCAGCACAATTGTTGGAAGAAGCCGAAGCCTACCGCGCGCAAGTGGTGAACAACGCCGAAGGCGAAGCCAGCCGTTTCCTGGCGGTTTACGCCGAATATGTGAAGGCCCCGGAAGTGACGCGCAAGCGGATGTATCTGGAAACCATGGAAAAAGTATTGGGCGGGATGAACAAGGTGATCCTTGATGGCGTGACATCGGGCGACGGCGGCCAAGGGGTTGTGCCGTTCCTGCCGCTGAATGAACTTGCCAGAATGCCGAATGCTGCGGCCGCTGCTGCAGCCACTACCGGAGGGTCAAACTGATGCGCGCGACATATATTTTGCCGGCGGTGATCTTGCTGGGGGCTTTGGTTCTGTCTTCGGTGTTCATCGTGGACGAGCGGGAAAAAGTGCTGGTGCTGCAATTTGGTCAGGTCAAGCAGGTGATCGACAAGCCCGGTCTGGGTTTCAAGATTCCGTTTATTCAGGACGTTCTGCGCTATGATGACCGGATTTTGGGCCTGCCAACGCAACCGCTGGAAGTCACGCCCCTGGATGATCGTCGCCTTGTGGTGGATGCCTTTGCCCGTTGGCGGATCGTTGATCTGGAAGTGTTCCGCCGCGCCGTTGGTGCAGGCGGGGTAGAGGCGGCCAAGGGCAACCTTGACCAGATCATCAGCGCCGAGATTCGGCAGGTGTTGGGCTCTGTGCCCAGTCAAAAAGTGCTGTCCGAAGACCGCACCACATTGATGAACACCATCCGCGACAATTCGCGCGTTAAGGCCAAGGGCTTGGGCGTTGATGTGATCGACGTGCGGTTGACCCGCACCGATCTGCCGGAACAAAACCTTGAGGCGACGTTCGCGCGGATGCGGGCCGAACGGCAGCGTGAGGCGACGGATGAAATTGCCCGTGGCAACGAGGCCGCCCAGCGGGTGCGCGCCGCAGCAGATCGTTCGGTGGTTGAAGTGGTATCCGAAGCGCGCAAAAACGCCGAAGTCGTGCGCGGCGAATCTGACGCCGAACGAAACGCGATCTATGCCGAAGCCTTTGGTAAAGATCCCGAATTCTTTGCCTTCACCCGATCACTGACATCGTATGAACGCGCGCTTCAAGGCGGAAATTCGTCGATTGTTCTGCAACCGGATTCCGAGTTTTTCGAATATCTCGGGTCTGAAAAGCCACCTGTCGCGGCGGTTCCAGCGCCGTAATCACCACGGTATCGTCAAAAATCAAAGGGGCGGATGCGACGTATCTGCCCTTTTTTCAATGTGGTTTGGGCGCTTGGCAGCCGATTGGGCCAAGCACACTATGTTAGCCCTTGCGCTGCGCTATCACGGCAGTGACAAATCAGATCACAAGCGATTGAGCCTGTTCCCCAGGGAATTGCATTGCGCCCGCAGGCGATTATCTTGGCCCCAATACGGAATTGCCAATGGGGTCTGATATCACACCCCTGGCGTCGTTAAAAAGGAGTTCGGACGTGCTAAACCGTGCCACTGCTTTGGCTATGCCTCAAATGGCCCCCCAGAAGACGCGCCAATCCCGCAGCCTGTTGTTGGCGCTCGGGCTTGGGTTGTCGTTGGCGCTTGTTCCTGCGTTGACCGTGCGCGCCGAAGACGCGCCTTTCAGTTTCGCTGATCTTGCCCAACAAATCAGCCCGTCAGTGGTGAACATTACCACGTCGGCCATCGTGGCGGCCTCGACTGAAGACGGGCCGATGGTGCCGAAAGGCTCGCCGTTTGAAGAGTTCTTCAAAGACTTCTCCGACCCAAGCCAAGGTGGCAATGAGCCGCAACGCTCCGAAGCTTTGGGCTCGGGGTTTGTGATTTCCGCCGACGGCTACATCGTTACCAACAACCATGTGATCGAGGGTGCCGATCAGATCGAGATTGAATTCTTCGATAAAACCCGTCTGCAGGCCAAATTGGTCGGCACCGATCTGAAAACCGATATTGCCCTGCTGAAGGTTGAAAGCCCAACGGCATTGCCATTTGTGGCCTTTGGCGACAGCGATACAATGCGGGTCGGCGACTGGGTGGTGGCGATGGGCAACCCGCTGGGGCAGGGGTTTTCGGTGTCTGCCGGGATCATTTCTGCGCGGGGTCGCGAATTGCAGGGCAGCTATGATGATTTCCTGCAAACCGATGCGGCGATCAACAAAGGCAACTCTGGTGGGCCATTGTTCAACATGGACGGGCAGGTAATCGGAGTGAACACGGCAATCTTGTCGCCCACAGGCGGCTCTATCGGGATCGGGTTCTCGATGGCCTCTAACGTTGTCAGCAAAGTCACGGCACAGCTGAAGGAATTCGGCGAAACCCGGCGCGGCTGGCTGGGGGTGCGCATCCAGGATGTGACACCCGATGTGGCCGAAGCGATGGCACTGCCCAAAGCGGCAGGCGCGTTGATCACGGATGTGCCCGAAGGCCCGGCCAAAGCTGCTGGTCTGCTGGCGGGCGATGTGATCATGACCTTTAACGCCGAAGAGATCACCGATACCCGCGATCTGACCCGCACCGTGGCCGACAGCCCGATCGGCGAGGCGGTGCCGGTGCTGGTGCTACGCGACGGTAAAGAAACCACCGTGCAAGTAACGCTTGGCCGCCGGGAAGAGGCCGAAGCAGAGCCTGTTCCCGCCGCTGCTGAAAAAACCCCGGTCGCGCCGCAGAAAACCGAAGTTCTGGGCGTGACGGTCGTGCCGATGACGGACGAGGTGGCCAAAAGCCTGAACTTGCCCGCTGGCAGCACGGGCCTTGCCGTCACCCATGTTGATCCGGTGTCCGAGGCATCGGGCAAAGGGGTCACAGCGGGGGATGTGATTGTCGAGGCGGGACAGCAAAAAGTGGTGAAACTGTCTGATTTGCAAGACCGCATCACCGAAGCCAAAGATGCCGGGCGCAAGTCGATCTTGCTGCTAATCCGCCGCGAAGGCGATCCGCGTTTCGTGGCGCTGTCGATAGAGTAGCTTCGACGCGATTGAAAAACGTCGGGCGGCGGGGAAACCTGCCGCCTCTTTCATGTCCATATCTCGGATGTTTAACGACAATTTGACCAAAATTTGTGTCATCCTGGGTTAAATACCTCACCGGGAAAGGCGCTGCGGTGGGCCTCGGGGATGTGAAACCCCCGCCTGTATCGGGGCCGCGCATCAGGCTGTCGCATGACCTACAATTCGTCGCGGTCCGTTGCGCTGATGCCCAGTTCTTTGGCCGCTGCCAGCGACAGGGTAGGGCTGTCCAACCCGCGCGGAGCCTGAAAGCGGCGGATGGCATCTGCGGTCGCCAGATCCATCACTCCGGTTACGGGTTCAAGATAGACCCCGCGCGCCTTTAGTGCGCGTTGCAGCGTGGCCATGAAGTTTACCGTCATGTCGGCGGCACAAGGCGCGCGAAACCACACTTCTTCACGGTCTTGCACCATGCGCTGGAAGGTTCTGGTTTCAAAGGAGGCCGGTGTTGTCACGGCCCCGGCGTCGTCGCGGATTTCTTCGGTGACCACCGCCTGTTCCGTAACGGTTTCGATAATCGCGGGTGTGGTGTCAGAGGCCCAACACTGCCCCTTTGGCCCTTTGGGCGGGCCGGGTTTGTCGAGGCGCACCAGTTCAATGCCCAAATCCGGTCGGGCGGGGGCTGCAATCTGACCAGACGTGCAGCCTGCCAATGCCAATGCGCCGCCCCAAAACGCGAACCCAACTCTTGAACCGATGTTCATTGCCCGCCCGATATCCCTGTCCGGTTGTCCCGTGATCTTGTCTGCGAAAGGTATAGCCCGATTTCGGCGATGTGCAAAGCTTTGCCTATCGGCTCACGCTATTGGCACCTTGCGGCCTCTGGCAAATACTTGCCAACTGTCCTATGTCAAATTCCAGCAAAAGACGAAAGCAGGACCAAACGCATGGCGAAGATCACTTATGTAGAACATGGCGGCAAAGAGCATGTGGTAGAGGTCGCCGCTGGCCTGACCGTCATGGAAGGCGCGCGCGATAACGGCATTCCGGGGATAGAAGCAGATTGTGGCGGTGCCTGCGCCTGTTCGACCTGCCACGTCTATGTCGATCCCGCCTGGGTCGACCGGCTGCCGAAAAAGGACGCGATGGAGGCTG
>JAYUHO010000201.1:0-1734 GCA_043766915.1 Cypionkella sp.
CAGGGCCACAGATGCGGCGGTGACAATCGCGGAATTGAACAGGAACGTGCCCATCCCCACGCCCCAGGCACGGCCATAGGCGTCAAAGCTCCATGTGCCAGGCAGGCCCAGCGGGTCCATGAACAGCTCGCGCTTGGTCTTGAAACTGGCCAGCACCATCCACAGCAGCGGCAGCATGACAAACACGCTCCACAGACTGACAAAACCGTACATCAACAGCTTGGCGCGGGTGAAATTGGGCATAGTCAGGCCCGCCGTGACGATTTGAGCTGGAACCAGCCCAGCAGCACCGCGATGCCCAGCAAAACGACTGAAATCGCATCGGCATAGCCCATGTTGCCCAGATTGAATGCCTGCAAATAGATATAGGTGCCAAGCACTTGCGTGGCATTGGCTGGCCCGCCTTGGGTGGTCGCATAAATCAGGTCAAACACCTTGAACCCGCCGATTGTGGTGATCAGCACCGCCACCAGCAGGACATTGCGGATGCTCGGCAGGGTGATATGCCGGAACGCGGTCAGGCCGCGCGCGCCGTCCAGCGAGGCCGCCTCGTATAACTCTTTGGGGATGCCTTGCAGTCCAGCCAGGATCAGCACCATCATGAACCCGGTATATTGCCAGCAGGCAATCATCAGCACCACCCAGATCGAGATTGTGGGATCGCCCAGCCAGCCCCGTTGCGGCGGGGTCAGGCCCACGGCCTTGATGATCGCGTTCAGCGCGCCAACATTGGGGTCAAGGATGACCTGCCAGATCAGCGCCACCGCTACCGCCGACACTACCATCGGCGCGAAAATGATGGTGCGGAACACCGTGGCGGATTTCGGCAACCCCCGGTCCAGGATTGCGGCCAATATGGTGCCAATGCCGACCTGAAACACGATGGACCCGATCACGATGATCAGATTATTGCGCAGTGCGGTCCAGAAGATCGGGTCGGCAAAGGCGCGGGCATAGTTCGACAACCCCGCCGGTTCCCATACGCGTGACGTGATGCCAAAGCTGTAGAACGATCCCGCGATGGCCATGATTGCCGGAATAAAGATGAACACCGCACACAGACCCAGCGCCGGGGCAAGCAGGATAAAGGCCGAGGCGCGGGCAGAATATTGCCGCTTTGTGGCGGCATTCCTACTGCGCTGCGCGGGGGATTGGCCAGCAACGGCACCAGTCATGGGGCGGTACGCCTTGACAAAATAAGGGGAATAACCTGACCCGGCGGTGGGAGATCCCGCCAGGTCAGGTCAGGCGCGTGGGATCACTGCATCGCCGCTTTGGCCGCAAGGGCCGCCGTGCGGATGGACACCATCGCCTGTTCGGGGGTCATCGTGCCGTTCAGGATTTCCACCCCGGCATCCAGATACGCATTGGCCACCGACGCCTCGACCTCGACATCGATCACGTTGAACTGCACGGCCAGCGACGCCATGTCGGCGGCCACCCATTTGAACTGTTCGGTAGCATTCGGCAGGCTGGCCAACAGCGATGGATCAGACGGCAACGCGCCGCGCATTTCGGCAAACTTCGCCGCCTGTTCGGGCGAGGTCAGAAAACTGATCCATTCGACCGCCTCTTGTGGGTGTTTTGTCACTGCAGCCACTTGCAGGCCCTGCGGCACGACCATGTTGGAATTGCCATCGCTCGCCCCACCTTCGACTGGGGGAAAGCGGAACATGGCATAATCGGTGAACCCGTCGCCGTCAAAAATGCTCATGCACCAAGATCCGCAAAAGA
>JAYUHO010000202.1:0-4775 GCA_043766915.1 Cypionkella sp.
CTGCAACCCGCCCTAACTGCAGAACAGATCGTTGGTCAGCGCAAAGGCCATGAACGACAAGATCAACATGAGCCCCCCCGTCATCAGAACGTTCAACGCCCGGGCAGAAGGCGGACGGCGAAACACTGCCTCGTAGGCATGAAACACCAAATGCCCGCCATCCAGCACCGGAATCGGAAACAGGTTCAGCATGCCAATGCCCAAAGACAGCGCCGCCAGCATGCTGAAAAACACTTCCGGCCCAGATCGCGCCGCATCACCAATCACCTCGGCCATCCCAATCGGCCCGGCGATATTGCACGAGCTGATCGACCCGGTGATCACATGCCACAAGCCTGACAATGACGACTTTGACACAAACCACGCCTGCCCTGCGGCCAGGTTCAGGGTTTCCCAAACGCCAGCCCGACGCACTTCGGGCTCAAACAACAACCCGCTGGACAGACCAATCAGCCAACGGGTTTCAAAAGTTCCGTCGGTTTTGGGAATATCACGGCGGTTTGGCGTCAGCGTCAGATCTTTCACTTCGCCGTTGCGCCACACAGACAGGGCCACGGGATTGCCGCCTGATGCCTCGACAATTGGGGGCAGTTGCTGAAACGCGGTTATATCTTGGCCATTTGCGCGCAAAATGACGTCGCCGGCCTGAATACCCGCATCCAACGCGGCGTTTTTCGGATGGACAGAGCTGACGATCGGCAGAAACGGATGGGGGCCTTCCACATCAAGCGTTTTGCCTGCGCGCATAACATGATACGTTACAACTGCCGCTGGCGGCAGGTCGCGCGCAATGGTCACATAAGTTTCAAGATCAGGGGTCAGAATACCATTTATCGCCAATACCTGATCTTGCACCAACAGGCTGGGGCCCTCGAATGGCACCGCCTGCACCTTGCCCACAATCGGCAGTTCGGTCGCAACGCCAGTGTAGCTGATCATGCCGATGTAGACAGCAATCGCCAGAATAAAGTTAAACACCGGTCCTGCGGCAACCGTTGCCGCACGCGCCCACAGGGGTGCGCCGTGCATGGTGTGGCGCTGCTCTTCTTTCGACATGCCTGCAACCTCGGCGGCTCCCTGCACAGACGCCGCGTCTTTGTCGCCAAGAAATTTCACGAACCCGCCAAACGGCAGAGCAGCGATTTGCCAGCGCGTGCCGCGTTTGTCGACCCGCGAATAAATCACCGGGCCAAAGCCCAAACTGAACACTTCGGCATGTATGCCCGACCATCGACCGACGATGTAGTGGCCATACTCATGCACCGTGACGATGATGGCCAATGCAATGACAAAAAACACCGCGGTCCAGGCGACAGAGCCTGCACCCAGAAGAATACTGCTAAAATCCACGTTTACCTGCCTTTTGCCCGCTTCACTGCCGCCTCGGAGGCGCGTATCCTTGCCAGATGGTCCATCGCTTGCACATCCTCAAGGGTCTGTGCGGCGATTCCAAGGCCAGACTGGGCCGAAAGTGCCAATAATGTGTCTTCGACCACGCCCGCCATATCCATAAAGCCGATCTGACCCGCAATGAAATGATCCAGCGCCACCTCTTTGGCGGCGTTGAATGCAGCCCCCGCAAGACCGCGTACCGCCATCACGTCACGGCACAGCCGCAGCGCAGGAAAGCGCGCAAGATCGGGGTCGCGGAAGGTAAGCTGGCCCAGCTTGGCCAGATCAAGCCGCGCCACGGGAAGGGCGCTGCGATTTGGCCAATTCAGAGCATAGCCGATAGGGTGGCGCATATCGGGGGCACCCATATGCGCCATCACCGCACCATCGCGGAACCCCACCATGGAATGAATGATCGACTCCGGGTGGATGATCACTTCGATCTGATCAGGCTCAACACCGAAAAATTCGCGTGTTTCAATCACTTCCAAGGCTTTGTTAAACATGGATGCCGAATCGAGCGTGATCCGCGCGCCCATCGCCCAGTTGGGATGCACCAAAGCTTCGGCCATCGTGGCGCTGGCCAACCGTTCAAGCGGCCAATCGCGCAATGCACCGCCTGATGCGGTCAGAATGATGCGCTCGACGGCTGTGATATCTTCGCCTGCAAGCGCCTGAAAAATTGCGGAATGTTCGGAATCCACGGGCAGGATTGTGGCGTTGTTTTTGGCCGCCGTGGCCAGCAGCAACTGCCCCGCCGTCACCAGACTTTCCTTATTGGCCAGCGCCAGACTGCCGCCGTGCTGTAAAGCCCGCAGGCCGGGCACCAAACCTGCGGCGCCGACAATCGCGCTCATCACCCAATCGGCAGGGCGGTCGGCGGCTTCGGCAATGGCCTGCGTGCCCGCCGCCGCCGCGATTCCAGAGCCTGCCAGCGCGTCACGCAATTCGGGCAGACACTCATCATGTGCTGTCACCGCCACCTCGGCCCGCAAGGCCCGTGCCATTTCGGCCAGCCGCATAACATTGCGGCCCCCGGTAAGGGCAACAGTGTGCAACGCATCCGCGCCCCCTGCCCGCATCAGCAGATCGAAGGTAGACTCTCCAACCGACCCCGTTGCGCCAAAGACCGTAACCGAGCGCATGTGTTACGGCCCGATCGGCAAAGGGATCAACCGTGTCAGCACCATGATGAACACCATTGCCCCCACCAGCGCATCAAAGCGGTCCATCAGCCCGCCATGGCCGGGGATCAGGTTTGAGGAATCCTTCACGCCCGTGCGTCGCTTGATCCAGCTTTCGGCGATGTCACCCAACTGTCCCGCAAAGGCCAAAAACGGCGAAATCAGGATCAGGCCCCATCCGCCATGGCCTGCCAAAACAAACCCGGCCCCAACTGCTGCCGCCCCAAACCAGCCCGCTATCGTGCCAGACCAGGTTTTCTTTGGGCTGACAGCGGGCCAGAATTTCGGGCCGCCAATCAGGCGACCGGCAAAATATCCCATCGCATCTGATGCAATTACCACTCCCAACAGCCACAAGATGGCTGGAGTGCCGGATTCGTCGCGCAGCACAAACAGCCCATGCCCCGCCACCATGATCGCCAGCGCCAGCGCCGCAGCGGCGACACGGTGCAGCCGCTGTGTCAGCAAAAATGCAAGGCCAACAAAGGGAAACAACAAAAATGCCGAAACCGACGGCCAGCCTTCATCAAAAATCAATGACATGGCCGCCATCGCGCCCAAAGCCAGCGCCGTCCAGGCATCTGCGGGGGCGGTGATGCGCGCCAGTTCCCAGATCATGATCGCCGTCAGGGCAGTGATCATCACCAGAAACGACAGCCCGCCCAGCCAGATCTCGACCGCCCCCACCGCCAGCATCACAGCGGCAGACAACAGGCGCGGCTTCAGATCAACCCAGCGACCGGCTTTGCCGTTCATGCGCTGATCACTCCGCCAAAGCGACGTTCTTTGTTGCCAAACCGCGCCACGATGCTGGCCAACTCGGCCGGCGCAAAATCGGGCCACAGGGTTTCGGTAAATTCATATTCAGCATAGGCCGCCTGCCAGGGCAGAAAATTCGAGGTGCGCGTCTCACCGCTGGTGCGGATCACCAGGTCCGGGTCCGGCAGGGCGGCGGTGTCCAAGTGCTGCGAAACCATCTCGTCCGTGATCGCGGCGGGGTCAAGCCGTCCTTCGGCGACATCGACGCCAAGGCTGCGGATGGTGCGCAATATCTCATCCCGACCGCCATAGTTGATCGCCACAGTCAGGTTCAGGCGGCTAAGCGGCGCGGTGCGCTCTTCGATCCCCGCCATCAGGCGTTGCAGCTTTGGGTCAAGCCGCGAGCGGTCACCGATAAAGCGCATCCGCACGCCCTCGGCGGCCAGGCGATCTGCTTCACGCTGAATGTAGCGGGCAAAAATTGACATCAGGCCCAGGACTTCTTCGGTGGACCGCTTCCAGTTTTCCGTGGAAAACGCATAGATCGTCAGCCAGCGTATCCCCAGATCAGGGGCGCAGCGCACGATTTCCTTGACCCGTTCGGCCCCTTTGCGATGCCCGACCAGACGCGGCCAGCCGCGATTGGTTGCCCAGCGGCCGTTGCCATCCATGATAATGGCGACATGTTCCGCGATGCGGACGGTGCCCTGATTGGATGTGTCGTTAAACCCCACGCCTTACCTCATACCCACCATGCCAACCATGCGAACCCGAAAAATTTTCGTCGAAAATTTTTCGCACCCGCGATTGGTGTTATATCTGCATAATTTCGGCTTGCTTGGATTCCAATGCCCGATCAACCGCAGCAATGGATTTATCGGTCAATTCCTGCACTTCATCAGACCACATCTTTTGGTCATCCTCGCCCATGCCCGCCGACTTGGCCTTTTTGATCTGATCCATACCGTCGCGGCGGACGTTGCGGATCGAGACTTTGGCGTTTTCGGCATAGGTGGAAGCCACTTTTGACAACTGGCGGCGGCGTTCTTCGTTCAATTCGGGGATCGGCAGGCGGATCAGCGGGCCGTCCGTCACCGGGTTGATCCCAATGCCGGATTCGCGGATGGCCTTTTCCACTTTGGAAATCATCGCCTTATCCCAGACGTTGATCACCACCATGCGCGGCTCTGGCACGTTGACGGTGCCGACCTGATTTATGGGCGTCATCTGGCCATAGGATTCAACCATTATCGGATCAAGGATTGAGGCCGAGGCCCGCCCGGTGCGCAAAGACGCGAATTCCGTTTTCAGCGCGTTCATCGCGCCATCCATGCGGCGCTGGATGGCATCAAGGTCAATCTCTAGATCGTCAGGCATGGGCGTTTCTTTCCGTATCGGTTGTCAGCACTGCAACCTGTTGTGCGTCTATAGCAGCAAGCA
>JAYUHO010000203.1:0-4766 GCA_043766915.1 Cypionkella sp.
CAACACGCTCTAGTACAAATTTGCCCAACTGCCCCCGTGACAGTCAGTGCTGAATCGGCTACGTCCAAGGCAACACGATCTGATAAGGGCGCATGACTATGGACGACTATAAACCGGGCAGTATGGATATCCGCACGCAGGAAAAAACCTTTGCAGGATTTATCCGCATGGCAATGTGGGGCGCTGGCATTTCCATCGCCATCATCATCTTTATGGCGCTTGCCAACGTCTGACCTCGGGCCCAACTCTTTAAACGGATATTGATCATCATGTTGAAAGCTTTGGCGCTGTTTGCGCTTGTTGTCCTAAGTGCCTGCAGCACGGCTGAGCCTGTCACAGCCCCACCCGAAGCGATTGCGGCGGCGCGGTATGTGGGCGATCCGCCAACGTCGATCACGCTTTACACGGTGGTCAACAACCGCAGCAATTCTGGTGCGCATGCCGGACTGATGATCAACGCCTCGCAACGGGTACTGTTCGATCCCGCCGGATCCTGGAAACACCGAACCGCGCCTGAAACCAACGATGTGCACTACGGTTTCACCCCGCGCATGCAGAGTTTCTATATCGACTATCACGCCCGCGAATCTTTCCGGGTGATTGAACAAACCCTGATCGTGACCCCCGCAGTGGCCGAATTGATTCTGCAGCGCGCCCAAGCCTATGGGGCGGTGCCCAAGGCCCAGTGTTCCAATTCCATCTCCAAGATTCTGGACGACGTTCCGGGGTTTGAAAGCATGGCAAACACATGGTTCCCCAACAAATTGTCCGACGAATTCGGAAAATTGCCGGGTGTTGTCAGCAAAACAATTCGCGATGAAGATGCCGACAACAACCACGGCGTGCTGATCTTGCAATCCAAGGCCGAGATTGCGGATGCGGAACTGGCGGCGCGCGCAGCAAAGGCAAAGGTGCAGTAGCGTTACGATCGGCACCAGTGGGTGCTGCCTTGGGGGGCGTAATGCGCATATTCGGGGTTATACTGGCAGGGGGTGCGGCGCGGCGAATGGGCGGCGTCAACAAGGCGACGCTGTCCTTGGGTGGGCAAACCCTGATGTCCCACGCGATTGCCCGGTTAGAGCCGCAGGTTGAACGGCTGGCGATTTCGGCAAACCGGGATGCCGGCGTGTTGGCCGGATATGGCCTGCCGATCTTGCCCGATGAAACCCCGATGGGGCCGCTGGCGGGCATCCTTGCGGCGTTGATCTGGGCTGCACCTTTGGGGGCCACAGCGGTTGTTTCGGTGGCGGTGGATACACCGTTTTTTCCCCCTGATCTGGTGCCGCGCCTGTGCTTGGCCGCCGAGACAACGACCAGCGGTTTGGCCATTGCCCATAGTGGCAAAGATCATCCCACGTTTGGCATCTGGCCCTTAGCCCTGATCCCTGCACTGTCGGCCTTTCTGGCCTCGGGCGTCAATCCGCGGCTGTTGACCTTTGCCGACGCGCAGTCCGCCGCCCGCGCCAGTTTCCCCGATGACCGGGCCTTTGACAATCTGAACACCCCCGAAGATTTGGCGCGCGCTGCGGCGCTGCTGGCGGGCCGCAGATGAAAATATATGGCGTCATCGGGTGGAAAAATTCCGGCAAGACCAGCCTGATGGAACGGTTGGTCACCAATATCACCGCGCGCGGGTTCAGCGTGTCTACCGTCAAGCATGTGCATCACGATGTCGATCTGGATCAGCCCGGCAAAGACAGCCATCGCCACCGCATTGCGGGCGCGTCCGAAGTGGTGCTGGCTTCGGCGCATCGCTTTGCCCTGATGCGCGAACATCGCGGGCCGGAACCGGAATTGCCCGAAATTCTGGCGCGCATGGCCCCGGTCGATCTGATTTTGGTCGAAGGGTATAAACGCGATGCCCATGCCAAGATCGAAGTGTTTCGCAAGATCGCAGGCCATGATCTGATCCAACCCAATGATCCGTTGGTCCATGCGATTGCAACGGACAGCGATCTGGGGCCACGGCCTGTTGCCATTCTTGATCTGAACGACACGCAAACAATCGCGGATTTCATTCTGCGCGAGGTGGGGCTTGCAGCATCCTGACCCCGCCCGCTTTGATCGTGTGATCATCGCCGATTGGTCAGCATCGAATGCAGCCTCGCCCGCACGACCAACGGCGGACGCGATTTGGTTGGGGGCTTGCGACGGCACCGGGGTATCAACGGCATATCACCGCACCCGCAAGTCCGCCGAAGCCGCACTGTCCCAAGCCATCGCCACCGCCGTCGCACAAACCCAACGGCTGCTGATCGGCTTTGATTTCCCGATGGGATATCCCACTGGCTTTGCGGCCAGACTGACCGGACACGCCACCGCACAATCAGTCTGGGCGTGGTTGGGGGATCACATCATCGACACAGCTGATAACCGCAACAACCGGTTTGATGTTGCGGCCGTGATGAACCGACAAGTTGGCGGCACCGCAGGTGGCCCGTTCTGGGGCCGTCCCGCGCAATGGCAGATACCCGATCTGGCACTGCGCAAAGCCGCAGATTACAAAGGATTAGGCCTGCCGGAACGGCGCATGGTTGAAAGAATTGTGCCGCGCGCCCAACCTGTGTGGAAACTTTACACCACCGGGGCCGCTGGATCTCAGGGGGTGATGGGACAACCGATGATTCACCGCCTGTCGCTGATGCCCCAAACCGCCGTCTGGCCCTTTCAGCGCACCGATGCAGCGGTTGTGATCGCCGAGGTTTACCCCTCGCTGCTGGCCCGTGCGGTCGCGGCTGACCCCAGCCCGATCAAGGATGAGGCACAGGTGCGATTGCTGGCGCAGGCGCTTTATACCCTGTCGCAGCGCGGCACGCTGGCACCCCTGTTCGAATCGCCCCCTATCGCCACCGAAGAAGGCTGGATTCTTGGGGCCGGCCATCAGGCCGCGCTGCAGGATGCACTGGCATGACCGTCACTTTGCAACACGGACTTCCCCGCGCATTGCTGCCGCAAGCCGCGCTTCTTTATTGGCAGGCGTTTGGCGGCAAGCTGGGGCAGGTCTTGGGCCCGGAACCCCGCGCATTGCGGTATTTCGAACGCGTCATTCAGCCAAGTTTTGCCTTTGTCGCGCTAAACGACGCAGGCCAGCTGCTGGGCATGGCTGGGTACAAAACCCCGGCGGGCAGTTTTGCGGGGGGCAGCGGGGCCGATCTGCGTGCAATCTATGGTCTGTTCGGGTCGGCGTGGCGCATCCCGCTGTTGTGGTTTCTGGGGCGCGAGATCGACAATGATCGTTTTTTACTGGATGGAATATGCGTGGCCCGCAGCGCGCGCGGCGCGGGCATTGGATCCGCCTTGATGGCAGAAATTTGCGAAGAAGCCAGATCACGCGGTTACGGCTCCGTCCGGCTGGACGTGATTGATACCAACTGGCGCGCCAAGGCCCTGTATGAACGGCTTGGGTTTGTTGCGGAAAAGACCACCAGCATCGGCGTGCTGCGGTTTGTGTTTGGGTTTAAGGCGGCAACGACGATGATTAAGCCGCTTTAGGTCGAGCGGTATTCAATCGGGTGAACCCCATTGAAGGTAACACGCTAATCAAACGTCCCCGTCACCCGGCCCAACAGCATGAACGCCCGCGCGGTGCGGGTGTCGGCCAGATCGGCCAGATCAGCATCACTGGCATGCGATTCAAATTCGACAAAACACCGGTCAAAGGTGCGCAGGAAATGATGTGCCGCATCGCGAAACACCGGATCTTCGCGCATCCGCCCAGCGGTCAGCGCAAGGCACGACCGATCCCGCACGCCGCCCAAAGCTGCAATGCCGCGACCGCGCTCTCCTGCTGCAAAGCGCCGCCACACGTCGGGCCGGGTGCGATCTGGTTTCAGATCGTCCATATAGATGCCCTCTTGCGACAGCAGTGTCAGCACGTCTTGCGCAGCGCGGATCAGTTTTGCGACGTTTCGGTCTTCGAGCGCCTGACGCAGCGCACGAAACCCGTCGCGGTCATCGGGGTTTTCGGGAAACTGCAACGCGCGCACAAAGTCAGTCAACGACAGCGGTGCGCGCAAATCCTCGGCAGGGGTTCCCAGCGCCAAGGTGGGTTGTTCCGCCTCGGGGTGGGGAACCGGGGCCACCAACGCGGCCTTGCGATCCGCCGACGCCACGGTCAGGCCGGTATCTCGGCGTGAGGAAAACGTGGCCAAGGTGGTTTCTGTTTGCTTGGCCGATGCTGCCAACTCATCCAGCTTGCGTTCGACGGACGGCTTATAGCCTTGGGCCACGGTTTGCTGGTTGGCGACGTAAGCCTGCCGCATCGCATCGACTGACGCCTGCAGGCGCGCTGCTTCAATCCGCAGCGCACGAACCGACCGCAATGTTGTCACCGCCGTCCAGATCAGCGCCAGCGGCAAGAACACGACCAGCAGCGTCAACACCAGACCCAACGATCCGGCATCTTGCGGCCCGGTATACACATAGGCCGCAACGGCGATCACCCAAACGATGCTTAGCCCCGCCGCAACCCATTCGGTTGGCGTGGTCTGCACGGCGCTATCCCCCTGACCACGCAGGCCAAGATCGCGCTTTTTATCGTCGACATCGCTCATTCTCAGGTTCCGATGGACGGGTCAGACAAACTTAACCGACAAAATCTCATAATTGCGCGTGCCGCCCGGTGTTTTCACTTCGACCGAGTCGCCTTCTTCTTTCGCAATCAACGCCCGCGCCAAGGGCGAGCGGATGTTCAGCATACCGTTTTCGATATCGGCCTCAGGCTCACCGACGATCTGATAGGTCTTTTCTTCGTTGGTTTCTTCATC
>JAYUHO010000204.1:0-4763 GCA_043766915.1 Cypionkella sp.
CTGGCGGTCTTCGTCGGCTTCTCGGTGATCTGGAACGTCAGCCATTCGCTGCACACGCCCTTGATGGCGGTCACCAATGCGATTTCGTCCATCATCATCCTTGGCGCCCTGATGCAGATCGGCTCGGGCGAGATGCTGGTGGTCATTCTTGCGGCACTGTCGATCTTCATGGCGGGGATCAATATATTCGGGGGCTTCATGGTCACCCGGCGCATGCTCGCCATGTTCCAGAAGTCGTAAGGAGGGTTGCCCATGGATTACGGTTTTACCACGGCCGCCTATGTCGTTGCGGCAGTTCTGTTCATCCTCTCGCTTGGTGGTCTGTCCGGCCAGGAAAGCGCCAAGCGCGCCGTCTGGTATGGCATCGCGGGCATGGCGCTCGCGGTCGCGGCCACGCTGTACGGCCCCGGAGCCGGCAACTGGCTGATTTCGCTGGTGATGATCGCGGCAGGGGGCACCATCGGCTGGTTTGTCGCCCAGCGCGTCCAGATGACCGAGATGCCGCAACTGGTGGCCGCGATGCACTCGCTGGTCGGCCTGGCAGCGGTCTTCATCGGCTATAACGCCCATTTCGAGGCGGCAGGCGTCGCCGGGATGGATGAGGCGGCACGCTCGTCTCTGACCGGGTTCGCGGCCGTGCTGGCCCACAAGACCGGGGTCGAGTTAACCATTCTGAAGGTCGAGGTTTTCCTTGGCGTCTTTATCGGGGCCGTGACCTTTACCGGTTCGGTGATCGCCTATGGCAAGCTTGCTGGCAAGGTTGATGGCAAGGCGAAAAAGTTGCCGGGCGGCCATGTGTTGAATGCCACCGCGGCGCTGTTATCCGTCGTGCTTTTGGTGCTTTATGTGGGTGGCGCGGGCACATGGGCACTGGCCGCCTTGACGCTGGCCGCCTTCTTCATCGGCTATCATCTGATCATGGGGATCGGCGGGGCTGACATGCCGGTCGTGGTGTCGATGCTGAATAGCTATTCGGGTTGGGCGGCGGCGGCGATTGGCTTTACGCTGGGCAATGATTTGTTGATCGTGACTGGGGCGCTGGTGGGCTCTTCCGGGGCTATCCTGAGTTACATCATGTGCAAGGCGATGAACCGGTCGTTCATTTCGGTGATCCTCGGCGGCTTTGGTGGCACAACTGGCCCCGCGATGGAAATTTCTGGTGAGCAGGTTGCCATTGATGCCGAAGGGGTGGCGGCGGCGTTGAATGATGCGGATAGTGTGATCATCATTCCGGGCTACGGCATGGCGGTGGCACAGGCGCAGCAATCGGTATCGGAATTGACGCGCAAGTTGCGGGCGGCGGGCAAAACGGTGCGCTTTGCCATCCACCCAGTAGCGGGGCGGTTGCCCGGCCATATGAACGTGCTGTTGGCCGAGGCGAAAGTGCCCTATGACATCGTGATGGAGATGGATGAGATCAACGAAGATTTCCCCACGACCGACGTGGCGATTGTCATCGGATCAAACGACATCGTGAACCCGGCAGCACAAGAAGACCCCAACAGCCCGATTGCCGGCATGCCGGTGCTGGAATGTTGGAAGGCGAAACAGGTGTTTGTCAGCAAACGCGGGCAGGGAACCGGGTATTCGGGCATCGAGAACCCGCTGTTTTACAAAGAAAACACCCGGATGTTTTACGGCGATGCCAAGAAGTCGTTGGATGCGCTGTTGCCGATGATTGACTGAAATGAGAGCTGTCGGACAGGCCGATTTTGGAAAAAAGCCGGATGACCCACAGCGGTGCTGGACTGCTGTCAAAAGTGAAAGGGGGGTTTCACACCCCCCACCATATTCGAAGTCGAATATGGCGTCCCCCGTGGGATATTTTTGAACAGAAAAAGCACAAATTTTAGATAAATCAATCGCATTTCGCGCCGTGCGTTGCCCTTCGCCACTATGCGATACCGAGATCGGGCAACGGCGGCACTGCATACCGATGTATTCCGCTAAACGGCTGGAAATAAGTGCAAAAACCGGGTAGACCGACGCAGGTTTCAGGCAAGGTCAAGGAAGAGCGATGGCGACAATACCACTGATCCAAGATCACCCACTGCGCTATGCTTTGGTCAACGAATTGCACGCGCGCCCGTTTCCGTCGCTGACGGCGCCCTGCACAGCGGTTTATGTCGCGCTTAAAGAACCGCAAGCCGCACAAAGCCGCGACCGTGCCGCAGACCGTGCGCATTTGTTGGCAATGCTGGATCGCTATGGCTCGGCCCATCCGCAGCCGGGAGCCACGCATTTTTCTGGCCCCATCGGGCGGTCCGAGTTGAAATGGGAAAGCCATACCGAATTCGTGACCTATTCTGCCTTTACCCCGGGCGTTTCAGACCGCGCGTTTGATCCCGCCGAGGCGGATGTGTTTGCCGCAGAGTGGATGGCAAGCGCTCCGGGCAAACGCGTCGCTTCGGTGCTGATCCGGGTGGAACAGTTGCAACAGGATGAGGCGGGGATGCTGGACAAGCTGGAAGACTGGTTTGTGCCCGAAAGTCTGGCCGTGGCGCGCGTGGTTGACGGCGCGGCGATTGTGGCGGGGGATTTCCGCATTGATGCGGCGGGGCATATGCGCTTTGCGGTGTTTGTCCGCGAGGAAACCGGAGCGCGCCGCATCGGACGCATCGTGCAGCGGCTGTGCGAGATTGAAACCTACCGTGCCATGTCGATGCTGGGTCTGATGCGCGCGCGCAGTCTGACCGAACGGTTGAATGTGCTTGATCCGCGGCTGTCTGATCTGGTGTCTGGGCTGGATGCCAACGACCGCCCCGCAGAAACCGCGCTGCATGAGTTGTTGCGCATCTCGGCGGAACTGGAAAGTCTGGCGGTGCAGGTGACGTTCCGCTTTGGCGCGACGGGCGCTTACGAGGCCATCGTGACGCAACGGATCGAGGCGCTGCGCGAGGTTCGGGTCAACGGCAGACAAACCTTTGGCGAGTTCATGATGCGGCGCTATGATCCGGCGATGCGCACGGTGAAATCCGCCGATGCGCGGTTGCGATCAATGGCCGAACGGGCGGAACGGGCGGGGGAATTGTTGCGCACCCGGGTCGATGTGGAACGGTCGGCGCAAAACCAGATGTTGTTGGAATCGATGGACAAACGCGCTGATATGGCGTTGCGCCTGCAGCATACCGTCGAAGGGTTGTCGGTGGTGGCGATCAGCTATTACGCGGTCAATCTGGCGGCCCATACCATGGCGCCGGTGCTGGAGTCCTTCCACATCTCGGAAATGCTGGGCATGGCAGTGCTGACGCCTGTGATCGTGTTGTTGGTCTGGCTGATGGTGCGCCGTATCCGGCGGCGTGTCGAGAAATCTGATGGATAAGGCCCCGCGATGACGCCGTTTCCAATATCGATGGCCCAGCCCGCGCGGTTTGCGGGCACCGCACCGAAAGCCTGCGATGTGGTGGTGCTGGGCGGTGGCGTGATTGGGGTGATGACCGCATGGCATCTGGCGATGCGCGGGCTGAAGGTTGTGTTATGCGAAAAGGGCCGTATCGCGGGCGAACAATCCAGCCGCAATTGGGGCTGGATCCGCCAGCAAGGCCGCGATCCCGGCGAATTGCCGATCATGGTGGAAAGCCTGTCGATCTGGAAATCCTTGGCCGACGAGTTTGGCGCGGGCTTGGGCTTTCGCCAGGACGGTGTGTTGTATCTGGCGCGAACCGATGCCGAACTGGACGGATTTCAGGATTGGATTAAGGCCGCCGCAGGGCATGGGCTTGATACCGCGATGGTCAGCCCGCGCAACGTGCAGTCGATGTTGCAAGGCAGCGTCGGGCCGTGGCTGGGCGGTCTTTTCACACCATCAGATGCGCGGGCAGAGCCGTGGCAGGCCGTGCCGATGCTGGCCGAAGGCGCGGTGCGGCGCGGGGCTGTGATTGTCGAGGCTTGCGCCGTGCGCCGGTTGGACCGCGCAGGTGGCAAGGTTTCGGGGGTGATCACCGAACAGGGCCGCATTGCCTGCGATCAGGTTGTGGTCGCGGGGGGGGCGTGGTCGGCATTGTTTTTGCGCGCCGAAGGCGTGGCTATTCCTCAACTGTCGGTGCTGTCCTCGGTGGCGGCAACCACGCCATTGCCGCAAGTGTTCATAGGAAATGCGGCTGATGACCGGCTGGCGTTCCGGCGGCGGCTGGACGGCGGATATACGATTGCGCCCGGGGCGGCGCATGATTTCTTCATTGGCCCGGATGCGTTTCGAAACCTGTTCACCTATCTGCCGGTATTGGCAAAAGACTTCACCTCCACCCGGTTTCGCAGCCACGCGCCCAAAGGATACCCCGACGCCTGGGGCACGGCGCGGCGCTGGTCGGGCGATCAGGTTTCGCCGTTTGAGGCGATGCGCGTGCTGAACCCCACACCAAACATGCAGGCTTTGCGCACGGTGATGGCCGAACTGGCCGCCTGCTTTCCGGGCATGGGCGAGATAAAACTGAAATCCGCCTGGGCCGGAATGATCGACACCATGCCCGATGTGGTGCCGGTCATCGACCGGGTGGCGGCTAGTCCGGGTCTGGTGATCGCAACGGGGCTGAGTGGCCACGGCTTTGGCGTCGGCCCCGGCGTGGGCCGCGTGGTGGCCGATCTGGTCGCGGGCAATCCGGTCGGCCATGATCTGTCGCGGTTCCGTCTTTCACGGTTCAGCGATGGATCAAAACTGGTACAGGGCCCAAGCCTTTAGCCCGTGCGATGACCGCGAAAATTTGACTGGTGCCGGACGTAAAGCAGCAAGTCGAACGGCACACCGTGCTTCTGGAGAATACCGA
>JAYUHO010000205.1:0-4753 GCA_043766915.1 Cypionkella sp.
GAACGTGATTGCGGCGGATAACCTGTCGGATGCGGCGCAGAAGATCGTGAAGGCGGTGAAGGGGTGACGAAGTTGTCCCGGCTGGGGCAAATTGCTTTGGGCTTTGCGATCGTTGGAGCACCTGCTTTGGCTGAACCCACCGCGAATGAAGCCTGCCTCTATTTTGCCAATTTTGAAACCGAGGCACCCATAGCTCAAGGTGCTCGTACTCTGTTTGGCGGAGATAACATTGTATCCGAGCAATCCAGTGTCGTTCAGCTTGATCGCTATCAGACTATTGAAATTCAAACTCTCCGCGAAATTGGAATTCGGACGCAGGACAACCCATTTGCGCAATTTGGCAATGTGTCGGCGGCTCTTACTTGCATTGTTGACATTAAAGAACGGCGCGTCCTGACAATTTTCGTTAGTGAAGGTCCGCGAGTAGGCGAGGATGTTAAAATCGCCAGCGGTTCACTTCGAAAAGTTGAAGCTGCAAAAAGTGCGGTACTCCAGATTGGACTTGAATCGAGCCAAGGAAAATATTGATGTCCGTTCATGAGAACTCGCACACTGTCATGCTATGCTTACTTCTGACCCTAGCCCTTTTCGCTGCACCCGCTTTTGCCGACGAATCCCCCTGGTATGACGAAGTCGCAGATGCTGATCCCGGCACACGGGTGGCGGCCCTATTAACGGGATGCACAGCTGCCCTAACCGATCCCACCGCCGTCACCGCCGCCCTGACCGCCGCCGACTGGACCCGCGCGGACGAATACGAAGGCACCATCGCGTTTCAGACCACCTCAACCGACATGATGTTCTGGCAAGACCCCGGCTTTTGCATGGTGTCCGTCACCGATTTCAACACTGAAACCCTGACCGCGCAATTGTTCAAACTGGGGCTAACCCCCAGTGGCCAAGATGCCGACGGCTGCGCGCAATTCACCGTTGCAGGCACCACGGCCACTTTGACCGGCGGCGGCAACGATCCAGCTTGCACCTCTACATCCGAAGCCGTCTTGCGGTTCGAGCCTGCGCAATGATCGCCCCGCCCCCCTTTGCAATCCTCTTTGGCGCAGCACAGCCCTTGGCTTTGCCGCTTGCGCCGATCTGACCTTTCATAAGGAAACCCCGATGTCCGTTCTTGTCAATTCCAATACCCTTGTGATCTGTCAGGGCTTTACTGGCAGTCAGGGCACGTTTCACTCCGAACAGGCCATCGCCTATGGCACCAAAATGGTCGGCGGGGTGACACCGGGTAAGGGTGGCGAAGTGCATCTGAACCTGCCGGTGTTCAATTCGGTACATGAGGCGCGGGCGGTAACCGGCGCAAATGCCACGGTGATTTACGTGCCGCCACCCTTTGCTGCCGATTCCATCCTGGAGGCGATTGATGCCGAGATGGAGCTGATCATCTGCATCACCGAAGGCATTCCGGTGCTGGATATGATGAAGGTCAAACGCGCGCTGATCAATTCAAAATCCCGCCTGATCGGGCCGAACTGCCCCGGCGTGATGACCCCGGGTGAATGCAAAATCGGCATCATGCCGGGCAGCATTTTTTCGCGCGGGTCGGTCGGCGTCGTCAGCCGCTCTGGCACCCTGACCTATGAGGCCGTCAAGCAAACCACTGATGTGGGATTGGGCCAGTCTACTGCCGTCGGTATCGGCGGTGATCCGATCAAAGGGTCGGAGCATATTGATATTCTGGAGATGTTTCTGGCCGATCCCGAAACCCATTCGATCATCATGATTGGCGAGATTGGCGGTGCCGCCGAAGAAGATGCGGCGCAGTTTCTGGCAGATGAGCGCAAGATGGGCCGCTGGAAACCCACCGCAGGCTTCATCGCCGGCCGCACCGCCCCCGCAGGACGGCGCATGGGCCACGCCGGTGCGATTGTGTCAGGCGGCAAAGGCGATGCGGAGAGCAAGATCGAGGCGATGAAACGCGCAGGCATCGTGGTGGCGGACAGTCCCGCGACACTGGGCGAGGCCGTGATGGCGGCGATAGGTAAGTAAAGATGCATGATCTGCGTCCCGCGATTGCTACGGGTTTACGTGACGCCTTGCGGTTCGGAGGGCGTCAAAGCCGTGCAGGGTTTTGGCTCTGGATAGCTGCACTGACAGCTACATTTGCGCTGGCACAGCAAATCGAAAGTTTGTTGTTTCATTTTAGCGATTCACGGGAAAACTGGCCAAGTGTTGACCAAATATTGCAGTCTTTGCCACATCTAAAATTCTACTTGAGTTTCGTGGCTAGCGCTTGGCCTAGTTCGATAAACCTAGTGCCCTTTCCGTTGGGATATACCCTCGAAAGTATTGTTTTTTACGAACTGATGCCTTTGTTTGTTCTCATCCACCTACTGGCCCTCGCCCCAATCGTCCACAGATCACGGGATGCTGGCTACCGCCCCTTCCTGACGATCATTTTAGCCTACTGGGCGGTGTTCGGGACGGCGGCGCTGGTGCTTGTTAGCGTGGTGATCGGCATGATTTCTGAAACGGGTGTGTGGTGTCTGCTGCTATCTTGGAGTGGCGGCGCGTTGACGAGAATAAACGCGGCCATTGCCGTTATAGCCGCTATTACCGCACTTTACAGGCTAACGGCTCCTTCCATACCCAGCCCCATATCCACCGAGGCACTTAAATGACCGAACAATCCCCCAACAGCCAATTCCACGCCTCATCCTTCCTGCAAGGCGCGAATGCTGATTATATCGACCAACTGGCGGCCAAATACGCCACCGATCCTACATCGGTTGATGCGCAATGGGCTGATTTCTTCCGCAGCCTTGGCGAAGATGAGATGGACACCAAACGCGCCGCGGCTGGCCCATCTTGGGCGCGCGCCGATTGGCCGCCGGTTCCATCCGATGATCTGACGGCGGCGATGACGGGCGAGTGGCCTGCCGTGCCCGATGCCAAGGGCGCGGGCAAAAAGCTGGTCGAAAAGGCCGCCGAGGCGGGCGTGGCCCTGACCGACGCGCAAATTCAGCGCGCCGTGCTCGATAGTATCCGCGCCATCATGATCATCCGCGCCTACCGTATTCGTGGCCACCTTGCCGCCGATCTTGATCCGCTGGGCATCACCGAACGCGGCAATCACCCGGAACTGGACCCCGAATCCTACGGCTTTACCGAGGCCGACATGGATCGCCCGATCTTTATCGACAAGGTTCTGGGGCTGGATCACGCCTCCATGCGCCAGATCATTGAAATCGTCAAACGCACCTATTGCGGCACCTTCGCGCTGCAATACATGCATATTTCCGATCCCGAACAGGCCAGTTGGCTGAAGGAACGCATCGAAGGCTATGGCAAGGAAATCGCCTTCACCCGCGAAGGCCGCCGCGCCATTTTGAACAAACTGGTCGAGGCGGAGGGGTACGAGAAATTCCTGCATGTCAAATACATGGGCACCAAGCGGTTCGGTCTGGATGGCGGCGAAAGCCTGATCCCCGCGATGGAGCAGATCATCAAACGCGGCGGCAGTCTGGGCGTGAAGGATATCGTCATCGGCATGCCGCATCGCGGGCGTCTGTCTGTGCTGGCCAATGTCATGATGAAACCCTACCGCGCGATTTTCAACGAATTTCAGGGCGGCAGTTCCAAACCCGAAGACGTGGGCGGTTCGGGCGATGTGAAGTATCACCTGGGTGCCTCAAGTGACCGCACCTTTGACGGCAACACGGTTCATCTTTCCTTAACCGCCAACCCCAGCCATCTTGAGGCGGTGAACCCGGTGGTCTTGGGCAAAGTGCGCGCCAAGCAAGATCAGTTGAACGACACCGATCGCCATCAGGTTTTGCCGATCCTTTTGCACGGCGATGCGGCCTTTGCGGGTCAAGGCGTGGTTGCCGAGTGCTTTGGTCTGTCAGGGCTGAAAGGCCACCGCACCGGCGGCACCCTACATATCGTGGTGAACAACCAGATCGGCTTTACCACCGCACCGTCCTATAGTCGCTCCAGCCCCTACCCCACCGACATCGCCCTGATGGTCGAAGCGCCGATTTTCCATGTCAACGGTGACGACCCCGAAGCCGTGGTGCATGCCGCCAAAGTGGCCATCGAATTTCGCCAGACCTTCCACAAAGACGTGGTGCTGGATATCTTTTGTTACCGCCGCTTTGGTCACAACGAAGGCGATGAGCCGATGTTCACCAACCCGGCGATGTACACCCGCATCCGCCGCCAAAAGACCACGTTGCAGATCTACACCGACCGTCTGGTCGCCGACGGGCTGATCCCCGAGGGCGAGATTGAGGATATGAAGGCCGCGTTCCAAGCCAAGCTGAACGAAGAGTTCGAGGTTGGCAAAGACTACAAACCCAACAAGGCCGATTGGCTGGATGGGCGCTGGAAATCCATGCACACCAAGGATCTGGAAAACTACCAACGTGGTGAGACGTGGATCAAAGCCGAGACGATGGCCGAGGTGGGGGCGGCGCTGGTACGCGCGCCCGAAGGGTTCGATTTACACAAAACCGTGGCGCGTCAGCTGGAAGCCAAGGCGAAAATGTTCGAAACTGGCAAGGGCTTCGATTGGGCTACGGCCGAGGCTTTGGCCTTTGGCAGCCTTGTCACAGAAGGGTTCCCGGTGCGCCTGTCGGGTCAGGATTGCACGCGCGGCACCTTCAGCCAGCGCCATTCGGCCTTTGTCGATCAAACCACCGAAGAACGCCACTATCCGCTGAACCACATCCGCGCGGGTCAGGCGCGGTATGAGGTGATCGATTCCATGCTGTCGGAGTACGCGGTACTGGGCTTTGAA
>JAYUHO010000206.1:0-12508 GCA_043766915.1 Cypionkella sp.
TCGCCGGTCCCGTAGCACCGGTCGCAAGCTACGACCTTGCCGCCTGGCGCAAGGTCATCGATATCGACCTGACTGGGGTTTTCCATTGCTGCCGGGCCGTCGTGCCCGGCATGATTGCGCGGAACTTCGGCCGCATCGCCAATGTCAGTTCGGTCGCGGGGAAAGAAGGCAACCCCAATGCCGCAGCCTACTCGGCCGCCAAGGCCGGGGTGCTTGCCCTGACCAAGTCCTTGGGAAAAGAACTTGCGGGGCATGACATTTCAGTCAATGCACTGACCCCTTCACCGGCCAAGACCCGGCTCCTCGAACAGCTTACGCCGGAACAGGTGTCCTACATGCTGGGCAAGGTGCCACGCGGGCGTTTCGTGGCCGTCGAGGAGGCGGCGGCGATGATCGCCTTCATGGTCAGCGACGAGAACAGCTTTACCACCGGGGCGACTTTCGACCTCTCGGGCGGGCGCACCACTTACTAAGCTTCCAGGAACTGCCCCGGGTTTGCCGGCGACCAAATAGTCCGTTTTACGCGACCATATGGAGTGTGTTCATGTTTGCATAGAATGCCTCCTGTGCTTCAGCGGGCGGGATGTAACCCCATTCCGCGCCGCCGCCCGTGGATTGTGACGCGCAAAACCCCTTGCCCGCAGCCATCCTCGCGCTTGTGAAACCAAAGCCCGCCGGCATCGGAATATTTGCCGGGGGCACAGGTGCGAACCTTTGGAGCACTCAGCTTGTTCAAGGCGCGCGTCAGTTTCAATCCACGCTGCTATCACCTCTATATTTAGTATAATGTGAGGCCGATTGATAGGATTTAGTCCATGGTGATTGAAAATTTCCCTGAAATTGTAGAAGTTTAGCCAACTGGCAGAGGGCGTTGACTTCGGATGATCGCTATATATTGTGTAATTCAATTCCGTCTTTGGGCACCAATTAAATCCGAAAAACAATATGGTGCGATGCGCCTTGGTGCAGTAATTCGCCTGGAAGCACCGCAAAACATCTTGGCCTCGGCTGTAATGTTTCGCCGTGCTGGCGGGGATATCACTGATTCAATCGCCGCATCTAACGGGGTCTGGCCATGACCGCCATGTTTCTGCTGTCCAAGGATCAGATGCGCCGGATTTCGCCATGCTTTCCGGTGTTCCCCGGTACGCCACGGCGGGATGTCCAGCCGGTTCTGAAACCCATCGTTTGTGTGATCCGCACTGGCCTAATGTGGCGGGATGCACCTGTAAGATGTTGGCCGCACAACACAATCCGCAACCGATTTATACACGGCAGCAGGATCGGCGTGGTCGGCCGCATCTTGATGGAGTGCACCAAAGAGGGCGGCGCGACGGGCCGGGCCGCAGTGCATTTGTCGTCGCGGCTTGCGGCAAAACCGCTGCGGGGGCCCTCTCATGGTCTGCAGGCAAACCGTGTCGGACAACGGATCGTCGCTATGACGCTGACGGGGTTTGTGACGTGTTTGGAGGGCGCTGGATCAAGGGCTGCATCCCCCTAAGCCGCAAACGGAAAAATCCATATCCCGCTTGATAGGCCGCGCGATTACGACCGCCCGAGAATTGAAAACACGTTCGGCAATCTGAGGACGTCGCGGCACATCCACACCCACTATGGCAGTGCGCGGAAATTTTCCGTATCCGCCATCGTCATGGCGGTTATCGTTATCTTGTGGCGCTGACGAATAAGCCCGCAGCCAAAGACAGGGGGGGTGTTCTTACCAAGTCCCACCTCACGCGAGGCCAATCGCCCCCGAAAACCAGCCGCTTGCCCGATGCACAAAGCTGGCCTACCGTGCGCCCCAGACATTCCCGAGGAGGACACGATGACGACCACTCAAGGCTTTGATACCCTTGCCATCCACGCAGGCACTGCCCCCGATCCGGCCACCGGCGCGCTGCAGGTGCCGATTTACCAGACCACCGCCTATGTGTTCCGCGATGCCGATCACGCAGCGAAATTGTTCAACCTGCAAGAGGTTGGGTATATTTATTCGCGCCTGACCAACCCGACCGTGTCGGCCCTTGCCAACCGGGTGTGCGCACTCGAAGGCGGCGCGGGGGCTGTTTGCTGCTCATCGGGGCATGCGGCGCAGCTGATGGCGTTGTTCCCGTTGATGTCTCCGGGGTGCAATATCGTCGCCTCGACCAAACTATATGGCGGCACCATTCAGCAATTCACCAACACCATTCGCAAATTTGGCTGGTCGGCCAAGTTTGTTGATTTCGACGATCTGAATGCGATTGGGGCCGCGATTGACGACAAAACCCGAGCGGTGTTTTGTGAAACCATCTGTAACCCCGGCGGCGCAATCTCTGATCTGGATGCGATTGCACGTATTGCCACCCATCACGGCGTGCCGTTGATCGTGGATAACACCACTGCCACCCCCTATCTGTGCCGCCCGATTGAACATGGCGCGACATTGGTGGTGCATTCGGCGACGAAATATCTGACCGGCAACGGCACCGTCACAGGCGGCGTTGTGGTGGACAGTGGTAAATTTGACTGGTCAGCCAGTGACAAGTTCCCGTCGCTGTCGCAGCCCGAACCCGCCTATCACGGCCTGACATTCCATGCGGCCCTTGGTGCAATGGCGTTTACGTTCCATTCCATCGCCGTTGGTCTGCGCGATCTGGGGATGACGATGAACCCGCAAGGCGCGCATTACACGTTGATGGGGATAGAAACCCTGTCCTTGCGGATGCAGCGCCATGTAGAAAACGCCCAGATCGTAGCGGAATGGCTGGAGAATGATCCGCGCGTTGATGCCGTCAGCTATCCGGGCCTGAAATCATCGCCTTATCATAACCTTGCCAAAATGATCGTGCCCAAGGGCGCGGGGGGGTTGTTCACCTTTGCGGTGAAGGGTGGCTATGAGAACTGTGTGCGCCTGGTCGATAGTCTGAAGCTGTTCAGCCATGTCGCCAACTTGGGCGATACCCGCAGTCTGGTCATTCATTCTGCATCGACGACGCATCGGCAACTGTCCGAAGCGCAACAGATCGCGGCGGGGGCAGCGCCCAACGTGGTGCGTCTGTCGATCGGGATTGAAGATGTCAAAGACATCATCGCCGATCTGGATCAGGCGCTGGCTGCGGCAACGGCCTGATAGCAAAACGGCGGCCCCGGTCTGGGGCCGCCGCTTATTTACCGTGAATGGATCACTCGGTCATCTCATAGGTGATCACCACCGACGACATCATGCCAATCTGCCCGGTGGCCACCGGCACCTTGGCGTCGGCACCTTCAGAGCGGAACATCTGGGTCGGGGTGTTATAGCCGACGTTTTCGGTGATCGCGGTGATCTTGCCCAGTTTGGCACCCGCCGCTTCGACCAGCACAGTTGCCCGCGCCCGCGCGTCCGTCACGGCGGCTTTGCGGGCCTCGTCCAATGTGGGGCCGGGCACGGCCAATTCAAACGTGATGCCGTTCAGCGTGTTGGCCCCGTCAGCAATCGACGCATCCAGAATCGTTCCCAACTGGTCCAGCGCGCGCACCCGCACGTTCAGCATGTTCGACGCGGTGTAATCCCCAATCGACGGGGTAGAGCCGCTGTCATAGCCCACCCAGTTGGGCATCAACGACAGGTTAGATGTTTGCAAATCGCGCTCTTCAATCCCCGCGGCTTTCAACCGCTCCAGCACAGCGGCCAGCGCTTTGGAATTGGCCGCCATTGCTTCGGCGGCGTTCGGGCCATTGGTGGTGACACCGAGAGAAATTGTTGCCTGATCCGGGGTGGCCAAAACCGTGGCTTCTCCCGTGACGGTTACATAGGTGCCCTCGGCGTAAGCCGTGCCAACCATAGGCAAAACAAGGGCTGCAGACAAAAGCAAAGCATTCAAAACACGCATGGGATCCTCCTTGGGGATGCGAAGCAACAGGTGCAGATTGAAGACGCGGCCCGCAAGTTGTTCCTTGGCTTTATAGCAAAATATATTTCACTGGCTGTTCCGGAAGTTACCGGTTTCGACGTTTTGGCAATAAATCGCGCGCCCTGCCAAAACCATCGGATGTTTCCTGGCATTCAACCGCTTGGGGGTGACGGGTTTTCTTCCCTTCGGCAAAAAGCTGCTGTAGGAAGAGCAAACCTTGCCGGGCTGCGTTTCCGCGCGCCGGGCCTTTGTGCTAGATGCGGGACATGAAACCAGCTTTTGCCCTAGACTTCCGCGACGCAACCCTTGGCCTTCTGCACCGCACTGGTGCAGGATGGACCCAGATTGGCACCGTCGCGCTTGATGATCCTGACCTGACCCAAGGGTTGGTGTATCTGCGGTCAACCGCCCTTGGCCTGTCGCCGCGCGGGATATCCACCAAGCTGATCATCCCGAATGATCAGATATTGTATCTGACGGTGCCCGCCCCCGGCCCCGATGCCGCCAAACGGCGCGCACAGATTGCCACCGCGTTAGAAGGACGCACGCCTTATGACGTGGCCGATCTGGTGTTTGATTGGTCAGGCTCTGGTGCCGAAGTACAGGTTGCGGTGATTGCCCGTGAAACACTGGGCGAGGCCGCCAGTTTCGCCGCCGAACATCGGTTTAACCCAATCTCATTCGTCGCCGTCCCGGATGAGGGCACGTTCAAGGGTGAGCCTTGGTTTGGACCAACTGACCTCGCGGCTGACCTGTTGGCACCGGGTGAAAAGGTAGACCGCGACAAAGTTGCAGTCACGATCATTTCGCGCGCAATTGCGACAGCCCCACAGCCTGCAGAAAGGAAAGCCGCTCCGGTCGAGGTGGAGGAAAAGCCTGCACCACCGGATCAGGTATACTTTGAACCCACGGTCGAAGCGGTTGCCGACGTTCCGTCTGCGGAACCAAAGCCGGAAACGGCGTCAGAGCCTGAACCGCACGCACCGCCGGATGATCCGCTGGTGCCTGATCCGCTGCCGTCTTTTCGGGCCGAAGATCTGCCCGCACGGCCGGGTAGAGGCGATATCGCTGCAGAAAAACCCACCGTTCAGGACATCGCCGAGGCCAATGATCCGCCCGAAGCCATGTCATTCGCGCAGATCATGGCAGAGGCACGTGCAGAATTGCCGCAGCCCATACCCGCCGCCCCAATACGTTTTGCGACATCCGAGGCGGACGAAGCACCGATGGCGCTGGACGTGCAGGGCGACGATGCGGATGACGCCAGGCCCGCCTCGGTGCTTGATCCGCAGATCGACGATGATCTGCCGCCCGAACCGTCTCCGTCTGCACTGATCGCGTTTTCAAGCCGCAGGGTGCCCGGCGATGACGCGGAATTTGGCAAAGGCGCAAAACCGCCAGCCTTCGGCGCAGCACCAGCCGTAAGCCCCGTGCCACGCCCCGCGATTGCCAAACCGATTCCTGCAATTACGACCGGCTTTGATCGCCATGCGGCAGCCGCACTGGTGGCGCGTCCGGCCATACCGGCTGGCGCACCGCGCCCGCCCATCGCGGGCAAACCCAGTGCAGCGGGCAAGGCCTTGCGCGGGTTGGGGGCATTGGTCACCGCCCCCGGCATTGCAGGCAGCAAGGCGCGCAAAGCCCCGGTTCCGCAGATTGCCGGTGCGTCGCAAAGTCAGGCCCTGCCTGCCGCCAAAGCAAATGCAACCGCTGCCCCCAGCCGCGTGCCCCCGCCCCGGGCAGGCATTGGTTTGGGCGGCAAGCAGGCCCCGGTGCGGGGCAAGCCGCGGTATCTTGGTCTGGCGCTGACGCTGTTGTTGTTGTTGTGTCTGGCCGCCATTGCCGCATGGTCGTCGTTTTCGCTTGCAGCATGGCGCGGTGATACGTCTGGTGTCGAGGCAACGGTTGACGTCAGCCCCGATGTCTCGGATTTCCCGGCGCCCGAAGACGAAATGGCGGCGGATATGCAAGACCCCGCCGATTTCGCCGCGCCTGAAATCGGAGTTGCCGATGTCCCACCGCTTGACGAAGTGGTGCTTGACGCCCCACCGATTGACGATGCCCCGCTTGATGCCGCTGCCACCGACGCGGCGTTGCCCACGACCGACGTGGCGGCCGATCTGCCACCGCCCGCCGCCGAGCCTGCGCCGCAAACCGGGCTGAACGCGGCCGATGTTGCGGCAAACACGCCAAATCCCGAGCCGCAGGACGAAATTCTGCTGGCCACGATGGACGCGCCGCCGATTGCCCCCGATCCGCTGTCCTTACCACCGCCCGATGCGACGGGTGATCCGCAGCCCCCCTCGCCGCCGGCACCACCGCCCTTTGGCACGGTTTACAAGTTTGACGCGGATGGCATGATCGTCCCAACGCCCGAGGGGATCATGACGCCTGAGGGCGTTTTGCTTATTGCGGGCAAGCCTCCGCGTGTGCCAGCCCTGCGGCCTGAAACACTGGTGGTCGCGCCGGTGGCCGGTGCTGTGGCTGATCCGGCTTTGCTGGACATCGCCCCAAGCGCGGCTGCCCCGTTGCCCGTTGATCCGGCTTTGGTTGGCAAACGGTCAAAACCGCGCCCTGCCAGTCTGATCCCTGCCGTCTTGCCTGCCGATGACGCCGCCCTTGCGCCAGCCACAGACGGCCGGTTTGCGGGGCTGCGCCCGCGCCTGCGCCCAGCGGAAGTTCTTGCTGCAGGTGACGCCGCGCGCATCGCCTCTGCCAGCGCGTCCCTTGTCGACACAGCCGCGCCCGATGCTGATCTGGTGCTGGCAGCATCGTCGCGCAGCCCGCTTGCCGTGGCGATCAGCCGCAAACCTGAACAGCGCCCGCGTGACCTTAGCCGCGCCGTTGAAGCCGCCGTTGCCGCTGCAATACGCAACCCTGAACCCGTGCCCGAAGAACAGGTTGCCGCCGCCGCACCGCCCGAAAAAAACGCGCCCGTCGAAGCGGACAGCGAACCTGACCTTGCCTCTGCTGCGCCATCAATACCGACCAAAGCCTCTGTGGCCAAGCAAGCCACGTTTAAAAATGCGATCAACCTGTCGAAGATCAACCTTATCGGGGTTTATGGCACCCAGTCCAGCCGCTATGCTTTGGTCCGCCAAGCCAATGGCCGTTATAAAAAGGTGCAGGTAGGAGATCGGATCGACGGTGGGCAGATTGCCGCCATCACTGCCACCGAAGTGCGCTATAAAAAGGGCAACAAGATGGTAACGCTGGCAATGCCCAAAAGTTAAACGCCGCTAAGCACACCGCGATCTATCTGATCTTGTTCGATAGATTCGAACAGCGCCCGGAAATTTCCCTCGCCAAACCCATCGTCGCCCTTGCGCTGAATGAATTCAAAGAAAATCGGGCCGATCACGGTTTTTGAAAATATCTGCAGCAATATCCGCGTCTCACCGCCATCCATCACACCTTCACCGTCAATCAGAATGCCGTGCTTGGCCATCCGGTCTATCGGTTCATTGTGGCCTGCCACACGGGTTTTCGACAGGTCATAATAGGTCATTGGCGGCTTGGGCATGAACTTTACCCCAAGTGCCGCAATCTGATCGGTGGCGTCGTAAAGATCGGTCGCCCCCACCGCGATGTGCTGAATCCCCTCGCCGTTATAGCGTTTCAGATATTCCACAATCTGCCCTGACGTGCCGCGATCTTCGTTGATCGGGATGCGAATTCGTCCGCAAGGACTGGTCAGCGCGCGGCTGAACAACCCGCTGTGTTTGCCTTCAATGTCGAAGAACCGGATTTGTCGGAAGTTGAATATCTGGCTGTAAAACTTAAACCAGATGTCCATATTGCCCTTATGAACATTGTGGGTCAGGTGATCGAGATAGGCAAACCCAACGCCCGCAGGTTTTGGCGCGCCAAGCCAGTCAAAATCGGCATAGGGGTTTGTGTCGCCATACTGATCGACAAAATAGATCAGCGACCCGCCGATACCGACGATCGCGGGCACATCCAGCGTCTTGGCACCTGTAAACGGCGTGGCCCCGCGGCTGACGGCACAGGCAAAGGCGTGGTCTGCATCCACCACCCGCCACCCCATCGACGGCGCACAGGGGCCGTGCTGGTGCACAAAATCGCGGGCATGGCTGCCTGCGGCATTGGTCAGAACATAGGTGATATCGCCTTGCTGCCACAGCTCGATGTCGCGGCTTTTATGGCGGGCAGTTAAGGCATATCCCATCCGCGCGAAAACCAAACGCAGCTCATCCGGCTGCGGATGCGCAAATTCGACAAATTCAAAGCCATCGGTGCCCGCTGGATTATCGGCAGAAATTGTTGCTTTTGGGGCGGAATGCGGAAACGGGCCCATCGGATGCTCCTTCAATAGGCAATATGCAATAATACCGCAGACCACACGTTTAATTTACGCATAGTGGGGTTGTTGACCCCGACCTTACGCGCGACAATCATGGATATCCCCTGAATAACGCAGAAAACTCGCATGTTAGATGCCACCGATTCCAGGCTTTTGGCCGAAATCCAGACCAACGCCATGCTGACCGCGCAAGAATTGGGCGATCTGTTGAACCTGTCGCCCAGTCAGGCGGCGCGGCGGCGGGCGCGGCTGGAGTCTGAAGGCTATGTGATCGGCTATACCGCGCGGCTGAACCCCGCGAAAGTCGGGCTGGCGGTGCAGGCCTTTGTGCAGGTGCAAATGGCCACCCATTCGCCCGAAGCGGCACGCAGTTTCAGCAGTCTGATCGCCAGCTGCCCCCAGATCATCTCGGCATGGACATTGACCGGCGAGGCCGACTATTTGTTGCGCGTCTGGTGCGCCGACCTGCCCGATTTGAACCGCGTTATTCACCACATGTTATTGCCGCATCCGGCCGTCGCGCGGGTGCAAAGCCAGATCGTGATGGATCAATTCAAAGCCGACGCTGCCCTGCCAACCTGAAAGACCGTTTATGGAAAATGTCTTGCTGCAAGCCTCGATCTATCTGGGGGCCGCTGTTTTGATTGTCCCCTTGGCCGTGCGCCTGGGGCTTGGGTCGGTGTTGGGCTATCTGGCGGCAGGCATTTTGATGGGCCCAATTTTGGGTTTGGCTGGCGCCGAAACCACCGATTTGCAGCATGTCGCCGAATTTGGCGTCGTGTTGATGCTGTTTTTGATCGGGCTTGAGCTGGAGCCGAAAGTGCTGTGGGACATGCGGCACAAACTGATCGGCATGGGCGGCGCGCAAGTGGGGCTGACCACGGCGGCGGTGGCGACGATTCTGATCTTTACCGGCAGTATCTGGACGGTGGCCCTGACCGCCGGAATGCTGGCATCGCTGTCATCTACCGCCATTGTGCTGCAAACCTTGTCCGAAAAAAATCTGATGCGCAGTCAGGGTGGACGGTCTGCGTTTTCCGTGCTGCTGACGCAAGATATCGCGGTGATCCCGATGCTGGCGCTGATCCCGCTGCTCGCGCTGCCGCAGTTACAAGGCCCGACGGCGGCGCAATTTGGTGTGACCAACGCCGAAGATACTGTGCAGGCGGCGGGCGCGGCGGAACCGCTGATCAGTTTGGTGCAAACCCTGCCGGCTTGGGCGGCTACACTGGTGACGCTGGCAATTGTCGCCGGAATTGTGCTGGCAGGTCATTACCTTAGCCGCCCGATCTTTCGCTTTGTGCATGCCGCCAAACTGCCGGAAATGTCGACCTTCATCTCCCTTTTGATGGTGCTGGGCATCGCGTTTTTGATGATGCTGGTGGGTCTATCCCCGGCACTTGGCACGTTTGTGGCGGGTGTTGTTCTGGCAAACTCGGAATTTCGTCATCAACTTGAGGCGGATTTGAAACCGTTCAAGGGCCTGCTGATGGGGCTGTTTTTCATGACGGTGGGGGTGGGCATCAACTTTGCGATGCTGGCGCGAGAGCCGTTTACCGTGCTGTCCCTGACACTGGGATTGATGGGGCTGAAGGCGGCGATTTTACTGGGCATTGCGGTTGCGTTCCGCCTGAAGCCACAAGATCGCTGGCTGTTCTCGCTTAGTCTGGCTCAGGGCGGCGAGTTTGGCTTTTTGATCATCAGCTTTGCACGATCCGAAGGCGCGCTGCCCTTGGCGGCAGGTCAGATGGCGCTGTTGGTGATCAGCCTGTCGATGCTGCTGACGCCGTTGTTGTTTCTGGGATATGACTATCTGACCCGCCGCATTGCCGCCCGCCAACCCGTGCGCGCGCCTGACGAGATAGATGAAAAAGGCCGGGTGATTATTGCGGGCATTGGGCGGTTTGGTCAGGTCGTCAACCGACTGGTGCGCACATCGGGAATTCCAACGGTGGTGTTGGACAATGACATCACCACCATTGAAACCATGCGCCGCTTTGGCGTGAAGGGCTATTTTGGTGATCCGTCGCGCCCTGAACTGCTGGAAGCGGCGGGCCTGTCTGAGGCACAGGTTTTGGTGGTGGCGGTGGACGACAAAGATGCCGTCACCGAAATCGTGCGGTATGCGCGCGGCAAACGCCCCGATTTGCACATAGTCGCCCGCGCGAGTGACCGGGTGCATGTGTATGAACTGTATCAAGCGGGGGCCAATGACATCGTGCGGGAAACCTTTGACAGCTCGATCCGGGCGGGGCGCTATGTGTTGGAAAACATGGGTTTTTCGGGATATGAGGCCGCAAAAGTATCGCAGACCTATTTCCGGCTGGACCGCGCTGCGATGCGCGATCTGGCGCAGCTTTGGGTGCCGGGCCAGACAGTTTCGCTGAACGCGGCCTATATCGAGCGCGCCAAACAGCTGGACCGCGATATGGAATCGGCGCTGATGGATGAACTTTATGACACACGCCCGATGGAGATGGACAGTTCGGAAGACGAGCCGCAGGTGGCACCGTTGACCGACGCGCAATGGCCACGTTGAAAGTAGTCCCGCCACGGTCGCGGACTTAATCCGGGGGCCAGCGGGCAGCGCGACCCAAAGGCCCGGGAGCACGCTGGCGGCTGCGATCAGCAAAGCTGGCTGCAAAACAAAACGGCGGCCCTTGGGACCGCCGTTCTTTAAAAATTCACGTCAATTCAGGCAGCGCGCCCGATCAGCACTTCGCCGACTTTCTTTTGCGCACCCGCCTCATCAACACCCGATACAGCCGCCACTTCGCGGGTCAGGCGTTCGAGCGCTGCTTCATAAAGCTGACGCTCGGAATAGGACTGTTCGCGCTGATCATCGCTACGATGCAGATCGCGCACCACCTCGGCAATTGCCATCAGATCACCCGAGTTGATTTTTTGTTCATATTCCTGTGCGCGGCGCGACCACATCGCCCGTTTGACCCGTGCCTTGCCCTTCAGCGTATCCAGCGCTTTGGACACCACATCCGGCGAAGACAGCGACCGCATACCAATATCGGTGGCCTTGTGGGTGGGCACACGCAGCGTCATCTTGTCTTTTTCGAACGAGATCACGAAGAGTTCCAGATGGATGCCCGCGATTTCCTGTTCTTCGATGGAAATGATCCGCCCCACGCCATGGGCGGGGTAAACGACAAACTCATTCGGGCGGAAATCAGGCTTTTTCGACTTGCTCATTCAAGCGCTTCCTTTATTTAAGACCCGTTCCGAACACAAATCACCGGCCGAAGGAACTTTCCTTCAGCGATGGCATTGATTCATCAGCGAAAAGTTTTACACCCTTGCAAGCAGCAGAGAGCGTAAGGCGGGAGTTCATGATTGTTCACTTGATATGTATATCATAAAAATGACATGATTCCAACAGCGACGATTTGGGCATGCCCCTAGGGCAGCCATTGTATTCATTACACTTTTCGAAACATCGCCGTTTTTCGAACGCTACGTAACCGAATCATGACAAGTCGTATTTTTGAGCATCCATGACAAAACCGCCCCGAGCGTCATCATCAGCATTAAACCGCTTTAGCGCGGGTTGCGCCCAATCTGTTCAGACTGGCTGGAGCCCAAGACAAACTGAGATTTGGATTGCTGCGTGTTGCTTTCAATGCGGTGAACCCCATCAAAGCAACACGCTTTAACCGCCCTGCCCCGGGGCTTCGGAAAAATACTTCTCCAGCTTGCCGGTTTCGCCATCCCGTTCTTCTGCATTTGGCAACATGTCTTTTTTGGTGACGATCACCGGCCAGGCCAGGGAATACTTGCGGTTGAACGTGACCCATTTGTCCATATCAGCCTCGGTATCGGGGCGAATGGCGTCGGCGGGGCATTCGGGTTCGCACACACCGCAGTCGATGCATTCATCGGGGTGGATCACCAGCATGTTCTCGCCTTCGTAAAAGCAGTCCACAGGACAAACTTCGACGCAGTCGGTGTATTTGCAGGCGATGCAGTTGTCGATCACCACATAGGTCATGGCTTGGTCCGTTTCATAGTGTCTGGTGTCAGCGTTGCCTTGCTACCGAAGCCGCAAGGATCATTCAAGCGGCGATACCGTCGCATCCGGGCTGGTTTGTTCAAGATCGTGGTAAAGCTGCTGTGCATCGGTCGCAGAGCCGCGCTGTGCCGCCAATGTGGTCACCCGCACCACCCGAATGTTCCCGGCTTGGGCAAAGGTCAGCACATCCCCCTGCCCCACCCCGTGCCCCGGCTTGCGGCATTTTTGCCCGTTGATCCGCACATGACCGCGTTCAATCACCTCAACCGCCAGATCGCGGGATTTGAA
>JAYUHO010000207.1:0-1720 GCA_043766915.1 Cypionkella sp.
AGGGGCAGCCGCAGATTGGCATGGTTAAACAACGTGGTGCCGTTCAGCAGCACCTCAAATACCAAAACCGCAACTGCCATCGGCCCCAGAAGGTATATCAGCCCAATCTTCAGCCCCATTGAGGCGGCAATTTCCACTGGGTGAAACCGGATACCCGTGGTTACGTCCATATCGCGGTCGGCATGATGCACGCGGTGAAAGCGCCAGAACAGCGGCACTTTGTGGGTGACCCAGTGTTGCACCCAAATCGCAAAATCCAAGACCAGCAGTGCGAGTAACCCCTCAACCAGCCACGGCCATTGCACTTGGTTCAGCAGACCCCAGCCATGCCGCCACGCATCCACCGCAGCGCCAATCGCCAGAAACGGCATTGCCACTGCCACCACCCGCAAGGCCAGCGTGTTTAGGACGGTGAAAGAGATATTGGTAAACCAGCGCGACGCGCGCGGTAAATCGCGCTTTCTGCGCGGGGCAATCGCCTCTAACCCCGCGAAAAGCACAAACAAGCTCAGAAAAACCGACAGACGGATGATTGCTTCGTTACCCATGATCAATAGCTTAGTCGCGGTGGCCCAAAAAAGCTACTCCTCCCGAGGCTTTACCCGTGGCTCGGTTGACCGGATCAAAGACCCCGCGCCGTGGTCAGTGAACAATTCCAACAAGCAGGCGTTGGGTATGCGTCCGTCAAGGATAACAACAGCCCGTACGCCCGCATCCAAGGCTGCCAGCGCCGTTTCAGCCTTGGGGATCATGCCCCCCGAAATCACCCCGTCGGCCATCATTTGGCGCACCTCTTCCGGCGTCATTTGGGTAACAACTTCGCCCGCCGCGTTTTTCACGCCTGACACGTCAGTCAGCAGCAACAACCGATCCGCCTTTAGTGCCCCGGCGATCGCGCCTGCCGCCGTATCGCCATTGACGTTGAATGTCTCATTATCCGCCATGCCCGTCGCCACCGGGGCCACCACAGGAATGATGCCCGCCGTATAAAGATCGCGCAGCACCTGCACGTTCATTTCCACCGGTTTGCCAACAAAGCCCAATTCGGGATCGTCGGCCACACAAACCATCAGATCGTCATCCTTGCCGGAAATGCCAACCGCGCGGCCGCCCGCATCCATGATCGCCTGAACGATGCGCTTGTTGACCAATCCGCACAGAACCATTTCCACCACATCGACGGTGGCCTTATCCGTCACCCGCTTGCCGCGCACAAATTCGGATTTGATCCCAAGCTTGGTCAGCATTTCGTTGATCATCGGGCCGCCGCCATGCACCACAACCGGGTTGACGCCGACCTGCCGCATCAGCACCACGTCGCGGGCAAATTCGGCCATTGCTTCATTATCGCCCATAGCGTTGCCGCCAAATTTGACCACCACGATCGCCCCCGCATAGCGCTGCATATAGGGCAGCGCTTCTGAAAGGGTGCGGGCGGTTGTGATTGAATCTCGCATGGCTGCCAACTGCTTTTTCATGAATGTCCTCGGGACGTGCTGGACCCGCACGCAGCTTTGCTACTTGGTTTGCATTGCCCTGCCAAGGCCGGATGGCGCGCTTGTATTTTCCGACAGGAAGTGTCAGGTTTTGTGCGAAAAAGGGATACCCTATGACTGAACAGAAAATTATCGTGCTCACTGGGGCCAGCCGGGGCATCGGTCATGCCACCGTCAAACGGTTTTCCGCAGAGGGGTGGCGCGTGCTGACCTGTTCGCGCCAA
>JAYUHO010000208.1:0-4740 GCA_043766915.1 Cypionkella sp.
ATATCTGGCCGCTGGCATCAAACAGAACAACCCGGTCTTGCGCAGTGGCGATGTGGTCAACGTGCCGCGCCGCCGGGCCGAAGAGGCGTATCTGCTGGGCCAGTTGAAACGACCCGGCGTGATTGATCTGTCGGTGGAACCCGTCACCCTGACTCAAGCCATCACGCGGCAGGGCGGGTTGGAAGAACCCCGCGCCGATGCCCGCGGCGTGTTTGTCTTTCGCGCCCGCAAACCGGGCATCATCACAGTGTTTCAGTTGGAAACCCGCGATCCAACCGGGCTTTTGTTAGGAACCCGGTTTGTTTTGGAACCCTCAGACGTGGTTTACATCATCCGATCACCGCTGCAAAAGTGGAATGACACCATCTCTGGGTTGCTTCCAACGGTTCAGGCGTATACCGCAGCGGAAAGTCTTGTTGCAAACTGACGGACGCCGAATGTGATACGAAATATTCTTGTTGTCTGCGTGGGAAACATTTGCAGATCTCCGCTGGGAGAGCGGCTGTTGCAGCATAGCGTGCCGCATCTTAGCGTCACCTCTGCGGGTATCGGGGCGCTTGTCGGCAGTCCCGCAGATCAAACCGCCACTAACATCGCCAGCGCCCACGGCGTATCGCTTGACGGCCATATCGCGCGGCAGTTCACCGCCGAGTTGGGTCAGGCAGCCGACCTGATCCTGGTGATGGAACCCGGCCACAAAGCGCAGATTGCGCGTGATACGCCGCAATTGTCAGGCAAAACCATGCTTTTTGATCATTGGTCTGGCGCAATTGGCATTGCTGACCCATACAAGCGGTCAGCAGAGTTTCACGAATTGGTTTTTCAAAAAATTGACGCGGCGGCGGCGGGCTGGATCAAAAGACTTCCAAAAGCAGGTGATGTATGAGTTCGGATCCGTCTAATCAGTTTGACGCCGACGAATTAGATTTGAAAAAACTTGTGCTGTCGATCTGGGGCAGCCGATATCTGATCTCGCTGTGCGCGGCGATTGGGCTTTTTCTGGCGGTCGGCTATATCGCCAACACGCCGCCCACGTATCAGGCCGATGCCTTGCTGCAACTTGAGAAAAGCTCGGGCGGCTTGGCCATGCCCAGTGGTTTGGCCGATTTCATGCAAGAAGACAGCCGCGCTGCGACAGAAATTGAAATTATCAGTTCACGATTGATCATTGCGCAAGTGGTCGCCGAACAAAATCTTGACTGGCAGATTTCGCCGGTTTTGGCCCCCGTTATTGGCAATGCATTGGCACGCTATGATCTGCCGATCCCGGAATTTGGCTTTTTGCAAACTTATGGCCGCAAAGGCGACGCCATTGCCGTTGATCTGTTAGAGGTTCCGCCTGAGTGGGTCGAACAGATCATCGCGGTGGACGCCGTTGGCGACGGATCGTTCGAGTTAACCCTGCCCGATGAAACCAAATTGACGGGTAAAGTCGGGGCCATTGTGCAAGACGCTCAAAAGGGGTTTGCCTTAAAGATCAGCAAGCTGACTGCACCCGCTGGCCGCCAGTTTACCCTAAAGCATCTGAGTGAACGCAAAGCGATTGATGCCGTGCGCTCGGGCCTTTCGATCACCGAACGCGGTCGCCAATCAGCCATTCTGGAGGTGCGCATTCAGAACGGGGATAAAGCCAAGGCAGTCCTTATTCTGAATGCCATTGCCGAAGCCTATGTGCGGCAAAACATTGACCGCAGTTCTGCCGTTGCCGAAAGCAGCTTGGAATTTATCAACCAACAACTGCCGGAAGCCAAAGCCACATTGGAAGCCGCTGAAAAGGTACTGAACGACTATCGCCAGAAACAACAGTCGGTCGATCTGACGTTTGAGACGGAAAACGTGCTGTCGCAAGTCACCCGGATTGAAATCGAATTGCGGGAGTTGCAAAGCAAAGAAGATGAAATCAGGCAGCGCTATAAGACCAGCCACCCGATTTATCAGCAGCTTCTGGCACAGCGGCAACGTTTGAATGACGATTTGACCAAGATGCGCGGCGAGGTCGAAGCCTTGCCTGAAACGCAAAAAGAAGTATTGAACCTGACCCGCGATCTGGAACTGGCGCAGCAGATCTACACCGAACTGCTGACCCGCGCGCAAGAGGTGCGGGTGATGAAGGCCAGCACCGTGGGAAATGTGCGCATCATTGACCGCGCCGAAGCCAGCATTGCCGCAGTGGCCCCTAAAACCCAGATCGTGCTGATCCTTGGTCTGCTGTTGGGCGGGATGATCGGGGTGATGGTGGCGCTTTTACGCGGCTGGTTGCGCAAATCGGTGCAAGGCAGCGAAACGCTGGAAGCAATGGGCCTGCCGGTCTTTGCGACAATCAACCTTGCGGGCGTCGCGAAAGGTGTAGGGCGCAAAGCCAACGGCATCCTGGCCGTGACTGACCCCACTGATCTGGCGGTCGAAGGTCTGCGCAGTCTGCGGACCAGTCTGCAATTCGGCATGCTGGATGCAACGTCAAAGTCCCTGTCAATTACCTCTACCGCACCGGGGGCGGGCAAATCGTTTACCTCGCTCAATCTGGCCGTGGTAACAGCCCAAGCGGGGCAAACGGTGTGCCTGATTGATGCGGACATGCGACGTGGGCAGTTGCGCAAGGCGTTTGGCGTTCAAAAGAACGAAATTGGACTGTCAGAATATCTTGCCGGGGAAAAAACCCTCGACGAGGTGATGCGCGTCACCAAAACGCCGGGCCTTACCTTTATCTCGACCGGACGCTATCCGCCGAACCCGTCCGAGTTGTTGATGCGCACCCGCATGTCTGATCTGATCGCCGCATTGAACGCCCGCTTTGATTTTACCTTGTTGGATTGCCCACCCGTTTTGGCCGTGACAGACCCGGTGATTATCGGTGGCAAAACAGGCGGCGTTTTGGCTGTGGTGCGGTTCGATCAAACGCCGATCACCGAGGTGCAGGCCATGGTCAAGGCGCTGGATTCGTCGGGGGTAAAGCTGATCGGCACGATCCTGAACGGATTTGATCCGCGCAAGGCCAAGGCTACGGGCTCGGCAGGATACAATTATCGGTATGAATACAAAAGCCGCACGGATTAAACATCTAAGGTTTTCCCATCCGCTGCGCCACATCCAGCATGCGATTGGAAAAGCCCCATTCGTTATCATACCAGCCGAATACCCGCAGCATCCCACCTTTGGTCACTCGGGTTTCGGGCAAGGCCATGACGATGCTTTCGGGCCGCGCGCGCAGATCGGTAGACACCAGTGCTTTGGTTGTTGTCCCGATCACTCCGCCAGCGCCCGCAAACACTGCATTCACCGCATCTGCGGACGTAGCGCGGTCTGTCATCAGACACAGATCAACCGCCGATACGCTGGCCGTTGGAACCCGCACCGCCGATCCTTCCAGCCGCCCGGCAATGTCTGGCAAAACCTGATCCAACAGCTGCTGTGCCGACGTTGTGGTTGGCACCATCGACAAGGCCGCGGCCCGACTGCGGGCAAAATCTGCCGCCGGGGCATCAACGGTGGGCTGGCTGCCGGTATAGCAATGGATCGTGGTCATTGATCCGGTCACAATGCCAAAATGCCGGTGGATCAGGGCTGCAATAGGGGCCAAGGCGTTTGTGGTGCAAGAGGCATTTGAAACAATGGTTTGGCCGTGCAAGACTGCTTCATTCGCGCCCAAGACGACAGTCACCTCGGCGGCATCCGAGGGGCCGGAAATCAAGATTTTCGCAGCCCCTGCCCGCAGGCCGCGCTGCGCAATCTCATGCGATCCCGCTCGTCCGGTACATTCCATAACAACATCGACATCCGAAAGATCAAGCGTCGAGATATCCGCTGTCCGATGCAAGGGGATGGCTTGACCGTTTACCACCAACTGGCCTTCGGCCAACGCAACGTCGCCCCGCCACGGACCAAAGACCGAGTCATATTCAAAGAGGTAGGCGCACATCTGGGCTTCTGCGATATCGTTGATGCCGACGATTTTCAGCCCCGGCGCAGCCCCCAGTGCCGCAGCCCGCAAAACAGACCGCCCGATCCGGCCAAAGCCATTGATAAACACGCGCATCGCCCGGCCCCCTTGCCCTCGGGCCAGACAAATCACTTGGCGAGGCTGCGATCAATGCAAGTTTTGTATGCAGACAATTGGGTTTGAGAGGACTTAAGGGCGCGATCCCCCAATCGCCAGCGTCACCCTGTCCGCCGCCGCACGCACCAGTCCACCAAACCGGCTGGCATCAGACAGGCCCATCCGAAACGCGGGCCCCGACACCGAAACCCCTGCCACCGGTTCACCATGTGCATTGAAAATTGGCGCCGCGACACAGCGCATGCCTTCGGCGCGTTCCTGATCATCAATGGCATAGCCCCGCTCGCGCGTGCGGTTCAAATCGCGCAGCAGACTTTCGGGCGAGGTCAGCGACAAAGACGTAAAGCGTTGCAATCCTTTTCGCGCAAGGATCCCTTGCACTTTGTCTTCGTGCAGAAACGCCAACAGCGCCTTACCGATCCCCGACACATGCATCGGCCCTTTGGTGCCCGGCGGAAAAAACGTGCGGATCGCCTCATGCGTTTCAACCTGCGCCAGAAACAGCACCTCATCCCCCGCTTCTATGCCCAGATTTGATGTCTCACCTGTATCACGCATCAGCTGATCCATCGGCTGGCGCGCGCGGTCCACAACTTTGGTGCGGCGCAAAAACGCCGACCCCACCCGAAACGCGCCGCTGCCGACGTGCCAAACCTGCCCCGGTTCTTCCAATTCGACCATGCCAT
>JAYUHO010000209.1:0-12481 GCA_043766915.1 Cypionkella sp.
TTTTGGCTTGGCTTGCGGCAGGCCAGAAGCCGGCCGGTTTACAGTTTCAGCGCCGGGATGATCTGTTTCTTGCGGCTCATGATGCCGGGAAGCACAACCGTATCGCCGGACACTTTGACGCCGAAAGACGCTTCGGCCATTTGTCGCACCAGATCGTTCGGTACCAGCAGCGTTGCCTCTTCGTGCAGGATATCGACGATGAACAGCAGCACCTGGTCTGCGCCATCGGCCGCTGCCACGCCGGGCATTGCGGCCATCAGGGCGTCTTTGCGATCCAGCAAAACGCGGGGCGCGGTGGTTTCCAACACGGACACGCGCAATTCTTTGCCCGCGACCGAATATTCCTTGCTGTCCATCCGCAACAATTCGGCATCCGAAAACGCGCCAACATCGGATTTGGCGGCGAACATCTCGGCTGCAAAGGCGGGGATCGACACGCCAAGGCTGGCGGCCAGTTTTTCGGCAACGGCGCGGTCGTGCGCTGTGGTGGTGGGGCTGCGGAATTCCAGTGTGTCAGACAGGATGCACGACATCACCGCGCCTTGGATCGCCAGCGGTGCGCGGGCCAGATCTGCGCCCATAATATCGTGCATCACCGTGGCGGTGCAGGCCAGCGGGCGGATCACCACGTCAATCGGGGTTTTGGTTTTCAAGCCACCCACCAGCATGTGGTGGTCGATGATGGCCATAACATTGGCATCATTGATCGAGGGCGGCAATTCGGCCGGGTTGTTGGTGTCGACGATCACCACCGTATCGGCGGCGGTCACATCGGTGATCACCTCGGGCTTGGCAAAGCCCCAGTGTTTCAGCAAGAACGCGGCTTCGGTGTTCGGCTCGCCCAGGAGATAGGCCGTGGCGGGGGTGCCGCGCACCTCTGTCAGATACCAGGCCCAGATGATCGCCGACAGGGTGGCGTCGGTGTCGGGGGATTTGTGGCCGAAAACTTTGATCGTCATGGGATGCGCCTGTGCAAGATATGTTTGGCGCGGCTTATAGGGGGCGGGACGGGGAATGTCACGGGGCCGGACAGTTGGTTTTTAGCAAATGCTGCGTTGCAGCAACAGATCAGCGATAGGGCGCGGGGGCTTTGGGCAGAGTTGCCCATTGCGCAGCGTCGTGGCCGTAAATCAGGTCTGCCTTGAGGTCGGATTGCAGGGTGAACAAGCGGGCGGCGGATATGGCAGCGGTGGCGGGATCATCGGCATCGCCGTAGTTTTCGGCGGGTTCTGAGCGGCGGTTGATGGCGTCGGCGGCAAGGATCACCGATCCGGTCGGCAAAGTGACCAGCACGGAGAGATGCCCTGCCGTATGGCCGGGCGTGGGGATAATGCGCAACCCGTGGCACAGATCGGTTTCTTCGTTGACGCAGGTATAGGGTGCATCGGGCCAGTCAAACGGGCGGACATCGCCCCAATACCCCGGGCGGGGTTCGGCCCGTTCGGCCGCAGTCAGAATGATCGGGCAGGTAAACAGCGGCAATGATCCGATATGATCAATATGGCCGTGGGTTATGATCAGATGGGTGATGTCGGAGGGCGTCAGGCCCAGCAGCGCCAACTGGCCTGCAGCGGTTTGGCGGGTGCTAAAGGTGATCAGGCGGCCAAAGCCTGACAGATTATCGCGGGCATCGGTGGCGGCGTAGTCGCTGGCATAGGCGGGGTCAAAGCCGGTATCAACAAGGATGCGCGCGCCTTTGTCGGTTTCCAGCAAAAAGCCGGGAATGCCGAGAATGCGTTTGCCGGGGCCGACGTCGAAGGTGCCGAAATCAAGGACGTAAAGGCGGGTGATGCGGTGGGTGGAGAGGGTCATTCCAACGACAACCGTTCAATTTTGTATCCCTGAGCCGCCAGCAGGTTCAAAATCCCCTCATCGCCCGACAGATGCAAAGCGCCGAAGGCCACCAGAACCGGGCCTTTGGCGGCGGCAGTTTCGATCATGGGAATCCACGACCGATTGCGTTTCTTCATCAGCGATTCCTCCATCACCGCAAAGTCTTTTTCCACTTGTTCGGGCGTATACTCCGGCAATTGCAGGGTTAAAGTGCGGGTAAACTCCCAGATCAGGCGACCTTCCTGGGCGAAATAGGCATCCGCCAGGGTGATCGCCATATCGGTGGATTTGTCTTCCAGCGCCAGCGTCGAGGTGATCATCGCCAGCTGATCGGCCATCGGCATGGTGTCGAAAATGCCAAAGATGGTGTCATACGGCTCCAGCGCCTGGATCGTCAGACCCTGGGCGGTTGCCGCATCCATAATCAGCTTGTCCAACCCCCTGGCGGCGGCTGCAACCTTCATCTCGCAGGGCGGGATACTGAGCATCATCGTCAGATACCACGGGCGGAATTTTGCGGCCATAAACGGGGGAAAGCCGCGATCTGTCAGGGCCACGGACAGGCGTTTCCAGTCCTCGGGCGGCAGAAGTTGCGGCAGGGTGGGGCCGTCGGTGCTGATCATCAGCGACGGTTCGGCGGACATACGCGCGATCAGGGCGGCCTCTTCGTCGGGCCCCGCCTCGACCAGAAGGGTTTGGGCGGCGGCCAAAACGGGGGCAAGCGTGGCCATGGTGGTGTCGTGGCGGGGATCGGTAAAATGATAGGTGCCGATCAGGTGGATCATCTGGGATCCGCGGGTGGCCTGCCAGTAATTGCCCACGGCAAAGGGTTGTTCATCGGCGCGGGCGCGCAATGCGAATTGATCTGCGGCGGGCAGGGCCGCGATCAGATTTTGGCCGACGCATTGCGCGGTCAGCGGGGTGGCCAGACATAAAGCGGTTACAATCGACAAGGTAAAGCTGCGCATGGAACCCCGCGATTTGGTTGTTGCCGACAGTGTGACAGCTTGAGGGATAAAGGCCAAGCGATACGGCGCATTTGACCGAAAACCCCGGCGGAAATTTCCCGGCGCACCGGGGCAGGGTGTTGACAGACTGAATTGCAGCCCCTAAGTCAACGTCATGTTAGCAGTCGGCTGTATCGAGTGCTAATCCTTCTTCAACCTGGAAACTTTAGGGAGTCCATCCAGATGGCATTCACACCGCTTCATGACCGCGTTTTGGTCCGCCGCATCGAAGGCGAAGATAAAACCAAGGGCGGGTTGATTATTCCCGACAGCGCCAAAGAAAAGCCCGCAGAAGGCGAAATCGTCTCGGCTGGCCCGGGCGCGCGCAAAGACAGTGGCGAGCTGATCGCCCCGTCGGTGAAAAAAGGCGACCGCATCCTGTTCGGCAAATGGTCGGGCACCGAAGTTAAGCTTGACGGCGAAGACCTGCTGATCATGAAAGAAAGCGACATCCTCGGGATCATTTCCTGATTGGACTGGGCGCTGGCCTGCCCTGCGCCCGCTTTTCCCTTCACAACCTTTAGATAGGAGTTCCCATTATGGGTGCGAAAGACGTTCGTTTTGAATCCGATGCCCGCGACCGTATGCTGCGCGGCGTGAACATTCTTGCTGATGCGGTCAAAGTGACCTTGGGGCCAAAGGGCCGCAACGTTGTGATCGACAAATCCTTCGGCGCGCCGCGCATCACCAAAGACGGTGTGACGGTTGCCAAGGAAATCGAACTGTCCGACAAGTTCGAAAACATGGGCGCGCAGATGGTCAAAGAAGTGGCCAGCCGCACCAATGATGAGGCCGGCGATGGCACCACCACCGCCACCGTTCTGGCGCAGGCGATCATCAAAGAGGGCATGAAGGCCGTTGCTGCCGGCATGAACCCAATGGATCTGAAGCGCGGCATTGACCTGGCAACGGCCAAAGTCGTGGCTGCGATCAAGGCAGCGGCTCGTCCGGTTAAAGACACCGCCGAAGTGGCGCAGGTTGGCACCATCTCGGCCAATGGCGAGGCAGAAATTGGCCGTCAAATCGCCGAAGCCATGCAAAAAGTCGGCAACGAAGGCGTGATCACCGTTGAAGAAAACAAGGGTCTGGAAACAGAAACCACCGTTGTTGAAGGCATGCAGTTTGATCGCGGGTTCCTTTCGCCCTACTTTGTGACCAACCCTGACAAAATGGTTGCCGATCTGGAAGATTGTCTTGTGCTGTTGCACGAGAAAAAGCTGGGTTCGTTGCAGCCATTGGTTCCGTTGTTGGAAGCTGTGATCCAGTCGCAAAAGCCTTTGCTGATCATTTCCGAAGATGTTGAAGGCGAAGCCCTGGCAACTTTGGTTGTGAACAAGCTGCGCGGCGGTTTGAAAATTGCGGCTGTGAAGGCTCCGGGATTTGGCGATCGTCGCAAGGCGATGCTGCAAGACATCGCGGTTCTGACCGGCGGTCAGGTGATTTCGGACGATCTGGGCATGAAGCTGGAAAATGTCACGCTTGACATGCTGGGTACCGCCAAGAAAATCTCGATCACCAAAGACAACACCACGATCATTGACGGTTATGGTGTGAAGGCCGAGATCGAGGCGCGTGTGGCGCAGATCCGTCAGCAGATCGAAGACACCACTTCGGACTATGACAAGGAAAAGCTGCAAGAGCGTGTGGCCAAGCTGGCGGGCGGCGTTGCCGTCATCAAAGTTGGCGGCATGACGGAAATCGAAGTGAAAGAGCGTAAAGACCGCGTTGATGACGCGCTGAACGCAACCCGCGCTGCCGTTCAAGAAGGCATCGTGGTTGGCGGCGGCGTGGCCTTGATGCAGGCGGCGCGTGCGCTGGACGGTCTGGAAGGTGTCAATTCCGACCAGAACGCAGGCATTGCCATCGTGCGCAAAGCTTTGGAAGCCCCTTTGCGCCAGATCGCGCAGAACGCCGGTGTCGACGGCGCTGTGGTTGCGGGCAAAATCCGCGAATCCAAGGACAAGACGTTTGGCTTTAACGCGCAGACCGAAGAATATGGCGACATGTTCAAGTTCGGCGTGATTGATCCGGCCAAAGTTGTGCGGATTGCGTTGGAAGACGCGGCATCGGTGGCGTCTTTGTTGATCACCACCGAAGCGATGATCGCGGATCGTCCGGCTGACAAATCGTCGGGCGGCGGCCATGGCGGCGGCATGGGCGGCATGGGCGGCATGGACGGAATGATGTAATCATTCCTTCCAGTTCAGGAAGTTGGGGCCCCGGGAAACCGGGGCCTTTTTTATTGGCGGTTGGTGCGGTTGTTGAATTGAGCGGCTGCGCCGCGTTTGTTTTCAGTAAGGGCCGCGTTCCGCGGGAGGTCGCTCCGCTGGGGGATATTTAAGAACAGAAAAATTAGTGGGTGATCAGTTCAAGTGGATCGTAGAGCAGGCTTTGGCCCCATGCGGCGGCGGGCAGGCTGTCGGGTTTGAAGCGGATGTGGTTTTGGGTCAGATCATCTTTGCTGAAAAACCGGCGTCGGGTGACAATGCCTTCGGGATCGTGCCAGGTATCGGTGATCTCGCCCGCCGTGATGGTGCAATGGAAATAAAGGTCGATCTGGTGAAAGCCGGACGTGGGATCGTGAAATTCATTGATCAGCGCGGGGGTGCCGACGGCCACGGTCAGGCCGGTTTCCTCATGCACTTCGCGGATCAGGTTGTCGGGCAGCGAGGTGTTTGGTTCCACCCCACCCCCCGGCGCGCACCACAGATCAGATTGGCCGCCGGGGTAGGCGTTGACGAGCAAAAGCCGATCTTGCAGCAAGATCAAGGAGCGGGCGGCAATGCGAACGGGGCGTTTCATCATGTAGGCAGGCTGGCGATATCGGCGGGGTTTGTCCATGCGGCTTGCAACTGCGCAGACTTGGGCCGATGTAGAGGGCATGAAACGTCTTTGTCAGCTTTTCGCAATTTTCACTCTGTCGCTGGCGCCAGTCGCCCAAGCCGCTCCGGTCGATTGCGTGGTTCTGCTGCACGGGTTGGCGCGCAGCGAGACATCGCTGTTGGCGATGGAAACCGCGCTGACGGCGCATGGCTATACAGTGGTCAACGAAGGCTATCCGTCCACCGATGCCACCATCGAAGTGCTGGCCGAAGGGGTGGACGAGCGGGTGGCGCAATGCGGAACGGCGCGGGTGAATTTCGTCACCCATTCGATGGGTGGCATCTTGTTGCGCTATTGGTTGATGGATCACCGCCCCGGCAACATGGGCCGGGTGGTGATGCTGGCCCCACCGAATGGCGGATCGGAACTGGTTGATGAATTTGGCACCCTGTCAGCGTTTGAATGGATGAATGGCCCTGCCGGGATGGAACTGGGCACCGGGGCAGGATCGGTGCCGCTGGCGCTGCCTGCGGTGGATTATCCTGTCGGGGTGATCGCCGGGGACCGGTCTTTGAACCCGATCACCTCAGCGGTTATTCCGGGCGCTGATGACGGCAAAGTGTCGGTGGCCAGCACGGCGGTGGCGGGGATGACCGGGCATATCGTTTTGCCCGTAACGCACACGTTCATGATGCTGAATCCGGTGGTGATTGCGCAGACGGTGCTGTTTTTGGACAAGGGCGCGTTCGATCCGGATATGGGGTATGGTGCGGCGGTGCTGGAAACCTTTGGCGCGCAATAGGCGATTGGTCTGAAAGGCAAGCGGTATGGCAGCGAAATTTGGATACAAGTCCATCGCCAAAGCCGTCTCGCGGATCAGCGGGCGACCGGGGACATTTCTGCTGGCGGTGGCGGTGATTGTGGCCTGGATTATCACCGGGCCGCTGTTTGGCTTTTCGGACACCTGGCAACTGGTGATCAACACCGGCACCACCATTATTACCTTTCTGATGGTGTTTTTGATCCAGAATACCCAAACCCAAGACACCTTGGCGATTCAGTTGAAGCTGGATGAATTGATCCGGGCGACCAGGGGCGCACATAACGCGTTGTTGGATCTGGAGGAATTGGAAGAAGTGGAATTGACGGCGTTCCGCGATCACTATGAGGCACTTGCAACGCAGGCGCGCGTGCGTCTCTTGGAGGGGATCGCCGATACCGATACACCGGATATCTCGAAGTGAACGAAGCGCTGGTGCAAAACGCATATTTGGCGTAAGATATCGCATCAATTTTATGGTGGACGGCCCTATGTTTTCACTTTTGCACCGTTTTTTTATCAGAATTTCCAAAAGCGCGCTTGCCTGTGCGCTGCTGATCTGCATGCCCTTTCTGGCAATGGCTGAGGGGCGCAAGCTGGCGCTGGTGGTGGGCAATGAGGCCTATGAATACCTGCCCGGTCTGGCGACACCTGCCGCAGATGCGCAGGAACTGTCCAAGGCCTTGCGCGATCTGGGCTTTGAAGTGACGCTGTTAACCGACGTTGGCCCCGAAGTGTTTCAGGCGGTGTTGGGCAGTTTCGCCGATCAGTCCAAAGACGCGGAAACCGTGCTGTTCTACTATTCCGGTCATGCGTTTCAGAAAGATGGTGTGAACCATCTGGTGCCGGTCAATGCCAAACTGACCGATGGCGCGGCGGTTGAGCGGGAAACCTGGCGGCTGGATGATATTGCGACACAACTGAAGGGCGGGCAGGGGCAATTGTTGTTGTTCCTTGACGCCTGCCGCGACAATCCGGTGCCGGATGCTGTGTCGGGGTCTTCTGATAGTGCCGGGTTGGCACAGTTTGACGGCGGGGCGGGCACATTTGTGGCCTTTGCCACCAGCCCCGGTGCCGTGGCTTTTGACAGCCAAAAAGGCAGCAAGAACAGTCCGTTCACGTCGGCACTGGTGGGCAATATCGCGATACCTGACCAATCCATTTCGGACTTGATGATTAAAGTGCGCAATGATGTGAATGATGCCACTGGCGGCAAGCAGACCCCGTGGGAGCAATCATCGCTGCGCGAGCAATTTTTCTTTAACCGGAACACGCCTGCGTCCGATCAGGCCTTGCTTGCCGATTTGCCCGATTTTGAAGATTCAGAAGAAACTGTTGTGCTGGGGGCGGTCGATGATGAAGAATTCGCCAGTCTTATTGGAACAGTCGAACAGATCGCGGGTGTGCCGATCCGGTTGGCGGCGCTGAATTCTGAGACGCGGTCTTTGGGCACCGTCGGGGGGGTGAAGGCCGGGGCGTTGCGGCTGAAAGGGGCGGATGTTGCGGCTGGTCCGGTGGTGATACCCGACGATCTGCCTTTGGCCATTCAGGGTGAACTTGCGCGGATCGGCTGTTATGCCATGGCCGTTGACGGCGATTGGGGCAATGGATCGCGCCGGGCGATGGAAACTTATTATGCCGCCAAAAAGCTGGATAAGGGTGGGGTGGAACCGACGGAGTCGGTTTATCTGGCGCTGGCGAAAGAACCCGAGCGCACCTGTGACGCGCCCGCTGCCGTGATCAAGAAAGAGCCTGTAAAGGCAGCCGCAAAGGCGTCTACCAAGAAAGCCACCACCAAGAAGGCCACCACAACAAAGAAGGCGACGACGAAGAAAGCCACAACCAAGAAGGTTGTCACAGCGCCCAAAAAAGACGGGGTTACGTGTAAGTTCCTAGTGATCGCTGTGGTGTGCAGTTGACATTGCGTTGTCCGGATGACGCCCGTTAGCCCTTGGGGATGATCCGGTTGACATGGCCCATCTTGCGACCGGGGCGTGCCGTTGCCTTGCCGTATAGATGCAATGCCGCGTGGCGTTCTTGCAAAATCGCGGGCACGCGCGCCACATCGTCGCCGATCAGATTTTCCATCACCACGTCCGAATGGCGCATGCCGTCGCCAAGGGGCAGGCCAGCAATCGCGCGGATATGCTGTTCGAACTGGTCCACCGCACAGCCGTTCTGCGTCCAATGGCCCGAATTATGCACGCGCGGGGCAATTTCATTAACGATCAAGCCTGCGGGGGTCACGAACAGTTCCACCCCCATCACGCCCACATAGTCCAGCGCATTCAGGATACGGGCGGCAATCAGCACCGCATCACTGCGCTGGCTGGGTGTCAGACGGGCGGGCAGGGTGGTGGTGTGCAAAATCCCCGACAGATGCACGTTTTCACCCGGATCATAGGCCGAAATTGCCCCGTCCAAGGCGCGGGCGGCAATCACCGACACCTCATGCGTGAAGGCGATAAAGCCTTCCAGCACGGCGGGGCTGTGGTTTACGGCGGCCAGTGCGGTATCGGCATCGCTGGCCGCCATAATGCGCGCCTGTCCCTTGCCGTCATAGCCCAGCCTCGTGGTTTTCAGAATGGCTGGCAGGCCAATCTCGTCAATCGCCGTTGTCAGATCAGCGGCAGAGTTCACAGCACGGTAAGCTGCGCAGGTCAGGCCAAGACCGGTGAGAAAGTCTTTCTCCAGCAGGCGGTCCTGACTGATCGCCAGGGCGCGGCGATTGGGCCGGATTGGGCGCAGTTGTTCCAACTGGTCAAGGGCGGCGGTGGGGATGTTTTCGAATTCATAGGTGATGACATCGACGCTGGATGCAAAGGCGGCCAAGGCGGTGGTATCGTCATACTGCGCTGTGGTGACGCGGTGCGCCACGTCTGCCGCCGGGGCATCAGGGGCGGGGTCAAAGATATGGGTTTTATAGCCCAGACGTGACGCCGCGACCGCCAGCATGCGGCCCAGTTGCCCGCCGCCCAGGATACCGATGGTGGCGCCGCTGGACAGGCTAGTCATCAACAGGTTCCTCGGGGATAGAGGCTGACAATGCCATGCGCCAGCCATCCAGTCGCGCGGCCAGATCGGGATCATGCAGCGCCAGTATGCCCGCCGCCAACAGCCCCGCATTGGCCGCCCCCGCAGGACCAATCGCCATGGTGGCCACCGGAAAGCCACGTGGCATTTGTACGATGGAATACAGGCTGTCGACGCCTGCAAGCGCCTTGGTTTGCACTGGCACCCCGATCACCGGAATACGGGTTTTGCTGGCCATCATGCCCGGCAGATGGGCCGCCCCGCCTGCGCCCGCGATGATGATCTTCAATCCGCGATCCGCCGCAGTCTTACCATAAGACCAGAGCCGATCCGGCGTGCGGTGGGCTGACACGATCTTGGTTTCATAGGCAATGCCCAATTCATCCAGCACCAAGGCAGCCTCTTTCATCGTCGGCCAGTCTGACTGGCTTCCCATGATAATCCCAACGTCAACGGCACCCATCATGCGCATCCCCCTAAAGCGTTTTGCGATTGATGTGGTGAACCATATCAATCGCAAAACGCAACATTCCAAGTCTCGGGTTGTCATGGTTTGCATTCAATCTGATCCAGATAAAATGCAAACCGCTATAGTGTGCCCCGCGTGGTATACGCGCAGGGTCCATAGGGCAAGCTGGAAGGGCCTGGAAAGCGGTCAGCGCGGATCAGGCAATGATATCCGGGATCAGCTGATCCTCAAACTTGACGATCTGATCTTTCAGGAACAGTTTTTGCTTTTTCAGCCGCCGCAGTGTCAGCTGATCGGGCCGCCCGCCGGTTTCCAGTGCATAAATCGCCTCGTCGAGATCGCGGTGCTCGCGCCGCAGCACTTCCAGCCGGATGCGCAGCATGTCTTCAAAGTTCAACTCGCTGGGGGCGTTCATGGCTTGGACTGGTCCGATATGATCTTGCACTGCAACCTTATAGCGATTCGGGGCCTCTGCGCGAAAAATCGGTGCGCTCTGGCAGAGGTTTCTGCAACGCCAGGGACTTGCAGGCGGATGCTGCACCCCCCATATTCTGAGTAAGGGCTGCCGATTGCGGGGCCTGAAATATGTCGCTTGTTGCAAAGGGCATCTCTTATGACAAAACTAAGCTTTGGGGCGCACCCGTTTTTGCTGGGCTTTGAACAGCTGGAACGATTGGTCGAACGCACCGCCAAAACCGCCTCGGAAGGCTATCCGCCGTTTAACATCGAGGCGACATCTGACAACACCTATCGCATCACACTGGCCGTCGCGGGGTTCCGTGAGGATGATCTGGCGATAACGGTCGAGGACCGTCAGCTGGTGGTGCGCGGGCGTCAAGGCGATGATCCGGGCGACCGGGTTTTCCTGCACCGGGGCATTGCGGCCCGTGCGTTTCAGCGCAGTTTCGTGCTGGCGGACGGGGTCGAGGTTGGCGGTGCCAGCATGGATCACGGGCTGTTGAATATAGATCTGCGGCGGTCGGTGCCCGATGCAGTTGTGCAGACCATTCGGATTGGCAAAGCATAGGAGAGTGTGATGATACAGAAATATCAAAGCTTGGCTGATAAGTTGGCCGCACAAACGGCGCAAATCGTATATGTCCGCCCGATTGCAGTGGCCGGGCTGGCGGATGAGTTGCGCGATCAGATTGGTGAGGTCGAGACGGTGTATGCCGTCAGTGATTCCACCGGTGCGCAACTGGCGCTGGTGGTGAACCGCGATCTGGCTTTCGCGCTGGCGCGTCAGCACGATATGGCCCCGGTGAGTGTGCACTAGGGCATTTGGTGCCAATCGCCCCGGGGCGTAATGGCTGGCGTGTAACGCCAGCCATTACGCCTTGATCAACCCCAGACTTTCCAGCTTCAAGATCACCTGATGTGCGCAGTGATCAACTTCGGTGCCCTCGGTGTCCAGCACGATCTCGGCCTTGGTGGGGGCCTCGTAAGGGTCTGAAATCCCGGTGAATTCCTTGATCTTGCCTTCACGAGCCAGTTTGTAAAGACCCTTGCGGTCACGGCGTTCGCATTCCTCGACGGATGTCGCCACATGCACCTCGATGAAGGCACCAAACGATTCGATCATCTCGCGCACCGCATGCCGCGTGGCGGTGTAGGGGGCGATGGGCGCGCAAATCGCGATGCCGCCGTTTTTGGTAATCTCGGACGCCACATAGCCAATGCGGCGAATGTTGATGTCGCGGTGTTCTTTGGAAAATCCCAGTTCCGACGACAGGTGTTTGCGCACCACATCGCCGTCCAGAATGGTGACTGGCCGTCCGCCCTGTTCCATCAGCTTGACCATCAGCGCATTGGCAATCGTCGATTTGCCAGAGCCGGAAAGCCCGGTGAAAAACACCGTAAAACCCTGCTTGTCCCGCGCGGGCGAGGTTTTGCGCAGCTGCGTGACCACTTCGGGAAAGGAAAACCATTCAGGAATATCCAGCCCTTCGCGCAAGCGGCGGCGCAGTTCGGTGCCGGAAATATCCAGAACTGTGGTGCCTTCGGGCACTTCGTTTGCGGGATAATACTGGGCCTTTTCCTGCACATAGACCATGTGTTTGAAATCAACCATGGTGATGCCCATCTCGGCCTCGTGTTCCTTGAACAAGACCTGCGCATCATAAGGGCCATAAAAATCAACGCCCTGGCTGTTCTTGCCGGGGCCTGCGTGATCGCGGCCGACGATAAAATGCGTCACGCCGTGGTTTTTGCGGATCAACCCATGCCAGACCGCCTCTCGTGGGCCAGCCATGCGCATCGCAAGGTTCAGCAAAGACATGCTGGTGGTGGCGGCAGGATATTGGCCCAACACCGCCTCGTAACACCGCACGCGGGTGAAATGATCAACGTCGCCGGGTTTGGTCATGCCGACAACCGGATGGATCAGCAGGTTGGCTTGGCTTTCCTTCGCCGCGCGGAAGGTCAGTTCCTGATGCGCGCGGTGCAAGGGGTTGCGGGTTTGGAACGCCACAACCTTGTTCCAGCCGACTTTGCGGA
>JAYUHO010000210.1:0-1718 GCA_043766915.1 Cypionkella sp.
GTTGGCGCGGTTCGGCTTTGCTCCGGCGATGTTCTTGATGGACTTGGCCGAGTTTGAGGCGGTGGTTGCCGCCAATCCTTATAAATCGCATGGCAAAGCGGATGGCGCGGCGGTTCATATCTACTTTTTGGCAAGCACCACACCGGTCGCAGAATTTGCCCCGATCAAGGCGTTCGCAGCTGTGGGCGAGTCGTTTCAGGCGGCCCCGACAGCCCTTTATCTGCATGCGCCCGCGGGCGTGGGCCGGTCGGTTCTGGTGGCCAAGCTGGACCGGTTGTCTGCCCCCGCAATGACTGCACGCAATCAAAAATCGGCCGAGGCAATCATCGCTTTGGCGCGTGGCCTGAAACCCCTTTGACCGCGCGCGCGACCGCAGGATACCACCGATGCTGAACCCCGCCGATGCCGCTTTTCTGACCGACCTTGCCGCACTGCTGCCCGACGATATTTTGCGCCCCGCTGACCCCCGCCATCTGGACGAGCCACGCGGTCGTTGGACGGGGCAAGCGGGCGTGGTGGCGTTGCCGCGCTCGGTCGATCAGGTGGCCGTGATCTTGCGCGCCTGTAGCGCGGCAAGGGTCGGCGTTGTGCCCTGGGGCGGTGGTACCGGATTGGTGGGGGGGCAAATTATGCCATCCGGGCCTGCTCCGGTTGTGCTGTCGCTGGAACACATGGCGGCGGTGCGGGGCATGTATCCGGACGAAAATGTGCTGGTGGTTGAGGCGGGCATGGTGCTGGCCGATGTGCAGGCGCATGCGGCGTCGGTGGACCGGCTGTTTCCGCTGGCTCTGGCCTCGGAAGGGTCGGCACGGATCGGCGGCAATCTGGCGACCAATGCGGGTGGGCTGAACGTGCTGCGCTATGGCAACGCGCGCGATCTGTGTCTGGGGGTCGAGGCGGTTTTCGCCGATGGCACGATTTATAACGGCCTGAAACGGCTGCGCAAAGACAACACCGGCTACGATTTGCGGCATTTGCTGATTGGCTCTGAAGGCACTTTGGGGGTGATCACAGCGGCCAGTCTGCGGCTGTTTCCGCGCCCGGCACGGATGGCAACCGCCCTGCTGACCGTGGCCAACCCTGCCGCGGCGTTGCGGCTTTTGTCGCTGGCCGACCTGCGGCTGTCTGGGATGGTGTCAGCGTTTGAACTGATCAGCCGGATCGGTATGGATTTTCTGGCCGAAGTGATCCCCGAATTGCGCAACCCATTGGCGGGCAATCCGGAATGGATGGTTCTGATCGAAACAGGCCTGCCGGATGGGTTTGGCGACGCGGGGACGCATCTTGAGGCCCTGTTCGCGGCGGGGCTTGCGGCCGGACTGGTATCAGACGGGGTGATTGCCGCATCTGAGGCGCAACGCGCGGGGCTGTGGCGCATCCGCGAGGCGATCCCCGAGGCGAACCGATTGATCGGTGCGGTGTCCAGTCACGATATCTCGGTGCCCTTGGGTGTTGTGCCCGAGTTTATTGCCCGCGCAGGTATCGCGCTGGCGGCGATGGGCGACTGGCGGATCAATTGTTTTGGTCATCTGGGCGATGGCAATCTGCATTACAACGTGTTTCCACCACGGGGGGGGAACCGCAAAGACCATGAAAATCAACGTGATGCGGTCAAAACCTGCGTGCATGATCTGGTGAATGCGCTGGGGGGGTCGATTAGTGCCGAACATGGGCTTGGCCGATTGAAAGTAGACGATCTGGAAAAATACGGCGATCCG
>JAYUHO010000211.1:0-12440 GCA_043766915.1 Cypionkella sp.
CGAGGCGGTCAAGCGGATCGCTGCGATCTTCGACATCGAGCGTGATATCAATAGCTTGAACCCCAAGGCACGTCTCGAGGCGCGCAGCCGTCTGTCAGCGCCGCTCCTCGCCGACCTTGAGGCTTGGCTAGGTTCCGAACGGGCCCAGATGTCCAAGCACAACCCGGTCGCCAAAGCCATCAATTACCTGTTCGAGAAGGACCACCGGCCTGCCTTCACCCGGTTTCTGACCGACGGGCGCGTCTGCCTGACGAACAACGCAGCCGAACGATCCCTGCGCGGCACAGCCCTCGGCCGCAAAGCCTGGCTCTTCGCAGGGTCAGACCGTGGCGGCAACCGCACCACCTTCATGTATTCCCTGATCATCACCGCAAAGATGAACGACATCGACCCGCAAGCATGGCTCGCCGACGTCCTCGCCAGAATGCCCGCCTTGACGGTGTCCCGAGTGCCAGAACTCCTGCCATGGAATTGGCACGACGCATCCTCAAAGCAAAAAGCAGCCTCACCACGGCCTACGCCGGATGGTTACCATTGCTCCGACCGTCCTTGTGCCTCCGCACCCGACCCTGCCTCTTGCTCGTTGACAGGCCAATGACGCGCTGTCACGGCATAAGTGGTTTGACCGGCCACGTGCCCGATGCCACTGTTAAGGGTCACTAAGTGTCTGAGCCGAAACTAGGTGTTTGATCCATGGTTTGACAAGCTGAAGATCGACCAGGAAGAACCAAACCGAACCCGCTCAGGCGACGCGATTGCCTGAAACCCAAGTGCCGCGCACTACGGCGGCACCTGCGACGCGGGCTATACGGATCACATCACCTCGACTGCCGATGCTCAATTGTCCACGATCACCCAGTGCCGCCGCCGCCGCCGGGGCCATGGTTACACAGCGCACACCGCGCGCGACGTCGCCCCACAAATCCCCCAACATCAGCGCGGCAGACAGCAGAGATGAGGGCACATAGTCGGACGACACGATGTCCAGTAAATCAGCTTCGGCAAGCTGTGACGCCGCCACATTACCCGAATGCGATCCGCCACGAATCAGGTTGGGTGCCCCCATCATCACCTTGATACCTAGGTCACGACAGGCCTTTGCGGCCTCAAGCGTTGTTGGGAATTCGGCAAAATGCGCGCCGTTTTGTGCAGATACACTGACCTGATCTTCGGTGGTGTCGTCATGGCTTGCCAAGACGGCCCCAAAGCGGCGCGCTTCGGATATGGCGCTTGCTGCGTGCGCCGCCCCAAGCCGGTCGGATAGCTCGATCTGATCCGCGATATGGCCTTCAAATTCGGCATCTGACAACCCGTGTTTGCCGCACACATAGCTGCGCAACTGGGTCACGTCGCGGAACTGGCGCTGACCGGGGGTGTGATCCATCAGGCTGACAATTCCGATGCCGTCATCGGGGCCAAACTTGGCCAGTTCGTCGATCAGGGTTTCAGAGCAGACCTCGGCGCGCAGGTGCAGGAAATGGTTGATACGCAACGCATCTTTTGCGCGCAAATCGAGAATTTCATTTGCAAGCATACGGGCATATTCGCCATAGTTTGCCTTGGAGTTTGACACCACAGACCCGACCCGCAACGCATCAAATACGGTTGTGATCCCTACACTTGCCAACTCGGCGTCATGCGCGATAATCGCTGCGGCATGCGGCCAGTTCACCTTGGGGCGCGGCTCGATATGGCGTTCCAGATTATCTGTGTGCAACTCGATCAATCCGGGCATCACCAGATCTTTGCCACAATCAATCGCGCCAACCGGCACGGCATGGCCCGGATCAATCCCGACAATGATCCCATTTGCAATCCGCAAGGCGCCCGTGATCACCTGATCCGGCAGCACAAGGGTGGCGTTGGCAAGGATGGTCTCTGACATCAGTTTGGCCTTTTGGTGATAAGTTTGCATTGGACGATTTGCGATGGCACAGAACTGTCACAGGGGTGTGACATTGGGGTCTTAGGCACCGGACATTGCTGGGAAATGGCTAGATGAAACGTTACGCGATCTACTACGTCCCGCCGCACGATGCGTTTGCCAAGGCAGCGGCGTCGTGGCTGGGGTATGATGTTCAGACGGGCTGCGATGTTGCGCAACCCGATTTTGCAAGCCTTCCCCGCGAAATCGAAGTTGTGACGGCCGACCCGCGCAAGTACGGCTTTCACGGCACGATCAAGGCTCCGTTCCGGTTGGCCGATGGGGTTTCGCCCGCCGATCTTGCCGCCGCTGTCCGCGCCGTGGCGGCACAGTGCGCTGCGGTTGAGATGGCCGGTTTGCAAATGATCAATCTGGAAGGATTCCTGGCCTTTGTCCCGTTGGGCGACGCCGCCGCCCTGACGGATTTGGCAGCGCATATTGTGCGCAGTCTTGATCCCTATCGGGCCGAGTTGACCGAAGCTGAAATTGCGCGCCGTCGCCCGGGCGATCTGAAACCCCGCCACCGCGAACTTTTGGCGGTCTATGGTTATCCTTATGTGATGGAAGAATTCCGTTTCCATCTGACGTTGACCGGCCCGATTTCGGACGCCGAACATGCCATCGTATCGCCTTTGGCCACAGCGCATTTTGCAGGTCTGGTGCCGCAGCCGTTCATGATGGGTGATATCTGCCTGATGGGCGAAGATTCTACGGGTCGTTTCCACCTGATGGACCGCTATGCGCTGACAGGGTGAATGGCCGCAAGCAGCCGTTGCACACCGATTTGCGGCGTTGAATCATTGATCACGTCGATCACCTGCAGGCCAGCGGGCAGATCATAGCTGGCGCGTTGCAGCCGTTCGGTGATGTCTTGCAGGCTTTCGCGCCCCCGGGCGGCCAGCCGTTCGGCCAAAACGGCAGACGGCGCGCTGATGCGGATCACCACCAGATCGGGAAAAATCGTCTGAATGGCAAACAAAGCCGCCCGCGATCCGTTGACCATCACATCGCCCGGTTGCGCAAGTTCGGTGTGCGGGATGCCATAACGCAGGCCATGCGCCTGCCAGTGCAAGGCAAAATCGCCCGCCCACAGGCGCGCGTCAAACGTTGCCACATCGACCCCTTCGAACGGCTCACCCCCCGTAGTTTCTGGGCGTGTGATCACCCGGCGCGCCCAGTGCAGGTTAGGATCAGCCGCCACCGCACCCGCCAACAGCGTATCCTTGCCGGCACCCGAGGGGCCAACAACAATAAACAACCGCCCCATTATGCCGCGGCCTTTGGGGTGAAGTCGCGCACGTCAATCAAGCGGTCACACAGGCGCACGCGGGCGGCCTCATCATGGAAAATGCCCAAAATCGCCGCCCCACGCCGTTTCGCCTCTTCAATCAAGGTCAGCACCACCTCACGGTTTGCGGCGTCAAGGCTGGCGGTAGGCTCGTCTAACAACAGCGCTGGAAAGGGGTGGGCAAAGCCGCGCGCGATGTTGACACGCTGTTGCTCACCACCGGAAAAGGTGGTCGGCGACAAATGCCACAGCCGTTCAGGAATGTTCAACCGCGCCAATAAAGCCTGCGCCCTGGCCCGCGCCTGATCCAGCGGAATGCCCAAGTTCAGCAGCGGTTCGGCAACCACATCAATCGTCGGCACCCGCGGCACGACGCGTAAAAATTGGCTGACATAGCCCAGCGTTTCGCGCCGCAGCCGGATGATCTGGCGCGGCGTGGCATCTGCCACATTCAACCCGCCAACGACAATAGAGCCCGAGACTGCAAGATAATTGCCCCAGATCATTCGCATCAGCGTGGATTTTCCCGCCCCGGATGCCCCGGTCAACCCGACGCATTCGCCCGGACCGATGTGCAGGTTCGCCCCCAGCATCACCGGGATCACGACCGATCCTTGATTGTGCAGGATAAAGCTTTTGGCCAGATTTGTGATTGTGATCATGGCTATACCTGCAACACCGATGAGACTAACAGCTGCGTATAGGCATGTTGCGGATCATCCAGAACCTGATCGGTCAGACCCTGTTCCACCACATGCCCGCCCTTCATCACCATCAGCCGGTCGGCCAACAGCCGCACCACCGCCAGATCATGGGTGACGATGATCGCTGACAACCCCATTTCGCGCACCAGTCCACGCAACAAATCCAGCAGCCGCGCCTGCACCGATACATCAAGCCCGCCCGTAGGTTCATCCATGAACACCAATCGCGGCCCTGTCACCAGATTGCGGGCGATCTGCAGGCGTTGCTGCATGCCGCCGGAAAAGGCGCTGGGGCGGTCGTCGATGCGGTCGGCCGCAATTTCAACCCGGCCCAGCCAATCAACGGCTTTGGCACGAATATCGCCGTAATGCCGCGCGCCCAAGGCCATCAACCGCTCGCCCACATTGCCACCCGCTGACACCCCCATACGCAAGCCATCGCGCGGGTTTTGATGCACATAGGCCCAATCGGTGCGCCCCAGCCGCCGCCGCATCGCCTCGGCCATCTGCACCGTGTCACGCGGGCCGGTGGCGGTGTTGAACACCACCGCGCCACGATCGGGGGCCATGTGCCCCGCCAGGCACGACAATAAGGTGGATTTGCCTGACCCGCTTTCGCCGACAATCCCCAACACTTCGCCGGGGAACAGATCGAACGACACGTCTTTGCAGCCGATGCGGCTGCCGTAGAATTTCGATAAGCCCACGACCTGCAAGAGCGGCACTTCGGCGGTGGGTTGCGGCACAGGTTGGCGGATCAGCGTATCCATCAGAGCCCCCCAACGCGTGGGGGCGTGCCAAGCCGGCCAACGTGGCCCGCCGCCCGACGCTGCCCACAAAAATCAGTGTCTGAACACACGAACATCCGCCCGCCCAGATCATCCATGATCACTTCGTCCAGATAGCTGTCGGATGCCGCACACAGATCGCAATCATGCGCGGCTTTGCTCGGATGGAACGGGTGGTCATCAAAATCAAGACTGACAACATGGGTAAAGGGGGGCAGCGCATAAATACGTTGCTCGCGCCCCGCCCCAAACAGTTGCAGCGCCGGATTGCCCGACAGTTTGGGATTGTCGAACTTGGGGATGGGTGACGGGCTGGCCACATATCGCCCCTCTACCTTGACCGGATAGTCGTAAGACGTGGCAATGGTGCCGTGCCGGGCGATGTCTTCGTAAAGCTTCACATGCATCAGGCCGTAATCTTCCAATTCATGCATCTTGCGGGTTTCACCTTCGCGCGGTTCCAAAAATCGCAGGGGTTCGGGGATCGGCACCTGATAAACCAAAATCTGCCCCGCCGTCAGCGCGGTTTCCGGGATGCGGTGGCGGGTTTGAATGATGCTGGCTTGGCTTGTGGACTCGGTTACTGCCACCCCCGCTGTGCGCTGAAAGAACTTGCGGATCGACACGGCGTTGGTGGTGTCATCTGCGCCTTGGTCGATCACCTTCAGCGTATCATCAGGCGTCAGGCAGGCCGCCGTCACCTGCACGCCGCCCGTGCCCCAGCCGTAAGGCATCGGCATTTCGCGGCTGGAAAAAGGCACCTGATAGCCGGGGACCGCCACGGCCTTTAGGATCGCGCGGCGGATCATCCGTTTGGTTTGTTCGTCCAGATAGGCGAAATTATACGCCTCCGCGTCAAACTGTTCGCTCATTCGGCGGCCTCCTGTTGGGCGGTCGCTTCGGCCCGCAATTTGCGCACCAGTTCCAGTTCTGATTGGAAATCAACATAATGCGGCAGTTTGATATGTTCGAGGAAACCCGTGGCCTGCACATTATCTGCATGCATCAGCACGAATTCTTCATCCTGCGCAGGCGCACCGATGTTATCCTCGCCAAGTTCTTTCCACCGTAAAGCGCGGTCAACCAGCGACATCGAAATGGCTTTTCGCTCTGACTGGCCAAATACCAAACCATAGCCACGGGTGAACTGTGGCGGTTCGGTTTTACTGCCTTTGAATTGGTTCACGGTTTCGCATTCTGTAAGCTCGATCTCGCCAATATCGACCGCAAAACCCAGTTCGGGAATGTCCATTTCAACCGCCACCTGACCGATGCGTAATTCGCCCACGAACGCATGCGTGCGGCCGAATCCGCGCTGGGTGGAATAGGCCAGCGACAGGATAAAGCCTTCATCGCCGCGCGTGATGGCTTGCAGGCGCAAGGCGCGCGATGCGGGCAATTCCAGCGGCTCGCGCGTTAAATCGGGCGGCGTTTCATCGCCTGTGGCATTGGTTTCGATCAAGCCGTCGCGGTTCAACAGACCCGTGACATGCGGCACGGCGCCCGTCTGGGCGGGGGCGGTCGGGGCGGCGGGCACATCACCGCCTTCCGCCGTCAATTTGAAATCCAAAAGCCGATGGGTATAGTCAAAGGTCGGCCCCAAAACCTGACCACCGGGCAAGTCTTTGAACGTCGCCGAAACCCGCCGGATCACCGCCATATCGGCTGTTTCAACGGTGCGTGATGCGCCAAATCGGGGCAAGGTGGTGCGGTAAGCACGGATCAAAAAGATCGCCTCGATCAGATCGCCACGTGCCTGTTTGATAGCCAAGGCGGCCAGATCGGGATCGTAAAGCGATCCTTCTGCCATGACCCGGTTGACCGCCAGCGTCAGTTGGCAGCGAATTTGGGCAATCGACAGTTCGGCAATGGCCGTATCACCACGCCGTTCTTCGGCAAGCCAGGCGTGGGCGTTGTCGATCGCGCGTTCGCCCCCTTTTACAGCGACATACATCAGATGTCCTTTACGCGGGTTGTACGGGGCAGGGCGGCAAGCCGGGTGTCACAGGTTAGAAAGCAGTCAAATCCCATGGGAAACAGGGCGTGGTTGGCCCGAAACGCGGCTGTATCGGGCAAATAGAGCTGCGCCTGATACTGAATGCCGGGGCCGCTTAGCGTGGCACCTGTTGCGGTAAGCTCAGGCAACTCAACGATCAGTGTGGCGGAACGATCGGGGTAATCCGGGGTGCCAATCGAAAAGCGGTCAACGGGTTGCAAAGCGGGCCAAGTGCCGACGGCAAAGCAGGCGTCGTTTGCCGGTACCAAGGGTGCGCCGGTGTGAAAGACAATCCAGTCACGCACCGCCGCGCAGTCAGACGCACCCGCCAGATGCACAGGCGTTGTTGCATCACATAGGGTCAGGATCAAAACCCCTGCTGCGACCGACAACGGTGCGGGCGGCGCGGCCCCTGCAACCGTGCAGATCGTGCCGGGCCGCGACAGGGCATCAAGGGCAGCACGAAACGCCCGCGCCGATTGCAGCGGGGCATCGACAAAGCCACCAAGCAGGGCATCGGCATTCATTGATCCTCTCCGCGCGCCAAGGTGAAAAATTCGACGCGGGTTGCTGCGGCTTTGGCGGCGCGGGTGGCGCGATGCGCGGCTTCTGATTTGGCCAAGGGGACTAGCACCTGGGCGCGCAGATCGTCGGCGCGATCCGTCTGCATCAATGCATCAATCACTGCGGCACGAACCGCATGTTTTTTGCAGCGCCCTTGCACATGGGCATGGCCAACTTCGCCGGTTACAAGTTTAACCGAACACCGGCTGACAGTCATTTCCCCCAAGTTGAACGGCTGCCCTATCCCACCAATCCGCCCACGCACCATCACAGACCCCACTTGCGGCGGGCGTAATGGGCTGTGGCCGGGAAGATCGGGGAATAACTCTGCCAAACCCTTCGCATCGGCCCGCGCCAGCAGGCCCATCCAGATTTGGCGATCAGATTTTGGGCTGGCAGCGATGGGTGGCGACATTTCAATCCCGACATCTTGCAAACTTGTCTAGCTTTCTATACAACTAGACAAATAAATAGCGCCCGGAGAACAAAGTTGCACGTGAAGTTTTGATGACAGCGCCAGGATCCGCCCTTTGGAAATCTATTGCAGATACTTTGCGCAGCGAAATCGCCGGCGGGCAGTATCGCCCCGGCGATAAACTGCCAACCGAAGCCGCGCTTGCGGCGCGGTTCGGGGTCAATCGCCACACAGTGCGGCATGCGTTGGCCGATATGGCGGCGTCGGGCACGGTGCATGCGCGGCGCGGAGCAGGGGTGTTTGTGGCCTCGGTTCCTACCGATTATCCGATCGGGCGCAGGGTGCGGTTTCAGCAAAATGTGCTGGCATCCGGGCGCACACCCTCGCGCCAGATTTTGCGGATAGAAACCCGGTCTTGCAGTGCGGCGGAAGCAGAGTTTCTGGAACTGGCCATTGGCGAAGCAGTTCACGTGATAGAAGGTCTGTCTTTGGCCGACGCGGTGCCGATGGCGATGTTCCGGTCGATTTTTCCTGCGCTGCGGTTTCCCGATCTGCCACAAACTGTCATCCGGCTGCAATCAATAACGGCCGCTTTGGCAGAGGCAGGCGTCGCAGATTATACCCGCGCCTCCACCCGGTTGACCGCCAAGGTCGCAGACGCATTGCTGGCGCGACATTTGCGGATTGCTGAAGGCGCGCCCATCCTTCGCAGCGTTGCGGTGAACATAGATGCTGCGGGCCACCCCGTGGAATTTGGCACAACTTGGTTTGCAGGTGAACGGGTAACTCTGACGATTTCGCCGCCCTGATTGTCATATCGGCGTCGCACTTAAAAGTTATCCACAAGCTGTTCCCCATTTGTGGAGTGTACGATGACGAATCCCTTGCCCCAAGTGCGTCTGACGGGTGCGCAGATTTTGCGCGATGGGGCGATGCAACACAGATCCATCAGCTTTGCCAATGGGCGGATCACCCGTGGCCCGCTGCCAGAGGTCGATATGTCTGGTTATCTGATTTTACCGGGGATCATTGATCTGCATGGCGATGGGTTTGAACGCCACATTGCGCCGCGCCCAACCGCGCCGTTTCCGCTGGCTGCAGGTCTAGCATCCTTTGATCGCGAAGCCGCAGCGCATGGCGTGACCACAGCCTATCTGGCGCAGGGGTGGAGTTGGGAAGGCGGTCATCGCGGACCCGACTATGCGGAAGAGCTGTTTGCAGCGCTGGAAGCCCATCGGCCAAATGCCCTGACGGATTTGCGGGTGCAAATTCGCGCGGAAACCCATCTGGTGGATGAGACGGCCCGGCTGATTGCCGCCGTAAAACGATTTGGCATCGCCTATGTAATCTTCAACGACCATCTTCAAGAAGGTCAACATATGGCCCGGCTTGCCCCGACGGATTTTGCCGCGTGGGCTCGCAAAGTGGGCAAGACCACCAAAGAGCTGGCCACCGTGATCGACGAGGCGATCACCAAGGCAAAAGCCGTGCCGCGCAGCCTGTGCACGCTGGCCGAAGCATTTGACGCGCTGGGCGTGGTTTATGGCAGCCACGATGACCCCGACGGCGATGTGCGGGAAAGGTATTCGATGATCGGCGCACGGGTGGCCGAATTTCCGCTGTCACGGCGTGCCGCCGTCGCCGCGCATGCAATGAACAGTCCGGTGATTATGGGGGCCCCCAATGTGGTGCGCGGCAAAAGTCAGGCGGGCAATGTTTCAGCGCAGACCTTGGTGATTGACGGGCTTTGTGATGCGTTGGTGTCGGACTATCACGTGCCAGCCCTGCCACTGGCCGCTTGGGCCTTGGTAGACCGCGATGTGACCAGCCTGCCTGCGGCATGGGCCATGATATCAACCAACCCGGCCCAGATTATGCGCATGACGGATCGCGGGCGGCTGGATGCCGGCCTTCGCGCCGATATGGTGGTTATGAATGCCACAACCCGCGTGATCGAGGCCACGATTTGTGGCGGGCGGCTGGCCTATCTGGCGGGTGAGGCGGCGCATCGGTTTATGGCGCATCAACAATCACAGGCGCTGGCGGCCGAATAGTTGCAGCCAAATGCCCTCCGCCAGGGCAGCGAACCCCTTTGGACGGCTGGGGGCCGGGATCACCCGCCGTATTGGTCCAGAAATGCCGCGGCAGGCAGGCTCCGGAAATCATCCAAGGCCGCGCGCAGCCGGTCATGCGGCCAATCCCACCATGCCAGCGCCAGCAGCCGGTTGGCGATATCTTCGGGAAATCTGGCGCGCAGCGGGGTGGCGGGCACACCGGCCACGATCATATAGGGGGCTACATCGCGGGTCACGACGGCACCAGCGGCAATCACCGCACCCGCGCCTATTGTGACCTCTGGTTTGACAATTGCTCCATGACCGATTCAGGTGTCAGGACCAATCACGCAGCGACGGGCTGATCTGGCCGCAAAAAACGCCGGATCATCAGGGGTGTCATCCCAATAATACGACGACCGATATAGAAAATGGTGCAATGACGCCTGATCCATGGGATGGTCCGTCGGGCCGATCCGGGTCATCGCCGCGATATTGGCAAATTTACCCACCGTCGTGTTGGCGATATCTGCCAGCCGGTCGCAATACGCGTAGTCTTCGAAGGTTGATAGCAGCACGCGGCTGCCGCTGCCGACCTCGCAATAGGCGCCGAAAGTTGATTGCACGATCACGCAATCGGGGTGGATCATCGGGACGGTGGGCGAAAGTTTGGGCATGTCTATGGCCTTCGGATCGGTGGCAAGGCGCAGGGGCTGGTCAATCCGTCACCCTTTGATCAGGCTTCGGCGCAGCCAGCCCGAAAATGTATCCATCGCCATCACCATCAGTACGATCAGTACCATGTAATAGCTGACCTCTTCCCAGTCTTTCTGCGTGATGATGGCTTGGGTCAGCAGCAGGCCAATGCCGCCGCCCACAATGGCCCCGATCACGGTGGCGCTGCGGGTGTTGGATTCAAGGAAATACAAAACCTGCGACAGCAGCACCGGCGTGATCTGCGGGATCACCCCAAACCGCGCGCGCTGCACGGCGTTTGCCCCGGTAGACCGGATGCCTTCGACCTGTTTGTCGTCGATGTTTTCCAAGGTTTCCGAGAACATTTTGCCGAAAGATCCGGTATCCGTGATCAAGATTGCAAGCGCACCCGTCATCGGGCCGGGGCCAAAGGCGCGCGACAGGATAATGGTCCAGATCAGCCCATCGACGCCGCGAATGAAATCGAACACGCGGCGAAACCCAAAGCGGATCACGCGGAATGGCGTGAAATTGCTGGCAGCCAGAAACGCCAGCGGCAGCGCAATCAGGGCCGCGCCCATCGTGCCCAAAAACGCCATCAGCAGCGTTTCAAACATCGCCCACGCCACATCACGGTGGTGCCACATCTTGTTGATCCAGAATTCCGAAAGCATGAACCCAATATTGCTGCGGGCCGGATCAAGGCGATCACCGGTTGTTACAAGCGTTGCCAACTCGCCCACGGATTTGCGCGAAAACGGGCTGTCGAGGGTGAAAAAGAACAACTCCCACCCCGGTTGATAGCGAAAGGTTTCCATCTTGGACCGCGAATAGGCAAAGCGACCCTGATCGGTGGTCACCGAAATCCGGGTATCGGTGACGTTGATCCAATCTGGCAAAGGCTCGGGTGCGTTTAGCACCAGCTTGTCACCATCGGGCTGAATATCAATGGTGCCATAATCCGGCACAACAAACCGCGCCGCTGCTTTGTCATAGGTGACGATATTGCCGACCCCAAGATCAATCGTTGTGACATCCCCCTGAACCGTCACCCATTCCGGCAATTGACCCGCCGGATAGGTGCCTTTTTTCTCGCCTTCAATCGCCACGGTCAGATCACCCAAGGCGTTGTCGCGGGTCACATGGGTTTTGTAAGACCAGAAATCTGACAGCAAAATCGCCGCATTATCCAACCGCGCGCGTGACGCCAACCCCGCCACATCAAAGGCAAAGAAGATATAGGTAAAGTAAGTCAGAATGACGGCAGGTGTGGCAAACGCGATCCGACGTTTGGTGCGAAAGCGCTGGGTCATTTGCAAGGTCAGCGATGCGTCAGACATCTTAGTTGCCCCTTACCAAACGATTGCGATAATAGCTGGACAGCTGGTCAAACGCGACACTGGCCAGAAACAGCAGCAAGAATATCGCCACCACCTGATCGTATTTGCCACCACCCCATTGCATTGCCAGCTTCAGATCATAGCCAATGCCGCCCGATCCAACAAAACCCAGGATCGCCGATGCCCGCACGTTAATCTCGAACCGCATCAGCGTGTAACTTAACCAGTTTGGTGCCACTTGTGGCATCACGCCCAGCCACATTTTCTGCCCCCAGGTCGCACCAACGGATGTCAGGCCTTCAACTGGTTTCAGATCGGCATTTTCAGCCACTTCGGAGAATTGCTTGCCCAAAGCGCCCGCGGTGTGGAACGCAATCGCCAGCACAGCCGGGATCGGCCCCCCGCCAAGGATAAAGATCAGCACAAGGGCGATGACAATTTCAGGGATGGCGCGCATGATATCGGCAGTGCGGCGAAACAGCGGTGTCAGACGCGGCCAGCGGGCCAGATCGCGGGTCGACAACAGCGCCAGCACAGATCCCACAAGCGCCCCCAGCAAGGTGGCAACCGCCGCGATGTTTATGGTTTCCAGCAAGGACGGCAGGTATTGCCAAAACAGGCCGGGCAGGTTGGCGCGGTTGGTCCAGGCTTCGGACAGCACTTCGCGCGGG
>JAYUHO010000212.1:0-30273 GCA_043766915.1 Cypionkella sp.
CGCCGCCCTTGGCCTTGACCATGCCCGCGATCACGCCGCGCGCGATTTCCAAGACTTTAACGCCGTGATCACCCTTGGCGCGGTGGCTTTGGTCAGGAATCGCAACGATGATACCTTGAAGCACCGCACCAGCCATTTGTTCATAGCAGGCTCGTCCAGCGCCTGCGTCCGGGTTGTCTCCAGCCAGAGTGTGCGGATCAATTCCAGCTGGGCATATGTCGCCATACCTTCCCGGTTGCCATAATTCGCACCCGTGGCAGACTTGGGTGCAAACCCGCAATATTCAAAGAACCCCATCACGGCGGTAAAGCCTGCGACGTCCAGTTCGGTGGAACTGGTGCCCAGTTCGCCGGGTCAACGCCTTCGAGCCGTTTAAACCACCTGTTAACGGTCTGTTCACTCGGCGCTTCGCCATGGCCCGCCGCCTTGATCTGCGGTGCGATCTGATGCCATTTCAGACCCGCCCTGCGGCCCTTGTGCATAAGCCCAAGCACTTTGGCCCGCGCGTGTGCCGTTGCCTGCACCCCCACCGGCTTTGCCATCAAAGCAAGGTGGGCGGCGTCATCCTGTTCCCCAAAAGCAAGCCCCGCCTCGTCGGCAAGCTTGAGTCGATAGGCAAGCTGAACATCTTCGGGAAGGTCCAGAAGGGAGAAGGTAAAGCGCTTGCCATCTTGTTGAACTGGCACCTCAAGACGCTTTAGCCAGTCACGCAGGCCTCTTTCGGTAGTGGGAAGACCCGGCAGTCCAACGGTTGCTGACACTGTAAGCATCATTCTATTGATACCCCTGCCGCGATCCTGATCTTTGCGGCCAGCGCGGTTGCCTTCGGTCCGGCCCATTTGCCAGTCAGGGCACGATGCGCCCCGGCAGGGTCAACTGCGTTGGCATTGCACCAAGCGTGCAAGGTCGTTCGCTGCTGAATGAATGCAGACCGGACACGCAAGAGCATGTGGTCTTCGGCTGCGTTTTCGACTATCTTGGTATTCATGGTTTCGCCGCATGGTGATTTACATATATAATATGGCGATCTTCATAACTTACAAGAGGCTTGTTATGGCTGAAGACACATTTTCCGCGCGCCTTCGCGGTTTGCGTGAGCGTAACAACTGGAATGCTCGGATCATGTCTGAAAAGACAGGCATTCCGAAGCAGACCCTTGAAAGCTATATGTCCTTGAAAACTGGGCCTTTACCCGGCCTCGATGCCCTGAAGAAGATTGCGATGGGGCTTGAGGTGTCTTTGGATTGATTGGTCTTCGGCGCTCAACCAGTCGGAGATGACGTTGCCCGGATAGTCAGGCTCTCTGCTATGTCAGGCGCACTGCCCTGTTTTGAGCTGCTCTTGAACAAGCTGCAACAAGGCGAAGCGGTCCTAAGATCGGACGGAACGTTGCTCGGTTTGACACCCCAAGAATGGGCAGCTGACATTGGTTGGCGAGCGGGCGAGAAAGCCAAGGCAATTTCTGAAACGGGGACTTCGCGGGCCACCGTTAAAGTCGGTGAGCGTGCAATGGTTTCTGAGCTAGAAGGCATCCTGAAGGATCGTTTCCGGTCTGTAACCGCACCGGAAAATGATAACTAAATGGTTGCCAACTAGAAGGGAAACGGGAACCAATCAGTTCCCATTGCTTACGCTGCACCATTGATTTAATTGAATATTTTCTTGACACCAAAGTTTGCAAACCCCGCAAACCCCATCATTTCCGCCTGAAACGTGTCAAACCAAGTGACACCGCTTCCCCATAACCCCTTGATATTAAACGATCCGCCAAACCCTAAAATATCAAACCAAATGTCGCCGCTCAGGCGGCTGTTGACCGATGCAAATACCTAAAATTTCACCCCTTAAGCCGCTGTAAAGGCTGATGCTGTAAGCGTGGTCTTGGGTGTGAAACATGGGTGTGGGAATGGCTGGGCAATCAAATGCCGCGCCAGTCATCATCAAGCGTAAGAAAATCATCAAGGGCGGCGGGCACCACGGTGGGGCGTGGAAAGTGGCCTATGCTGACTTTGTGACGGCCATGATGGCCTTCTTTATGCTGATGTGGCTGCTGAACGCGACAACGGAAAAACAACGCAAGGGCATCGCGGATTATTTCAATCCGACGATACCGGTGAACCGAATTTCTGGCGGTGGCGACGGGGCCTTTGGCGGCGATTCGATCTTTTCGGAAAACACGCTGACCAAAAGCGGCACTGGCGCCAGCAACGAACAACCCACTGCCGACAATAAGGCAAACGGGGCCACGGGCACTGCCCAGGACTCTGCGGCCGAAAAAGCCGAACAACAGGTGTTACAGCAGGTCGAACAGGCCCTGACAGCGCGGGGCGGCGAAAGTATGACGATGCAGCGCCTGCTGCGCCATGTGGTCACCCGCGTCACGGACGAAGGTCTGGTGATTGAGATTTTTGATATCCCCGACACCGCCCTGTTTTTGGCCGACAGTGCCGAACCCACAGGCGATACCCGCAAGATTGCGGCGCTACTGGCCGAAGTGCTGGCACTGGCGCAAAATCAGATCGCGGTGAACGGGCATGTGCGCAGCTATCCCATCACCCTGATCGACGATCCGGTTTGGGGGCTTTCTGCGGCTCGCGCCCAAGCGATGCGGCTTTTGCTGAAAGGCTATGATTTGCCAGACGCCCGCATGCAACGCATCACCGGAATGGCAGACAGATCACCCGCAACCGCCGATCCAATGTCGATCCGTAACAATAGGTTAGAGATCATTTTGCTGCGAAAAGACCGTTGATGTGCTGCGGCAATAGGTCAAATTTTAGCCGTTAGGATGATCTTAAGCTGGATGCCGCAAGTTGGAAGGATAACTTGGTCGGGTCTGCAGAAAGGCGCATTCGATGACAATCTCCTCTTCGCTAAACGCGGGGGTGGCGGGGCTGAATGCCAATGCCAACCGTCTTGCAACCATTGCGGACAATATCGCGAACTCATCTACCTTTGGCTATAAACGGGCGCAGGCCGATTTCCATTCCGTGGTGATCAACGGCAATTCGCGCGCCAGTTATTCGGCGGGTGGGGTGCGCGTGTCCAATATGCGGATGATTGACGTGCGCGGCCCGTTGATTGCCAGCACCAATTCTACCGATCTGGCCATCGACGGGCGTGGATTTCTGGCTGTTACCAATATCGCCGCCTTGAACGGGGCAGATACAAATTATCCGATATCCTTGGCAACGACAGGGTCGTTCCGCCCCGATGCCGAAGGGATCCTGCGCACGGATACGGGATTGGTCCTGATGGGCTGGCCTGCCAATCCTGATGGGACGGTACCGACGTTTCCCCGCGACACGATGTCGGCGCTGCAGCCGGTGCGGATCAATGCCAACCAATACATCGGCAACCCAACGTCGGAAATGCGGCTTGGCGTGAACCTTCCCGCCTCGTCCAGTGTGGCAGGGGCGCCTGGCACGCCGTTCACCCTGACGGTGGAATATTTCGGCAATCTCGGCACCTCGGAATCGATGGATTTCACCTTCACGCCAACCGTTCCGGCCACCGGGGCATCGAACAGCTGGACAATGAAAATTCAGGATTCTGCCGGTGGCGGCGCGACCGTTGGCGAATACACCCTGACCTTCAACGCGACACAAACCGCAGGTGGCGCGCTGGCCTCTGTCACGGCAATTTCTGGCGGGGCCTATGATTCCATCAATGGCACCATCCCCGTCGCGGTGGGGGGCGGATTGATCGATCTGGATATCGGAAAGCCGGGTCAACCCAACGGCATGACGCAGCTTTCCAGCACGTTTGCCCCCGTCGCCATCAGTAAAAACGGCTCTCCCGTGGCCAGCCTTACGGCGGTTGAGGTCGATGAAAAGGGCTATCTTTCTGCGATTTATGATCAGGGCTTTACCCGCCGCATCTACCAATTGCCTGTGGTGGATGTGCCCAATGCCAACGGTTTGTTGGCATTGAACAACCAAACCTATCAGGTGTCACCGGGCTCTGGTCCTTTTTACCTGTGGAACGCAGGCGATGGCCCGACCGGCAGCGTTGTCGGCTTTTCGCGCGAAGAATCATCCACCGACGTGGCGGCAGAATTGACCCAACTGATTCAAACCCAACGGGCCTATTCGTCTAACGCCAAGGTGATCCAGACGGTGGATGAAATGCTGCAAGAAACCACCAACATCAAACGATAGGGCCGCTGAATGAGCATTACCGGCACCCTGTCTTCGGCTTTGTCCGGGCTGACAACAGCCGCGCGCGCCGCCGAAATTGTCTCATCAAACATCGCCAATGCGATGACCGAAGGTTATGGGCGGCGGGAACTGCAGACAGTGTCGCGGTCTGTCGGATCGTCTGGCCAAGGTGTGCGTGTCACGGGGGTAGCGCGCTATAGTGACCCGATCCTGTTAGGGGACCGTCGCATGGCAGCGGCGGGCAGCGGCGCGCGCAACTCTGCCGCCAGCTTTTTGAAACGGCTTGAAGGCGTTATCGGCACACCCGACGGCGCGACGTCACTGGGCGGCAGGATTGCGGCGTTAGATACGGCGCTGATTGAAGCGGGCTCGCGCCCGGAATCCGAAGCCCGGCTTGCCCGTGTTGCTGAAACAGCCAAGGCCCTGACGGCCCATTTGGCCACTGCGAGCAATGATATCCAAACGGCGCGTGGTCAGGCCGACGACCGGATCGAAACTGAAGTGGCGCAGCTGAACACCGCCCTTGCCCGAATTGCGGATCTGAATGGACAAATCAGGACAAATTTCGGAGTTGGCCGCGATGCCTCGGCCTTGGTGGATCAGCGCCAACAGCTTATTGATGGGATTTCCGGCATCATCCCCCTGCGCGAAGTGCCACGCGGCAATGGTCAGATTGCATTGTTCACCACCGGGGGGGCGGTGTTGATGGATGGCGCGCCGGCGCAATTGGGGTTTGCTCCGGTTGGAGTGATCGTTCCGGGCATGACCCAAGGCAGCGGTGCGTTGTCGGGATTAACGATTAACGGCAGGCCGGTGTCTACGGCAGCAGAGGGCAGTTTGATTGCCGGTGGCTCGTTGGCAGGAAATTTTGCCGTGCGCGATGACCTTGCCCCCGAAGCACAATCGCGGCTTGATGCCGTTGCCCGCGACCTGATGGATCGTTTCGGCGATCCGGCTTTGGATGCCACCCGCGCGCCGGGGGCGGCTGGCCTTTTTACGGACGCGGGGGTGGCCTTTCTGCCTGCGAACGAAACTGGCCTGTCGCAACGCCTGAAACTCAATGCCGCCGCTGATCCCGCCATTGGCGGGGCGTTATGGCGGCTCCGGGATGGTCTGGGGGCTGCAAGCCCCGGTGCGACGGGCGATGCGCGTTTGCTCAAAGAAATGCAGTCGGCGCTGACCGCCCCTCGCAGCCCTGCGTCGGGTGGCTTTATGTCGGGCGCGCGCAGTCATGCAAGCCTTGCCGCCGATATGCTGTCCGGCGTGGCGCAATCGCGGTTGACCGCCGAGGGTGAGGCCAGTTTTGCCGCGGCCCGTCTTGATACCCTGCGCGAAATGGAACTGGAGGGCGGCGTTGATACGGATCAGGAAATGCAATCCTTGCTGCTGATCGAACAGGCCTATTCGGCGAATGCAAAAGTGATGTCGACGGTCAACGACATGATCCAAACCTTGTTGGGGATTTAACGCATGGGCCTGGTTTCCCTTGGTGATATGGCGCAGTCGTTTATGCTGCGGCGACAGACGGTTGCGTTGAAATCTGATCTGCAGCGGTTGTCCACAGAACTGACAACCGGCCGGGTCGCAGACACGGCTGCCCGTGTTTCTGGTGATTTAGGGCCTGTTTCCGGCATTGATGCGTCGTTGGCCCGGCTTAAGGGCTATGGCGCGGTCACGGCAGAGGCTGGGCTTTTCGCCGGATCCATGCAAACCGCGCTCGGCGTGGTCGATGATCTGTCGTCCGCGCTCAGCCGAACGCTGTTGGCCGCAAGCAGCAGCTCGTCGCAATCCCTCGTCGATGCCACTGGCCGCGATTCCCGTTCACGCTTGGAAACCGCGCTATCGGCGTTGAACACGCGGGTCGGGGATCGCTCGGTGTTCGGCGGTGTGGCCACCAACGGCCCTGCAACAGCGCCAGCCGAAACCATCATGCTTGCGCTGGATACGGCGATTTTGGGGGCCACTACAGTGCAGGATATCGAAACGGCCGTGACGGACTGGTTCAATGCCCCTACGGGGTTTGCCGCCTTGGGCTATGCGGGGGGGGCCGCATTGGCCCCGGTGAACATTGCTCCGGGCGAAGAGGCCAATCTGGACATAACCGCGACCGATCCCGCCATCCGTGCCACGTTGAAAGGTCTGGCGATGGCCGCATTGCTTGATCGCGGCGTCTTGGCCGGACAACCCGCCGCCCGACAAGATCTTGCCAAGCGCGCAGGGCTAAGCCTGCTGGAAAGCCAATCCGAGCGCACTTTTTTGGCGGCCCGGCTTGGTGCGGCAGAGGCCCAAATTGACGCCGCCGCATCGCGGAATGCGGCCGAAACCACGTCCTTGCAGATTGCACGGTCGGATATCACCGCCGCCGATCCGTTTGAAACGGCGTCGAAGTTGCAAGAAACCCAACAACAGTTGGAAAAAATCTATGCCATCACCGCGCGCATCACGCGCCTGAGCCTTATGGATTATCTAAGATGAAAGTGATTGTTGCCGCGGTGTTGCTGGTCTGCATGCCCCTGCTGGCCTTGGCCGGACCGATCCGCATTAAGGATCTGGTCGAATTTGACGGGGTGCGCGCCAATGATCTGGTGGGGTATGGCCTTGTTGTGGGGCTGAATGGCACGGGCGACGGGCTGCGCAACGCGCCCTTCACCGAAGAGATCATGTCAAACCTTCTCGAACGCCTTGGTGTCAACGTGGCGGGCGAAGACTATCGCCCCAAAAACGTCGCAGCCGTCTTTGTGACCGCCACGTTGCCGCCGTTCGCGCGGGCGGGCGGGCAGATTGATGTAACCGTGTCTGCGATAGGCGATGCCAAAAGCCTGCTTGGCGGCACGTTGATCATGACTCCGCTGAATGGCGCCGATGGCCAGATTTATGCGGTTGCCCAAGGCACCATCATTGCAGGCGGTATCTCTGCCGAAGGTCAGGCGGCGCGGGTGGTGCAAGGTGTGCCAACGGCGGGCACAATTCCGTCGGGCGCGCGGGTAGAACGCGAGGTGGAGTTTGATTTTACCGCCCTTAAATCCATGCGTTTGGCTTTGCGAGAGCCTGATTTTACCACCGCTGCGCGGATAGAGGCCGCGATTAACGGTGCGTTGGGTCGGCGCGCAGCGCTTATGCTGGATTCAGGCACCGTTGCGCTGAACCTTGATCTAATTGACGCATCTCCCGCGCATATCATCAGTCAGATCGAGAACATCGAAATTGAACCCGAAACCCGCGCGCGCGTGGTGGTGGATCAGCGATCGGGCACCATTGTGATGGGCGAAGATGTGCGGATCAGCCGGGTGGCGGTGGCGCAAGGCAACCTGACCTTGCGCATTGATGAAGCCCCGGTGGTGGTGCAGCCCAATCCGTTTTCTGAAGGCGAAACCATCGTGGTGCCGCGCAGCTCTGTAGGCATCGAAACAGCACCCGGCACGGGGCTGGCCGAAGTGTCAGCCGGCACCAATTTGTCCGAAGTGGTGGCAGGCCTGAACGCGCTGGGTGTGGCCCCGCATGACATGATCGATATCTTGAAAAGCATCAACGCCGCCGGTGCGTTGCATGCTCAGTTTCTGGTGAATTAGACACAAAAACGGGAGCAAAGCGGTGCCCTGTTCAAGACTGCCTTTGCAGTCGTGGTGGGTTTGGCGCGCTGCTAGAGCTGGTTGCAGCCAATCTGATTCAGATTGGCTGCAACCCAAGACAAACCGAGACTGGGATGTTGTGTGTTGCTTTCAATGGGGTGGACCCATTGAAAGCAACACTCTAAAAGTAACTTCGCACCAGCGCGCCAGAGAGCAGCGTCCACCCGTCTGCCACCACAAAAAACGCCAGTTTGAACGGCAAGGACACCACGGCAGGTGGCACCATCATCATGCCCATCGACATAAGAACCGCCGCCACAACCAGATCAATGATCAGGAAGGGCAGGAAAATCAGAAACCCTATCTCAAAGGCCCGCTGAATTTCAGACAGGATGAAAGACGGCACCAACAGTGACAGCGGCGCATCAACGGCGGTGGGCATCCCCGCTGCAGGGCGCAAATCGCGCAGGGCGGCAAAGGTGTCGGGATCTATCCGGGCGGCCATGAACACCCGAAATGGGGCCAGCACCAGCGGAATGGCCTGCTGAATATCCATTGCACCCCGGCTGAGCGGTTCAATCCCATTCGCCCAGGCTTCGGTAAACACCGGGTCCATCACGAACCAGGTTAGAAACAACGCCAGACTGACGATCAGCATGTTTGGCGGAGCTTGCTGCAGCCCAATCGCCTGCCGCAGAATCGACAAAACCGTGACGATAAACGGAAAACAGGTCACCATCACTGCCAATCCCGGCACGATGCTTAGGATCGTGACCAGAACCAGCAGCTGAACAGACCGGGTTGCAAGCGAGCTTTGATCGCCAAAATCAATGGCAATATCCTGCGCAAGGGCCGGAGCCGCCAGCGCCAGTATCAAGATCGCAGCCACCCAAACTGGGCGCATCTAAAGCCCGCCCCGCAGATTTGCCACCTCGGTCAAGCGCACCGCCAACTGCCCCGTGGCATCGCCGTCCAGCTCTTGCAATTCGCCGCGCGCGATGAGGCGGTCGCCGACATAAAGTTCCACCGGATCATCGACACGCCGGTCAAGTGCCAGCACCGCATCGCGCGTCAGACGCAGCAAATCGCGCACCAAAGGCCGGGCTTTCCCCACCGAAATCGTCACCTCAATCGGCACTTGGGCAAAGGGGTTGGCATCGGACAGATCGTCAGTCATGGGAGTTTCCTTTCTGGAAGATCAAAGAAACCGCGCACGGCGGCAGTGATTTCGGCAATGGCGTGATCAAGATCAACGCGGGTTTCCGCCCCGCCCATCCGCAAATAGACTTGGCCTTCGCCTAAGCTTGGCTCTTCTATCAGCGTAAGCGGCAGGCCCGTGGCCTGCCCCAAAAGCATCTCGACCGCCGCACGCGCGGCCGGGTTCAGCACCAGCGTGACAGGCGCATCGGCCATTTTTTCGGCCATCGGCATCAGCACCTCCAGCACAATGGGGGCCAAAGTTTCACGCGCCAATTCGGGCAGCAGCCGCCCGACCATTTCTTGCAAAAGCGGCTCTATACTGCGCAAAACATGCATGCGCGCTTCTTGATAGCTAAAGCCAAGGCTTTGCAGATTGCGCGCCAAATCGGCCCTGATCTGTGATTGTTCGTCTGACTGGGCAGCGGCTGCATCTTCCCAGCCTGCTGCATAGCCCGCGTCATAAGAGCCAAGCTTGGCCTCTTCCAAGGCCATTGTATCCAACACAACCGTATCGGGGAGGCTGCCGCGCATGTCGCTTTCAAAGATTTCCAGGCGCAGCATTGTCAGGCCCTTTCTTCTTCAAGTTCCATCCAGCCGCGCAGAATCTCGACAGATTCCGCCTGCCGCTCATCAATCAGCCGTCGCAGCCGGGATGCCGGATCCAGTGCTGCGGTTCCATCACCAGAGATCAGCGCCATATTTGGCAAATCGCCTGCGTCCTCAATGACCCCGGTTAACACCCGCGCCGCCGCACCCGTCTGCGCATATCCCGGCAGAGCCAGCACCGCATCTGGCGCGGCCAGGGCCGGAACCCGCCGTGACGCGCTGATCAGCATCGGGCGCAGCACAAACACACCCAGAATGACCGCAACCATCGCCAACACCGCTGTTTGGATCAGCGTCATCAGGTTGATTGGCCCAATCGCCCCAAACATGCTGGCTTCGGTCATTGCGCCCCCAACCGAAACCGGTTGAAACGCCAGGGACCGCAGCGTCAGAACATCGCCGCGCTGCTCGTCCAGCCCGACGGCCGACGCGACAAGGTCACGCAAAATGGTCAGTTCCTCTTCGGGCCTCGGTGTCAGCGTAACCGTGCCATCTGCTGCAACAGTCTCTTGCCCATCGACCAGAACGGCCACTGATATCTTGCGCACGGTTCCGGCGGCCTTCACCACTTCGCGCGTCGTTTCAGACACTTCGAAATTCACCCTTTCACGCGTTTCACTGTTTTCGCTTTTGCCATCACTGCCTGCGCTGGCTGCTCCGGCCGGCAGGTTAGACGACACAGTCACCGCGCCGCCGGGCTGCGAATCTGACCCTGACCGTTGCTCTGTATCGGTTGAAATCGCCACACGACCCTGGGGATCGAATGTACGCTCGGTAATCGCCTCGCTGTCAGTGACCACATCGACGGCCACCTCGACCACCGCATTGCCAGCGCCAACACGCGCCGCCAGCAGCCGTTCCACATTGGTCCTGATCTCTTGCGCCCGGGTGTCGGCCGCTGCATCGGGGCGGTTCTGGTCGGCATCCGACGGGATCAACCCGGCCACAGAATCGATCACCGCCACCTGATCGGGTGTCATCCCCGGCACCGATGCCGCCACCAAATGCCGCAATGCCCGCGCCTGCAACGGCGGAAGGTTGCCCGCCACCGACGTGATTGTCACACTGGCTGTGGGGGTGATGTCGCGTTGAAACGGTTGCGACGGGGCCTGGGCGATCATCACCCGCGCCGCCCTGATCTGGGGATTGGCCAGAATAGTCCGCGCCAGCTCGCCTTCCTTGGCCCGCCAATAGGCCGCGTCAAACATCTGCGACGTGGTGCCAAAGCCGGACAACCCATCCAGCAGCTCATACCCTGTGCCGCCATTTGCAGGCAGGCCTTCGGCGGCAAGGGTCATGCGCAGACTGTCGCGCTGGGCGGTATCGACATAAATCGAATCGCCGCGCACCTCATAGCCAACGCCGCGCTGATCCAGCGCAGCCACGACATCACCCGCCGCAGCACTGTTCAGCCCGGCATAGAGCAGGCCCATATTCGGCGCACCCGCCATCCGTGACAGGCCCAGAACGGCCAGAAATACCGCAACCGTGGCCCCCAAAACAATTGCGCGTTTGCGGGCATCCAAGCCGCGCCATATCTGCATCAGGTTCTGCAAGGGCTGTCTCCATAGTGGGCTTTTGCCCGGATGGCCCAGCATTGCCGGATCGGTCTTAACAATCGGTTAGTGACCAATGATCTATGTTTGATCTCAGAGCCCAAGCGGAGGATTCTCGTGGCCGATCCTGTTGACCCTGATGCAGCCCCCCCAAAAAAGTCGAAAAAGCCTTTGCTGATTGGGGGGGTGCTGGCCCTGCTTTTGGGCGGTGGCGGATTTTATGCGACATGGTCCGGGATGATTCTGGGCCCCACCACCGAGCATCAGCCGATGGATGAGGGGGCTGCAGCCCTACCCGATATCGCCTTTGTACCCATCGAACCCCTGGTCATTTCCATCGGCCCGCTGGCCGAAAAACGATATCTGCGCTTCTCGTCACAGCTGGAGGTGACGGGTCCGCAATCGGAAAGCGTTACGCTGCTGCTGCCGCGCATTGTGGATGTGTTGAACGGATATCTGCGCGCCATTGATCCGGCGCAGTTTGATGATCCGGCGGCACTGGTTCGCATGCGCGCGCAAATGCTGCGGCGGGTCCAGATCGTGACGGGCGATGGCCGGGTGCGTGATCTTTTGATTACCGAATTTGTGTTGAACTAGGAGAATGTCATGACCCTTATCGCAGATATTCTTCTGGCCGCGGGCGCCTTTGGGGCGGCAATTTACTGCTATGTCCTGTCGGGGCGGTTGAAAAAATTTACCACGTTGGAAACAGGAATGGGCGGGGCGATTGCGGTGTTGTCTGCGCAGGTCGATGATATGACCCGCGCGCTGGAAAAGGCCCGTGGGGCGGCGACAGGCTCGGTGGATGGGCTGGTGGCGCTGACGACCCGCGCGGAAACAGCCGCCGGACGGCTTGAAATTCTGGTGGCTGCGTTGCACGACTTGCCGCCCGCCCCCGCCGCCCCTGCCGAAGCAGAGCCAGCTGATGATGACCGCCGATTGCGGTTTGTGCGCAGGCGGGTGCAAACAGCCGATCTTGAGGCTGCAGAATGACCCGGCGCTTGCGCGGGGGTCGGGGGGCGCTGGTGATTCTGGCGCTTTTTCTGGCATCTTCGGGTGCGCTGCGTATTGGTGCCGGTGTTGGCGAAGCCTTGGCCAATGCGTCTGACCCAGTCGATCCAGTGCCCGTTGAAACCCCGGCAGCCTGCGCCGAACCGCCTCTTGCACTGGCTCAGGCTCTGCAGGCGCGAGACGCGGAAATCACCACGCGGTCGCTGGCGTTAGAAGACCGCATGGCGGCTTTGGCCTTGGCGGAAGAGGCGATCACCTTGCGGCTGGCCGAAATGCAAACAGCAGAGGATCAGCTGAAGGCCACGCTCTCCATTGCCGACGGAGCCGCCGAAGAAGATCTGACCCGCCTGACGGCAGTGTATGAGGCGATGAAGCCCCCCGATGCCGCCAAGATTTTTGCCACCATGGCCCCGGAATTTGCCGCAGGCTTTCTGGGCCGGATGCGCCCCGAGGCGGCGGCGGCGGTGATGGCCGGAATGGTGCCAGATCAGGCCTATTCCATCTCAGTGCTGATCGCGGGCCGCAACGCCAATGCCCCTAAAGAATAGCGTCAGGGTTTCTTAACGCAGCTCTGTCAGGGTCAGAATTGCAGAATTGGATGGGAAACGCAGATGTTTGGTGTGGTTGGAATTGTCGTCATTCTGGTTATGGTTTTTGGGGGATTTATCCTTCACGGCGGCAATATGGAGCCGATTCTTGAAGCATTGCCATTTGAGATGATCATGATTGGCGGGGCCGCTGTTGGTGCATTTTTGGTGTCGAATGATCTGGCCGCAGTCAAACATACCGCCAAAGACACCGCTAAAGTATTCAAGGGACCAAAATGGAAACCCGGCGACTACCGCGATTTGCTGTGCCTGCTGTTTGAACTGATCCGCCTGGCCCGCACAAACCCGGTCGGGCTGGAAGAGCATATTGAAAACCCACATGACTCGGCCATTTTCGGGCGGTATCCGAAAATTCAGCATGACCATGAAACAGTCGATCTGATTGCCGATACCATGCGCGCGGCCTCGATGAATTACGATGATCCCCATCAGGTCGAAGAGGTGTTGGACAAACGGGTTGAGGCAGCCCTGACCCACGCGCTGCATTCCAGCCATGCGCTCCAGTCCGTCGCCGATGCTTTGCCAGCCCTCGGAATCGTGGCGGCGGTGTTGGGTGTTATCAAAACCATGGGATCGCTGGATCAGCCGCCCGAAATTCTGGGGGCCATGATTGGCTCGGCGCTGGTCGGTACGTTTTTGGGCGTGTTTCTGGCCTATGGCATCATGGGCCCGTTTGCCGCCCGCGTGAAAACCGTGGTCGAAGATGATGGTCACTTTTACCAATTGGTGCGCGAAGTGCTGGTGGCAAACCTGCACCGCCATGCCCCCAATATCTGCATCGAAGTGGGCCGGCAGAACACCCCGCATCACGTGCGCCCCAGCTTTGCGCAAGTGGAAGACTCGCTGCGTGGATTGAAGCAGGACGCCGCATGATCGGTCAGGTTTTGCTGATTTTCCTGTGCCTCGCCGCACCGGCCTTTGCCGCACCCGTGACGGTGACATCGGGCGAACATGACGGCTTCACCCGGTTGGTTTTTGATTTTGGTGCGCCTGTGGATTGGCAAGTCGGCCGCACCCTTGATGGCTATGCGCTGCAACTGCGCCGCGCGGAACACCTGCAACCCTATGATTTAACAAAAGTGTTCACCTTAATTGGCAAGGGTCGTCTGGCGGCAATCTGGGCAGACCCAGTGACATCGCAGATGAACATTGGCATTGCCTGCGCCTGTCACGCGATTCCCTTTGAATTTCGCCCCGGCATTCTGGTGATTGATCTGCGCGATGGCGCGCCACCAAAAGGGTCGTCGTTTGAACTGGCGATGGATGGGTCCGCTCCCCCTGTGTTGGACGCAAAACCTGCCCCGCGCCCCCGCTCCCGCCCGCAAAACATCGGCCAATCCTACGATTGGACACGCCGCGCATTGGCGACGATGAATGCAAAACCCGTATCGGTGCAGCCGCAAACCACCAATTTTGGCGATCCAACGCTGCGGTCCCCTCGCGACTCCCTCTTGCAGCAACTCGCCCGGGGGGCCGCCCAAGGGGTGGTCGATCTGGCCCTGCCGGACAGGGCGTCAAACAACCAAATGCCAGGCCCCAACCCTGCCGCAGCCCGTATTGCGCTTGGCGAGTTGCCAGGTATTGCCCTGCACGCCGGGCCGCCCGGTGATCAGATTCTCGCCGCACAGGGGCAAACCTGCCCAACCAGCGAAAGTCTTGATCTGTCAACATGGGGCACCGATGCCCCCATCGCACAGCAAATGTCCGATCCGATGGTCGGTTTAATTCAGGAATTTGATCGCCCCGATCCCGCGGTGGTCGCGCGCGCGGTGCGGTTCAATCTTTTTCTTGGCTTTGGTATTGAATCCCGGCAATTGATGCGCGCGTTTCCCGTAGACCTGCCAGATCGCGCGCTGCTGTCCAGCCTTGGCTATATTTTCGATCAAGACCACGATCCAGATCCGGCGTTTCGCGGCCTTGCGGCTTGCGATAGCGCGGCGGCCCTGTGGGCCGTCCTGTCTGATCCCGCGCCCCCAGCGGGCGACGCCGTCAATATCAACGCAGTATTGCGGGCATTTTCGGCGCTGCCCGCACAATTGCGCCGCCATCTTGGCCCGGGCCTTGCGCAAAGGTTTCTGGCGTTGAATGATGAAAAGACCGCGATGACAATTCGTAACGCCGTCCTGCGTGCTCCCGGCCAAGCAGGTCCGCAGGTTGGTCTGATGGAAGCGGAAATTGAAATGTCGCTGGGTGATCCGGCCGCTGCCGAAACCCATCTGCAGCCGCTATTGGCCGATCCGGGGCCCAAGTCTCCGGCCGCTCTGGTCGCCTTGATAGAGGCGCGGATTGCCCAGAATCTGCCCGTTGCCCCCGATCTTGTCACCGCACTTGAGTCTGTTTTGGGCGAACAATCCGGAACAGATCAACGGGCAACACGTCGCGCGCTGTTACTGGCGCAGGCAGCCTCGGGTGATTTTGACAGCGCGTTTAACGGATTGGCCACCAGCCCCGAAGTTGGGCCGGATCTTTGGCGTATTCTGTCAAAAATCGGCTCTGATCAAGCGGTTTTGGTACATGCAGTCCTGCAGACGGATGAAAAAATTCCAACGGTTGAACCCGACACCAGTTCGGCCTTGGCCACCCGGTTGCTGGGGCTTGGCTTCGCGGATCAGGCACTGTGGTGGCTTGGCGGTGGGGCAAACCATGACGGCCTGCTGTTGGCACAAATCCATCTCGCGCGGCAGGACGGGCAGGCGGCTTTGGCAGCGCTTGCGACGTTGCCCGAAGATACAGCCGCCCCGCTGCGGGCCGCGGCATTGCACAGCATGGGAAACGAAATTGCCGCCGCCCAAGCCTATGCTGATCTTGGCGAAACAGCTTTTCAACGCCGCGCCACGGCGCGCGCGCGCGATTGGCCGCTGACCGCACAGCTAAGCCCCGACGATTGGGGTGCGGTGATCGAAAAACTTAACCCCACGGTCGGCGCAACCGACACACAACCCCAAATCGCATCCTTGGCACGCGGCCGCCAAATCGCTGAAAACGCCGCGCAAACCCGTGCGGAAGTTGATGCGCTGCTGGCAAAAATCTCTGCCCCATGACGACAGGCGGCTGGGGCTGCGGGCCTTGCTGAAACCTGCCGCCAAAACGGTTCAGGCTTGGATGAAAACGACGATATTGGAAATCAGGGTTGACGGACACACACGGCAAATGTTTTCGATTCCGATCAAACCCAAACCGCTCTAATTTCCGTCTTTCGTTACGCTTTCGAAAGATTCGCCCGCTAGCTTGATCCGACACACAGGCGCAAAGCGTCGGAAAATCGGGTGAAACCCATGCAGTTACGTCAGTCGCTTTGCTTTCGATCACGCGCGTGTTTTGTCGGTCTGGCGTGTCTTTTGTTTGGCAATTCCGCCTCCGCGCAGGGCCAGGACCCCGCATCGCTGTGTGATCAGGCTGCGATCCTTGCTGCCGAAAACAGCGGCGTGCCCGTCGAAATTCTGCTGGCGGTGACACGCGTCGAAACGGGGCGAACCAGCACCGGCCAGCTGCGTCCCTGGCCTTGGACGGTAAATCTGGATGGCAAAGGCTATTGGTTTGACGATCTGGATCAGGCGATGGCCTTTGCAGACCAGCAGCTTGGCGCAGGCGTCGAAAACTTTGATGTCGGCTGTTTTCAGATCAACTTGCGCTGGCATGGGGCCGAATTCAGCACATTGGCCGATGTTTTTGATCCGCAAACCAATGCCGCTTATTCCGCGCAGTTTTTGTCAGACCTCTATGCCTCTGAAGGGGATTGGAAGCAGGCGGTCGCGGCTTATCATTCGCGCACACCGGATTTGGCCGCAGCTTATGTCCAAAAGGTTCAGGATGTTTTGGCCCAATTGCAAACGTCAGGCCCTGACCTGACGCCAACACCAATCGCCGCCCCCGCCCGGCCAAACCGGTTTCCCCTGTTACAGGGCGGCGCGATGGCAGGCGGTGGCTCCCTCGTTCCGCTGATCGACGCGGTCCTGCCACTGATCGGACTGGTGCAGTGATGCAAGACTTGAGATTGACCATGGCGGCATTGTTTCAACCGACCATCCTGCTGGCCCTGGCGCTGATGGCTGTCATCGTCATGATGGTGCTGCCGATGCCTGCCTGGGCGCTTGATCTGGGCTTGGCCCTGTCGTTTGCACTGGCGATTTTGATGCTGACAGTCACCCTTTTTATCGAGCGTCCGCTGGATTTTTCCGCCTTCCCAACAATTCTTTTGGCCTCGCTGATGCTGCGGCTGTCGCTGAATATCTCGTCTACCAAACTGATCATCGGTCAGGGCCACACGGGAACCGATGCGGCGGGGCATGTCATTCAGGGCTTTGCGGAATTTATCATGGGCGGCAATCTGCTGTTGGGCGTCGTGATCTTTTGTGTGCTGCTGATCGTCAATTTCGTCGTGATCACCAAAGGCGCGGGCCGGATGGCCGAAGTTGGGGCTCGTTTCGCGCTGGATGGAATGCCCGGCAAACAGCTGGCGATTGATGCCGATATGGCGGCAGGTGCGATTGATCATGCCGAGGCCAAACGCAGACGCGAACAGGAACTGGCTGAGACCAGCTTTTTCGGATCACTGGATGGCGCATCGAAATTTGTCAAAGGCGACGCGATCGCTGGTCTGTTGATCACCGGGCTGAACATCGTGATGGGTCTGATCGTCGGCGTGGCAGTTCATGGCATGCCCGTTGGTCAAGCCTTTGAAACCTATGCAATCCTTACGGTGGGCGATGGGTTGGTCAGCCAGATACCCGCCGTTGTCATTTCGGTTGCCGCAGCCCTTTTGCTGTCGCGCGGGGGGGGCAAAGGTGCCGCTGATGTGTCGTTCTTTGCGCAACTGGGCCGTTATCCGGGCGCGTTGGGCACGGTTGCGGTGCTGATGGGGTTGTTTGCGCTGGTTCCCGGCATGCCCTTTTTGCCGTTCATCCTGGCTTCGGGCGGCTTGGGGTGGCTGTCCTGGCGGATGATCAAAATGAACCGAACCGCCGTCATCGCTGCGCTGCCGCAGGCAGAGCCGCCCCTGAAAAAACCGCTGGGTGACGTGCTGGATTTCGATGAAATTCACATCGAATTTGCGCCAAATCTGGTTGGCATGGTGCTTGATCCGGCCACCGGCCTTGATATTCGCATCGCCAATATGCGCACCCACGTTGCCACCGCCTTCGGCCTGATCCTGCCCGAAATGCGCCTGACGGATGAGGCGGCCTTGCCTGCGGGCACGTATCGTATCCGGCTGCAGGGCGTTGAACGGGTTCGTGACAGGCTGGTGCCAGACCGCGTTTTGGTCTTGCTGGCTGACGGGGTCACAGCGCCCGATGGTCAGGACATTCGCGAACCGGTTTACGGCGCGCCCGCCCGGTGGATTCGCCCCGATCATCAGGAAGACGCGGCTTTGCTGGGCCTGACGGTAGTGTCGCCCGCCGAAGTATTGGCAACGCATCTGCTGGAAGTGATCCGGGGCAATCTGGCCCGGCTGTTGTCGATGCGCGGATTGCGCCGCCTTTTGGATGAATTTTCAAACCTCTCCGACCCCGCGCGCGCCGATGCCAACCGCCGACTGTTGGATGATCTGGTGCCCGATAAAGTGCCGCCTGAAATGCTGCTGACCGTCTTGCGCCTGTTGTTGGAAGAGCGTGTTTCCGTTCGAAATCTGCCGCTTATCCTTGAATCCATTGCCGAAGCCCGCAGTCTTGGGGCCCCCGAAGCGATCTGTGAACATGTCCGCCAAAGACTGGGGTTTCAGCTGGTCGCAGAGTTGAAGCGCGATGATGGCACGATTCCGCTGATCCAACTTGCGCCGGAATGGGAAAAAACCTTTGCCACCTATCAGATCGACAGTGAAAAAGGCCTGCGCGATGTCGCCCTGCCGCCAGATCAGTTCAGCCGTTTGGCAAACGGGATCGCAGAACGGCTGAACCGTGCGGCCGAAACCGGCACTTATCCCGCCTTGGTAACGTCCACCCTGCGCCGTCGGTTTTTACGCACAGTCCTTGGCGCCAAAGGGTTAACCGCGCCCGTACTGTCTTACGAAGAAATCGGAATGGATGCGCGTCCCGCCATGATCGGCGTGGTGCCTGCATGACCGATCTGATGCCCCAGCTGCTCGCGCTCAGCGGTCTGGGGGCCGATATGATATGGGCCGCCCTTTTGGTATTTTTGCGGGTGGGGGCGGCGATGGCGCTGTTGCCGGCCTTTGGCGAACACTCGGTGCCACAGCGCCTGCGACTGGTGCTTTCGCTGGCCTTTACCGTCATCGTTGCCCCCGCAATTGGCGGCGTGCCCGACCCCGGGGCGGGTGTGGTCATACCCTTGGCCATCGAGGTTTTGGTGGGATTGGCGCTGGGCATTGCACTGCGCATGTTCATCCTTGCGCTGCAAATCGCCGCAGCCATCGCCGCGCAGGCCACCAGTCTTTCGCAGCTGTTTGGCGGCGTTGGTCCCGAACCACAGCCCGCTATTGCCAATCTGCTGGTGATGGCGGGGCTGGCGCTGGCGGTGGCCTCGGGACTGCATGTGCATGTCGCACAGCTGTTGATCCTGTCGTATCAGATGCTGCCTGCGGGCTCTGTGCCGGGGTCAAATGATATGGCGCAGTGGGGGGTGGCGCAGGGAGCGCATGCTTTTGCCTTGGGGTTTGCTTTGGCAGCGCCGTTTACCATTGCTTCCCTGCTTTACAATATTGCTTTGGGGGTGATCAACCGCGCGATGCCAGCGCTGATGGTGTCGTTCATCGGGGCCCCTGCCTTGGCCCTTGGGGGCGTGGCCTTGATGTCCATCGGGGCCCCGCTTGTTCTGGCGGTGTGGCAGCAGTCCTTTCAGACGTTCCTCGCGCAGCCGTTCAGCGGTACCCGATGAGCGAGGACGACGATGACAAAACCCACGATCCATCACAAAAGCGGCTCGATGATGCCCGAAACCGTGGAGAAACAGTCAAATCTGCTGATCTGGCCACAGCCGCCAGCTATGCCGGACTGTGGCTTGCTTTGGTGGTGGCAGGCGGGGCTGTGGTGCAGGCGTTTGGAACGGCGGGCATCGCGGTTCTGGAACGGGCAGACCGGCTGGCCCCGGCACTGATCAACACCGGCCCCGTGTTGGGCGCCGGTTGGGCTGCCACCCATCTGGCGGCCTCTGCCCCTCTTTTTGTCGTGCCCGCTTTGGCGGTTCTGCTGGTGCTGGCGGCGCAGGGGGCCATCCACTTTGCCCCGGAAAAGCTGGAACCGAAATGGTCACGGCTGTCCCCCCTTGCGACGGCCAAGCAGAAATTTGGCCGCGAAGGCCTGTTCGAGTTTGCCAGGTCGATGCTGAAAATGTGTGTGGTATCGGCAATTCTTGGGTGGCACCTGATGGCCCGCGCGCCGGACATTCTGGGCAGCGCCTCTTTGGCCCCTGTGATCAGCATGGGCTTGATGTTGTCACTGCTTGTCGAATTTCTGGCCCTGGTGCTGATGATTGTCACCGGATTTGGCGCGCTGGATTATCTGTGGCAACGGGCCCAGCATCTGCGCCGCAACCGGATGTCGCGCAAGGATCTGATGGATGAAATGAAAGAGTCTGAGGGCGATCCGCACGTTAAAATGCAGCGCCGGCAACGGGGACAACAGATAGCAACCAACCGGATGTTGCAAGATGTCGCGACCGCAGATGTGATTATCGTGAACCCCACCCACTATGCCGTTGCGCTGAAGTGGAACCGCAAGGCCCGTGGCGCCCCAATTTGCGTGGCGAAGGGAGTCGATGAAATTGCCGCCCGCATCCGCGAAAAAGCCGCCGCTGCGGGTGTGCCGCTGCATTCAGACCCCGCCACAGCCCGCGCGGTTTTCGCCACTGTCGATATTGGTCAGCCGATCCTGCCCGACCACTATCGCGCGGTGGCCGCTGCCGTCCGCTTTGCCGAAGCGATGCGCAAACGCAGCAAGGGCACCCGCTGATGAGCAAACATGACCAATTGCGCCGATTGCAGCAGGTCGCATCATTGATGTTCGACAGCCGTCTTGCGCAACTGAAAACCACCGCGCGGGCGATGCAAGAGACAAAGGATCATCTGGCCAATCTTGCCACTGCACCCGAAGAGTCCACAGCAATGCCACCCATCGCGATGGCCGTGGCCGCGTTGCGCTATAACCGCTGGGCCGACGTTCGCCGGGCAGACCTGAACCTGACTTTGGCACGCCAGACCGCAGACTGGCTGAATGCGCGTGAGGCCGCCCGCGCCGCTTTTGGCAAGACTCAGGCTTTAGAGGCGGTCAAGGCCAGCATCTCTGCGGCCTCTGCACGCCACAGATCATAACGGCCCATCGTCAGCCGCCCTGATCTTGCCGGGCCATATCACTGATCAGAACATCCGTCACGTCTTCACCAACGGTTGATCTTGCCGCTTCCAGCAGGGCCGCGCGCAGGAAAACCAGATTGGCCCCGTCGGTAAACGCACCATCAAACCCGCCCGCATTGGCATGATCAAACATCACCTGCAGTAAGGCATCCCGCAGTTTGGGTTCACGGCGGTAGATTTTTTCAGACGCACCTTTTTTGACCTCAAGACTTAGCGCCATAATCACCATCGAGGTGACGCGGCCGTCTTGTAGCACCGGCACCACGAATTGATTGTTCATTTTGACATACTCGGGCAGCGCCTCAGGATCACTTTCTGCCTCGGCCTCGGGCGGGGGTTCGGCTCCGTCTTGCGCTGCCGTGTCCGTGCCATGTTCGGCCGCCTCGGCCGCAGGTCGTAAAAACAACCCGGCACCGATGCCTGCGCCCAGTCCCATCAAAGCCAAAATCACCGGCATAAGTTTTTTCATCTTTTCGGCCTAAAATGGCAACAGAACGTCGGCCACTTGCTGGCCATACCGCGGTTGCTGCACATCGGTGATCTGCCCGCGCCCCCCATAGGAAATCCGCGCGCCTGCAATTTTGTCATAGGTGATCTCATTCTGGCGCGAGATATCTATCGGGCGGACAAAGCCCGTCACCAGCAACGCGCGCAGTTCGAAGTTTACCCGCACTTCCTGCTGGCCCTCTATCCGCAAAACCCCGTTGGGCAATTCTTCCACCACCGTAGCCGCCACGCGCAGCGTCAGCTTTTCATTGCGGGCAACCGATCCGTCGCCTGAATAGGTTGACGATGATTTGGTCGCCACCGCCTCGGCGCTGCTGGCCCCGTCGGGCAACACGGCATCAATCGCTTGCGGAATGCCAAACAGCGATGGCATCCCCATGGTTTCCTTGCCGCTGCGGCTGTGATCGGTCGAGTTTTTGATCACTGCGGAATCGTCTATTTCGATGACCACCGTCAGAATATCGCCCCGCCGCGTCGCACGCCTGTCGCCAAACAACGAACTGCGCCCCGCCGTCCACAGCGATGAGGCATCCCCCGGCCCTTCGGGGGCCACGTCTTCGGGCATCGGATTGGAATACATCGCAAAATTCTGATAGCTGCCTTCCAGGGGAGTAAATTCGGGCGCGCGGCCCACCTGCTCCAGACGCCCGCAAGCCGTCAGCGCCAAAAAGCATATCAAAATCAATCGCATCCGGTATTTCCTTTAAAAATTTGGGCCAACACGCGCCACGCCGTCCACACCAATCACCGCGCTGACCGTGGCGCGTGAGGCAAGGTTCATCACCTCAATCACCTCGCCCACACCGCCGCGCGACAGGGCACGGCCCTCGGTAAGAATGGTCAGACCGCCCGCGACATAGGCCAGGGGGATGATCTGGTTGCGCTCTATCAGCGCGCTTTGGCCAAGATCGCCTGCGCGGATCGGGCGACCCGGATAGATTGCCACGCGCGCTTCTTGCCCAATCGCCGCCGCTGCATCCGTCATCGCCCCCGGTATATCCATCGCCACCAACGTGATGTCGTCGGCGCTCAGTTCGGTCTGCGCCTTGATCACCCGCGTGGCGACCAAGCTGTCTGCCAGTGCCGGAAACGGGGCCAACATCAGCAAAATCCGCCACATCAGCGCACCTGCGCGGTGGCAGACAGCATTTGATCCGCCGCTGTGATCACCTTGGCGTTCAACTCGTATCCACGCTGCGCCTTGATCAATTCCGACACCTCGCGCACCGGATCGACGGTGCTTTCCTCAAGATACCCCTGCCGCAGCGTGCCCAACCCGTCCAATCCCGGCGTTCCCACCAAAGGCGGGCCCGAGGCGGGGCTTTCCAGATAAAGGTTCGATCCCATCGCCTCGAGGCCCTTTTCATTGGTAAAGCCGACCAACCCGATCTGGCCCAGCAGTTGCGACGAAACCTGCCCGTTGAAAAACGCGTAAACCTGGCCATCGGCGTTGATCGTTACGCTGCGCGCATCAGATGGAATGGTCATACCGGGGGCCACTTGATAGCCATCCGCGGTAACGATCAGCCCGTCGCCCGTGCGTTGCAGCGCGCCATCCCGGGTATACCCCGACGCACCCGATGGCAGCGTCACCTCGATATAGCCGCGGCCTTCGATGGCCACATCGAGATCGCCCCCCGTTTGCGTTAACGTGCCCTGTCCCAAAACCACCGAAACCGAGGATGGCCGTACCCCCAGACCCATCTGAATGCCGGTCGGCAAAACAGACCCGTCTTGCGCGGAAACCGTTCCCGGCTTGGCAAGCTGTTGATAATGCAGATCGGCAAAATCGGCGCGCCGGGCGTTGTAGCCCGTGGTCGACATGTTGGCCAGGTTATGCGCCACAACATCAACCCGCATTTGTTGCGCGCTCATCCCCGAAGCAGCGATTTGAAGGGCATTCATGGGGGGCTCCTATCGGCCAAGGGTTTCAACAACGGACCGCACACGTTTATCTTCCTGATCCATAAAGCTTTGTCCCAATTCATAGGCGCGCTGCACTTCGATCATTCGGGCAATTTCCATCACCGGGTTGACGTTGCTGTCCTCAAGATAGCCCTGCAAAACCGTGCCACTGTCTGCAGGCTCAACGCCACTGGCGGAAAACATCGTGCCCGCCTGATGCTGCAAGGTCAGCGGATCACTGGGCTGCCACAGCCCGATCCGGGCAATAGGTGCACCATCGGCAGACACTGTTCCATCCTGGGCCACCGCAATGCTGCGGGCCGTTGGCGGCACAAACACCGGCGCGCCGCCCTGATCAAGCAGGCGGTAGCCATCATTCGTCATCAATTCGCCCGCGGTTGATGGCGTAAAACTGCCCGCCCGAGTCAGCCGCTCGCCTTCCGGGGTTTCGATCAGGAAAAATCCATCGCCCTGAATGGCGAAATCAAACACACCGCCGGTTTGGCTGATCCCCGCTTGGGTCAGATCCACCACCCGCGCCGAGGCATTGGCCATCGACAGCGACGGCCCGTCATCCATCCGCGCCACATATTCCTCAAACACCACGCCTTCGCGCCGGAACCCTGTGGTCGAGATATTGGCAATGTTGTTTGCAACCACCTGCATTTCGCGCATCAGGCCCGATTGCCGGGTCAACGTAGTGTATCCTGCGGCGTCCATCTAAATCCCCGCAATCATGGGGATAATCCGGTCAGTAAAAAACGCCACCAGCGAAGCTGTCATAAAACTCATCGATACCCAGAACACCACCAACATTGCGCCGACTTTGGGCACAAAGGTCAGCGTCATTTCCTGAATGGATGTCAGCGCCTGAAACAGCCCCACCACCACGCCCGCGACCAGCGCCACGGCCAGCAACGGCGCCGCCATGATCACCGCCACCCACAGGCCCTGACGCAAAATGTCATAGATCATCTGATCGGTCATACCGGCATCCGCAGAATTTCCTGATACGCCTCCACCACTTTGTCGCGCACGGTTGCCACCGTCTCAACGGCCAGCTGAGATGACGCGAGGGCCTGCACCAAGGCGTGCGGATCGGCCCCCCCCGTCATCGCCGCCCGCGCAGTTTGTTCGCCCGTCGCCAGCGTTTCGGCAAATCGGCCCGCCAATTGGGCAAAACCCGCCTCAACCCCGCCGGGCTGGGGCGATGGGGCCGCCACAGCCCGGGCCTGAGCGTAAGATTGGGTGGCAAGCGAGGTTCTAAGATCCATTCTGGAACTCCTTATCGGCGCAACAGGTCGAACAGGCTTTGCGTCATCTGCCGCGCCTGATCGAACATTTTCAGATTGGCCTCGTAACTGCGCTGGGCTTCGCGGGCGTCGGCAATTTCGATCACCAGATCAACGTTAGAGCCGGCGTAATTGCCGGATGCATCGGCCAGTGGATTGCCCGGATCATAAATGCTGGCCAGCGGGCTTTGATCCAACTGCACAGGGGTGGCTTCAACCAATCCGCTGTCCATGGCCGCCTGAAATCCGATCACCTTGCGCCGGTACCCGGGCGTATCGGCATTGGCGATGTTTTCTGACACATGCTGAAGGCGCGCGGCCTGCGCCTCCATCCCCGAGGCGGCAAATGATAAAGAGGCCAATAAATCAGTCATTTACCCCCCTACCGTGACCGGCCAAGCGAGGCGCGGATGATGTCAGAGGTGTTGCGGTAAATCGCCAAAGCCATTTCATGGTCTTGCCGCACTCCGGCGGCCTTGACCATTTCCTGTTCCAGCGAAACCGAATTGCCGTTGGGCGCGCCCGCGCTTTTGTCGCGCCGCGCCTGCGGGTCCGCCATAGGTTCTGCAGCACCCGCATGCCCCGGCCGGGTGGCGCGCATGGCCCCGCCTGCCGCCGCATAGCTGTCGGCAAAGGATGGCAGATCCATTGCCTTGTAACCGGGTGTATCGGCATTGGCGACGTTTTGGGCAATCACACCCATCCGCGCACCGGCTTGCGCCGCCATTGCCTGCGCCATTCTGGTCAGCTCTAGTTTTTCAAACATCGGGGCTTCTCCCTCGATCCACTTCATCAAGGCTTAAGGGTGATTCCTTTAGAAAGGGTAAGCAGGGAACAAAGAGTGATTCCAATGAGCGGTGTTTTTGACGGATTGCTGGCAGAGATTGCAAATGTGCAGGTGGCGGTCGCCCTTGGCCGGGTGGCCGAGGTGGGGCGCGGCACGGTGCAGGTGTCGGGATTGCAGGCCAGCGCCTGTTTGGGGGACCGGGTTTTGATCGGTGGCACATTGGGAGGCGAAGTGCTGCGCGTCGGCGTGGACGGTGTTCAGGTGCTGCCCGACGGCCCCGCCGATGGTCTGGCCTTGGGCGCCGAGGTGGCGCTGCATGGGGCCTCTGGTCTTGCCCCTGATGACGCCTGGATCGGCCGCATCGTTGATCCCTACGGACGCCCGATGGATGGGCGCCCGCTGTTTCGCGGCCCGGTTTTGCGCGCCTTGATGGCAGACGCCCCTGCCGCCGCACACCGCAGGCGATTGGGCCCGCGGATGTCGACCGGAGTGGCGGTGTTCGACACGCTTTTGCCTCTCGTTCAGGGCCAGCGGATTGGCCTTTTTGCAGGGTCGGGCGTGGGGAAATCGTCGCTGCTGGCGAAATTTGCGCGCGGGGTGCAGGCCGATGTGGTGGTGATCGCCCTGATCGGCGAAAGGGGCCGCGAATTGCGCGAATTTGTCGAACGGGTGCTTGGCCCCGATGGCATGCGGCGGTCCGTCATTATTGCGGCCACGTCAGATCAATCGGCCCTGTCGCGCCGCCGCTGCGCCATGGCCGCGATGGCGGTTGCTGAACATTTCCGCGACCAGGGCTTGCATGTGCTTTATCTGGCCGATTCCATCACGCGCTTTGCCGAGGCGCACCGGGAGGTTGCCCTCGCGGCGGGCGAATCTGCCAGTTTGCGCGGCTTTCCCCCTTCGGTATCCCAAGCCATCATGTCGTTGGCCGAACGCGCGGGGCCGGGGCCGGACGGTATGGGCGACATCACCGCCGTATTTACCGTACTGGTCGCAGGATCGGATATGGACGAACCGATTGCCGATATCCTGCGCGGGGTTCTGGATGGCCACGTGGTGCTTGACCGTAAAATCGCCGAACGCGGGCGCTATCCGGCGATTGATCTGCTGCGATCCGTTTCGCGCAGTCTGCCGCAGGCCGCATCGGCAGAGGAAAACGCGCACATCGCGTCAGCCCGGCACTTGCTTGGGGCCTGGGACCGGGCCGAGATGATGATTCAGGCCGGGCTTTACGCCAAGGGGTCTGACCCGGCCGTGGATACTGCGATCAAAGTCTGGCCCGCGTTGGATGCGTTTCTGGCCGAAGACGCCCCCGCCGATGGGATTCCCGGCAGTTTCCGCAGATTGGCTGCCGCGTTGGCGATCAGTTGAAACCGTCAGCCAAATCTGTTGCGTGACGTCGCAACCGCCTGCTGCATCAACTGCAACGCCGCAGTTCGGCCGCTTGATTGCGCGTAGCTGTCCGCTTCAGACCGCAGAAGAAAGCGCCGCAGCAGACCCTCCACCTTATCAGGGTCGGCAAACTGCGTGACAGAGTCGCTGCCCAATTGTGCCTGCGCTTTTTCCTTAAACGCCCCCAACTGCTGTTCCAGATCAAGCGCCCCCAATCCCGCAGGCAGGCCCAGAGCCTTTTCAAACACCCGGCGCAATCCGGCGTTGCCCATTACCGAAAACCATTTGGCATTTTCCGTGCTGCCCGTTTTGCCAGCAATACCCGGCAGTTCTCGTTGCAGGTTCAGGGCAAGCCGCAGGTCCGGATTCTGATCGCCCACTGCCACTTCAAACTGCCGCGCCCGAAAGGCGGTCAGGATTTTGTCGGGGAATGTCGAAATTTTAGTTGCGGGGGTTTTGAAATCGCCAAACCCAAAGGCAGCTGACAATTTCTGATACTGCTTATCCGCCAGCCGATTGGCCAAGGTGCCCGTCTTTAACGTGCCGTCTTCCAGCACTTTGCGGATGAAAAACGTGTTGTTGATGTCACCATCCAACCCAAACGCACCCAGCGCCACCCGCATAAGCCGCCGGTCACTGACCAATTGCTCCGCGGTGTCGATCTTGCCGATCTTGGCGCGAAAGTAATCCTCGTCTCGTTTCATCTCGGTTGATCCGGCAAGCGCTGCAGTCTGCGCGGGCATCGTGCGTTTTAAAAACGCCCAGCCCGCATAGCCGCCCAAGGGGATCGCCGGAGTGTAACTCATGAGGCGCGGGCGGCAGCAAACAGCCGCTCTTCGCGTGGCAACAGCCCCCGCAATGCCTTAAGTGCCTGATAATGCTGATCCTCCAGCACAAATGCGGTTGCCTGCGACAGCAGGGTGCGGCTGTCAAAATCGGTCAAAACCTGACTAAGCTGTTCAATTCCTCGCAGCAGTTGCAGTCGCGCATCGGATGCCGCGATATCGCCTGACAGCACCGTTTGCGCGATATAGCAGACCCGCCGCACCGGGGTGTTCACCTCTTCGGGATGGATTGCGTCGCGCAGACGCAGAATATTGGCGTTTGGCGTCATAATGGCCAGACGTGACCGTTTGTCGCCATTTTCAATGACCGCGCCGTTGATCAACACCCGCTCATGCGGCCCCAGTTTCAAAACCAACCCCGTCATGGCGCGCCCCCATCGCCGCGAAGGCCACGCATCACGGCAGTGTTGATATCCACCAAAACCTCAATCGAGGCCCCGTCGTCACGCACAGAGCGGCTGTGTTTGGCGGTGAATTCATAAAGATAAAACAGCTGCGCGCGCAGTTTTGCGGGCAGACCGTTGCTGGATTCAGCGACATCCGCTGCCAACACCGACCACAGCCGCAGGTTATCGTCCAGCGCCGTTAACATCGCGGCATAATTGGTGCGCCGCTGGGCCCAGGCCGCTGTCAATCGCTGGGTGATCCGCGCCAGCAGATCATATTCCAAAGCGCGCGGGGTCTTTTGCGGCGCTTCGGGTCGTGAATAGGGGCTGCGTACGGCCATCGACTGGGCTGTCACTTAATGTCCTTCCTGGAAACGGGGCTTGGGGCAGTTGGCCTGACATCATGCGGTCAGGCGAAGTGGCCGGAAAGGTCGCCCCTTCCGGCCAAGGCATTAGCGGAACAGCGCCAGAATGTTCTGCGGCGCCTGATTGGCAATCGACAGGGATTGCGTCGCCAGCTGTTGCTGCACCTGCAAGGCCTGCAACCGCGCCGAGGTTTCTTCCATATCCGCGTCAACCATCGATCCGATGCCGGCCTTCAAAGCATCGGTCAGCTTGCCAACGAAATCGCTTTGAATTTCGATCCGCTTTTGCGCCGAACCGAACTCTGCTGCCGAATTGATCGACCTTCCGATCATCGTTTCAATGTTGGACAGCGCTGATTTCGCGCCCGCGTTGGTGCGCACGTCGATGGCATCAAGGCCAAACAGCCCCCCCGATGCCTTGCCGCCCGCGTTTCCGGTGCTGGCCAGCACAAGACTGGCCGATCCTGCGCCGTCATTGTCGATGTTCAGCGTCCATTGGCCGGTGGTGGCATCTTGGGTCACCTTGGTCGACACCCCGGCCTGACCAGCCGAATCAATCGCCACTTTCAAACCGCGGGCCACGTCCTGCATCGTTTCATTCTTGCCCGCGATATAGTTGTAAGACGCGTTGCCAACGGTTGCTTTGTATCCGTCCCCTTCGGCAACGGCTGCCGAGCCGGACAGGTCAATCTCTTCGGCGCGCTGCCGGATGGTCGAAGACGTGGCTGTGTTGACACCCGACGGGGCCGCGCCATTGACCGCAGTGATATCTGACGTGCCGCCGCCCGCCGTGGTCGAGGTTTGTGCCACCGACAGCCCTTCGAACGCGCGGGTTGAGGTGATCGTCAAAACACCTGCCGTATTCGCTGCCGTCACGCCTGACAGGCCCAAGGCGTTGATTGATCCCGCGAAAGCCGTCGCGATATCCGTCACCGATGATGTCAATGCCGTATAAGACACCGAAACCCCGGCAACCGTCAGACTTGCCGTGTCGCCCGCAGCCCAGGTAGAGGCAAAAGTGACGTCCGCAGTTTTCCCCGCCGATGACACGGCCGTTGCACCATTTTGCACCACAGCATTCGGGGCCAGCGATGTGCCCGTGCCGTAGGTGCCCGATGCAGTCGTCAAATCTTGCCGCGCCACTTTGATATTCGATGCCGAGACGTTGCCATTGCTTGACCGATCCAGTGACGCCAGCACATCCACGTCATCGGTGCCGCTGATCATGTTCAGACCGTTGAACTGTGCCGCCCCCACAACCGTTGCGATCTGGTCGCGCAACACCTTGATATCCGTCTGGATTTTGTCTCGATCAACGTTTTTTTCCTGCGATGCCACGACCTTGCCCTTAATTTCGGTCAACAGATCAGTGATGGTTTCCGACGCCTGACGCGCCACCGAGATGGTGGATGATCCCAGCGCAAGGCTGTCAGAGATGCCCTTGAACCCCTTTACATCCGATTCCATCACCTTGGAAATCGCCCAGACGGCGGCGTTATCCTTGGCATTGGAGATGGATTTTCCGGTCGAGATTTCCGATTGGGTTTTGCCCATATTCATATTGATGCTTTTCATGGTTTGCAGGGCAACCATGGCACTTGTGTTGGTCAAGAGTGACGACATGTTCTGTTTCCTTCACGATCTGCCGACGCTTTGCGCGGCATGTTTAAGCCATCAGGTGATGGCACAAAGCCCGTTCTAAGCGATGCAATCCGGGGACATCCCCTGATGCGCCACCCCGTCATGGGATGCAGGGCCATCAAGCCGTCATAGGTTCTA
>JAYUHO010000213.1:0-12370 GCA_043766915.1 Cypionkella sp.
TTTTTGTTGGCCGATTATGGCTGGAACACCTATTCCACAACTGTTGAGGCGCGCACCGAAATGGTGGCATCCAACCCCGATCTGGTGCAGCGGTTTGTCGATGCGTCAACCATCGGGTGGTACAATTACATGTACGGCGACAACAGCCTTGGCAATGCGGCGATCATTGCGGCAAACCCCGAACAGACCGTGGCCAAGCTGACCGAAGAAGTGGCGCAGATGAAGGCGCTGGGCATCATCGGCACCGGGTATCAGGCCGAGGTTGGCATCGGCGCGATTGATATGGGCCGCGTGCAGGCGTTTTACGATCTGGCGATATCAACGGGGATCCTTGAGGCGGGATCGGTGGATGTCACCAAAGTGGCCACCGATCAGTTCGTGAACAAAAAAGTCGGCATGGACCTGATCAAGTAAGCCTGTAGCGGAGGAACGGCGATGCGCCTGTTGGTTGTCTTTAGCCATCCGTGTAGCGAGAGTTACGGCGCGGCCTTGTATGAACTGGCCTGTCGCACCTTGCGTGCGGCGGGTCATGACTTGCGCACGCATGATCTTTATCGTGAGAATTTTGATCCGGTATTGTCAACCGAGGAATGGCAAGGCTATCTCACCCGCACAAATGAAATCATTGCCAAACATCCTGACCATGTCGCCAATCTGCATTGGGCCGAAGGCTTGGTGGTGATCTATCCGACGTGGTATTACGGGCCGCCTGCGATGATGAAGGGTTGGTTGGAACGAGTCTGGCTGCCGGGAGTGACGTTTGAAGTGTCTGACGGCAAGGAACGACGGCCCAAGCCAAAGATGCAGAATATCAAGGTGTTTGTGGGGATTACGACATCAGGATCACCGTGGTGGTGGATCCGGTTGATCCGCGATCCGGGGCGCAGCTTGTGGACACGGGGGCTGCGGCCGATGTTTAACCCGCGCTGCAAAGTTGTTTGGAAACAACTTTATAACATGAACCATACAACGGCTGCGGATCGGTCAGGCTATCTGGCGCGGGTTGAGGCGGCGTTGAAGAAACTTCCGGTGCAGCTATGACAGCAGAACCTTTGGCACGTTATTCGGCTTGGGTACGGCGGGGAGATTTTATCTTTTTGTCGGGGGTGATTGCGGTTGATCCGGCGCTTGGGAAAATCATCTGCGGTTTTGGTGATTTGCCGGATGGGATTGGGCCGGCGATCGGGCAGACCGGCGAGTTTTCGGTGGATGCCAAGGATGGCCCGATTTTGGCGCAAAGCTGGTATGTGCTGGACCGTATCCGCGCCACGATGGAAGATGCGGGCGGGTCGATGGCGGATGTGTTCAAGCTGGTGCAATACTTCAAAAACCTGAATGATTTCCCGCGCTACAACACGGTGCGGCGCGGGTTTTTTCCGGGCACGCCGCCAGTCTCTACCGTGGTGGAAGTGTCGGCGATGATGCCATCGCACGATATCTTGATAGAAGTTGAGGCCACAGCATACCTTCCGGTTGTGAAATGAGCCGGGTTGATCTGGCGGTTAAACGCGGTGAGTTGCGCGATGTGATCAGGGCTGCGGCGATTGTCGAGTTTGCCGAACACGGGCTGCGCGGGGCATCGACCCAGGGCATTGCCGACCGGGCGGGAATTTCGAAAACCAAGCTGCACTATTACATCGACAGCAAGGAAGAGCTGTACCAACAGGCGCTGGATCATATCACCGGGATCTGGGGCGAGTTGTTTGAGGGTATCTCGCTTGACCACGGCCCACAGGCGTTTTTATCGGATTACATCGCGCGAAAAATCCGGTTTTCGCTGGATCATCCAGCGGAAGTGCGGATGTTTGCGGGCGAAGTGATGCGCGGTGCCCCCATGTTGCACAACCATTGGGCGGGCAGCCGTGATGCCACAAGGCGGGCGGCGCGGCGTATTGAGGGGTGGATCGCGGCTGGCCTGATCCGCCGCGTTGATCCGATGCTGTTGCAGGTGCATATCTGGGCGATGACGGAAACCTACGCGGTGATGGGCACCGAAGTGCGGTTTATGCTGGGGATGGCCGATGGGGCGGCACTGGATGCGGGGCATATCGGGGCAGAGGTTACGATGCTGGTGTGGAACGGATTGCGGGTTTAGGCGGTGGGGGTGGCGGGGTGAACCCTGACCTTCATGTCCCCGGCGATTGAGAGCAAATCTGACTAAGTGAGGGCCTACACCAATGGCTGCCCCCTATACACACCGGATTTATCCGTGTATGCGCAGCCGTTCGGCCCGACGATTCCGGGGCAGACGGCGGGGAGGCTGGTCTGCGATGGGGAATGAGGTGCCGTTGGATATAGGCACTTCAAGGGCGCACGTGCGCGTGCCCCCCATCAGGAAACGAAATGATAGATATGGGTATCGCCGCGCCTTTGGCTGCGGCATTGACGGCTAAGGGCTATGAAACCTTAACAGCCGTTCAGCTGGCCGTTTTGGCCCCCGAAGCCCAAGACCGCGATATGCTGGTTTCGGCGCAAACGGGTTCCGGCAAGACCGTGGCCTTTGGCATTGCCATTGCCGATCAGTTGCTGCGCGGCGCGGATAAGCTGCTTTATGCAGACACGCCGATGGCCCTGGTCATTGCGCCCACCCGTGAATTGGCGCTGCAAGTGGCGCGCGAATTGGATTGGCTTTATGGCCCGGCGGGGGCGCAGATTGCCACTTGTGTTGGTGGCATGGATTACCGCACTGAAAAGCGCGCGCTGGACCGGGGCGCGCATATTGTTGTCGGCACGCCGGGGCGTTTGCGCGACCATATTGATCGCCGCTCGCTTGATCTGTCGGGCCTGCGCGCCGCAGTGCTGGATGAAGCAGACGAGATGCTTGATCTGGGGTTCCGTGAGGATCTGGAATATATCCTGAACGCCGCCCCGGCTGAGCGTCGCACGTTGATGTTTTCGGCCACCGTGCCGAAAGAGATTGCCAAACTGGCCGGTGATTTTCAGCGCGACGCCTTGCGGATTCAGGCGCAGGGCGAGGCGAAACAGCACGTCGATATCGAATACCGCGCGCTTTCGGTGGCGGCGCGGGATCGTGACAATGCGATTTTCAACGCCCTGCGGTTTTACGAGGCGCGCGCGGCCATTGTGTTCTGCAAGACCCGTGCGAATGTGAACAGTCTGCTGGCGCGGATGGGCAATCGCGGCTTTCAGGTGGTGGCGCTGTCGGGGGAATTGTCACAACAGGAACGCACGCATGCGTTGCAAGCGTTGCGCGATGGCCGTGCGCGGGTGTGTATTGCCACCGATGTGGCGGCGCGCGGGATTGATTTGCCGGGGCTTGATCTGGTGATCCACGCCGATTTGCCGTCAAACTCGGAAACCTTGCTGCACAGGTCTGGCCGCACCGGTCGGGCCGGGTCAAAGGGTGTTTCCGCGATGATCGTGGTGCCTGCTGAATTCAAAAAGGCCCAGCGTTTGTTGCAGGGTGCCAAAGTTGTGGCGGAATGGGGATCAGCCCCGTCCGCCGATGAAGTCACCGCCAAAGACGATCTGCGCCTGTTGGAACATCCGATCCTGGGGCAGAATCTGTCGGACGAAGGCGAGATGGCGGCCACGTTGCTGGGCCGGTTTGGACCTGAACAAGTGGCGGCGGCGTTCATTCGGCTGTGGCGCGAAGGGCGGTCTGCGCCCGAAGTGTTGTCGGATCAGGTCGTGCCATCGGGGGCCGCTGCGGCCCCGCGCGAACGCAATGAATTCGGGCCGTCGGTTTGGTATTCATTGTCGGTTGGCCGATCAGGACGGGCCGAAGCACGGTGGTTGTTGCCTAAAATCTGTGACGCTGGCGGGATCACCAAAGACGGCATCGGGGCCATCCGGGTGCAGGAAGATCGCACCTTTGTGCAGATCGCTACGGCTTTGGCAGGCAAGTTTGGCGCGCAGCTGGAACTGGAAAGCGGCGTCGTGATGGACCGGATCGAGGGTGAGCCTGATATGGACCGCCCTGAACGCAGCCCCCGCAAAGCCGCCCCCGTACGGGCGGATCGTACTGACAAGCCGGCCTATGCGCCACGCGCGGAAAAGGTTGAAAAGCCAGCCTATGCGCCGCGTGCGGATAAACCCGCCTATGTGCCAAAACCTGCGCGTGTGGTGGAAGATGACGCGCCGCGCGCGTCGTTTGACCCATTGGGTGGCGCAGATACAGCACCGGCAGAGGCGCCAAAGCCACGCCCTGCGGCGACGGATCGAAAGCCATACGCCAAGCGCGATGACGGCGATCGTAAGCCTTATGCACCGCGCGCGGAGGGGGCCAAGCCCTATGCGCCGCGTGCGGATAGCCCAAAGCCCTATGCCAAGCGCGATGACGGGGATCGCAAACCCTACGCGCCGCGTGCCGAAGGGGCCAAGCCCTATGCCAAGCGCGAAGATGGGGATCGCAAACCCTACGCTCCACGTGCCGAAGGGGCGAAACCTTATGCGTCGCGTGCTGAGGGGGCCAAACCCTATGCGCCGCGTGCCGAAGGCGCGAAACCTTATGCGCCGCGTGCCGAGGGGGCCAAACCCTATGCCAAGCGCGACGATGGGGATCGCAAGCCTTACGCGCCGCGAACCGAAGGCGCGAAACCCTATGCGCCCCGTGCCGAGGGGGCTAAGCCTTATGCCCGTCGGGGTGAAGCGACCAAACCCTATGCGCCGCGTGCCGAAGGGGCCAAGCCCTACGCAAAGTCTTACGCGCCGCGCGCGGCAGCCGAGGGCGATGCCAAACCACGCTGGAAGGCGGCTGATGGCGATGCCAAGCCACGCTCGGCCGGGTTCAAATCGCATGGTGGAGCCGACGGCAAGCCTGCCCGCGCGGCTGGGTTCAAATCGCATGGGGCCGAAGGGAAAACCTTTAGCAAAACCGCGCCGCGTGCCAAACCTGCTGCCCCTAAAGTCGACGCCAAGGACACATCCAAGCGGTTTGTGCCGCCGGGCAAGCCAAAGCGCTAAATTTACGACTATAAGGTCACATAAGGCCGCCTTCGGGCGGTCTTATGCGTTCATGCGGGGAAAAAGATCGGCGAACAGCGCCGTTGATCCGGCGAAGATGCCATGTGATTTCGCGGCGGGTGAGTTGAACTGCAACGGGTTGCCCCGGCAGTCGCATACTTTTGCCCCCGCGCGTGCGGCGATCAGGCTGCCTGCCGCGATGTCCCATTCCCAAGACGGGCGAAACGACAGCATGGCGTCAAATGATCCATCCGCCACCAAGGCCAGCCGATAGGCAATCGAGGCGCGAAAGCTGCGTTGCAGGACAGGTGCGGGGCCGTGCCAATGATCTGGGTTCAGGGTTGCTTTTGACATCAATATGTTAGGATATTCGTTCAGCGCTTTGGTGCTGGCAGTCAATTGTTCGTCATTCATCAACGCCGGGCCATCGCGAGTCGCGCCATACATCCGATCAAGGGCTGGCAGATAAACCACGGCGGCGGTGATTGCCCCGTTTCTGGCCACAGCCAGCGAATGGGAAAAGTGTTTCTCACCTGCAATAAAAGCCCGCGTACCGTCAATCGGATCAATTATGAATACATGTTCGCAATCAAGCCGCGCCGTATCATCCGGTGTTTCTTCGGACAGCCAGCCATAACCCTGTCGCGCGCTGCGAAGACGCTGGTGCAGCATATCGTTCACCGCCAGGTCGGCTTCGGTTACCGGGCTGGCATCGGCTTTGTCCCAGATTTGCGGCGTGTTTTTCCAAAACCGCAGCGCAATCTGGCCAGCGGCGCGCGCGGCATCGGTCAGCAATGCCAGATCATGCGCCGGCAAGGGTCATCCCTTCGACCAGCAGGCTGGGCACGCGAGTGGACAAATGCGCGCGGGCATCATTGGCAGGAATGATCCGCAACAGCATATCGCGCAGATTGCCCGCAATGGTGCATTCGTTCACCGGGTGCATGATCTGGCCGTTCTCTACCCAAAATCCGGCTGCGCCACGGGAATAATCCCCCGTCGTCGCGCTGATGGTAGAGCCGATCATCGAGGTGATCAGCAGGCCCGTGCCCATATCGCGGATCAGATCGGCGCGGGTGGCGGTGCCTTGTGTCAGGTCGATATTGGATGTCGAGGGCGATGGCGGGGCAGAGGTGCTGCGCGACGCGCTGGCAGTTGACGCCATGCCCAGTTTGCGCGCTGTGGCCAGATCGAGCGTCCAGCTTTGCAGCACGCCGTCCTGCACAATCATCCGGCGGGCGGTGGGCAGGCCTTCGCCATCGAACGGACGCGAACCTGAAATGCGCGGGCGCAACGGGTCTTCGATGATTGACAGGCCAGCGGGCAACACGGGTTTACCAAGGGCGTCCAGCAACCATGACGATCCGCGCGCAATGCCAGCGCCGTTGATTGCAGACAGCAGATGCCCGATCAGGGATGAGGCAACACGTTCATCAAACAGCACCGGATAGCTGCCGGTTTTGGGTTTGGTTGCCCCGGCGCGGGCCAGAGCGCGGCCTGCGGCCAGTGTGCCGATGGCGGTTGCAGACGGCATATCGGCCTGATGCGTGCGGCCTTCGCCTGCATAGTCCCGCTCCATCCCGGTGCCGGTGCCGGTGAAGGCCACAGCGGATGTGGACCGTGAACTGCGGGCATAGCCGCCGGAAAAGCCGTTGCTGGCGGCAAGATGCACCTGGCGCAGGGCATAACCGGCGGACGCCTCAACCTGGGTAATGCCTGCAACGGCCATCGCGGCAGATTCGGCGGCGCGGGCGTCGGATTCAAGTTGGGCAGCGGTGGGTTCTGCCGTGGCATCGCACAGGTCCAGCGCCGCCAGATCCCAATTGCGGGCGATCTGATCGGTGGCAGCCAAACCGGCATAGGGGTCTTCAGGGGCTTCACGGGCCATGGCAACCGCGCGTTCTGCCAAACGCTCCAGCGTGGCGGCTGACACATCCGAGGCGGACACGCAGGCTTGACGCCCGCCGATCAACACCCGCAGACCAATCTCGGTGCCTTCAGCGCGTTCCGCCTGTTCCAACTGCCCGGCGCGAATGTTGATGGATTGCGAGGTGCCTGACACTGCGATGGCGTCAGCGCCTTCCGCCCCGGCGCGTTTGGCTTCGGCCAGCAAGGCAGCGGTAAGGCTTTCTAGGGATTGGGCCATTGCATTCCTTCTGCCGGGCGCATGGCCCGGCTGTGGTTCAAACTTGTCCTTAAAGTCATGCTTTAGCGCAAAGATTCAAGGTCTGCAGGTGATTGATCCCACCGCAAAATCAAATTGCGCAAAGATAAGGCCGCCCGGCACAGTGCGGGGCGGCCTTTAAGCGGTCGTAATGCTTATTGCAGCGGTTGGCCGTTGGCCGACAGAACCTTGTCTTTCACCTCAATCGTCGAGGTCAGCTCGTCAGAGCCGTCGGGGGCTGCGTTGGCGACGATGGCAAGCATCATCTTTGCCCCCATCACGTCTTCGGCGGTCAGCAGGCCTATCGCAACCAGTTTGTCCATCAGCCCATTGCCGCCGGTCAGTTTCAGATCAATCTTGCCGGTGGGCAGCGGCATGCCGGGATAGGTGACCATATCAGAATTGTCGAAGGTGAACGCCCCCGCCCCGGTCAGCAGCGCCCCGGCTGCGGATACTTTCAACTCGGTCACATCGAGGGCGTGCAATTCACCCGGAGGCGCATCGCCCAAAGCATCCATGGCCGCCTGATCGAACAGATCCGTGGTCATCCGCATCTTGCCTTTGGTGTCGATGATCACGGTGGCCGGATCGCGGGGCAGGCTGCCTGCAGGATCGAACATGCCCCAGACCTCATCAGAGATGGTGAAATCTACCAGCCGGGTCAGCAAAGCAAAGTCAGAGGGTGTCTCAGCGGTGCCAACGGGCAAGGTGATGTTGAACGCCGCTTCGCTGTAGCCGAATTTCAATTCCGGGAACGGAATATCGGCGCTGGTCATGGTGAAACTGACGCCCTTGGTGGTGGTTCCATATTTCATTGTTGCAGCGTCGATCACAAAGCTTAGATCGCCACTGGTGCCAACGCCCGCCAGTTTCGTGGGTCCGGCGGCGTCGGTGCCATCAAAATCGATCTTCATTGCGCCGTAGGAAAAATTACCATCAATGGCAAAGCCTGCTTTGACGGCCTTGGCCAGATCTTCCATCGCTGCGGTGCCGATGAAATTGCCTTTGGTTTTGCCCGCGAAATCATTGAACAGGATGCTGAACTTGCCGCTGTTGCTGGCGTTGGCGTCGTTGCTTTCGACGATCACTGCCATTGATTTGGTGGCGAATTCTGAATCAAGCTTGGTGCCCGTCGCGCCCGGTTCGACGACATATTTTGCGGTAAGGCCTGTCAGAGTGCCCTCAACTTTTGTGTCTTTCAGGCTGGCATCGGCACCTTCAAGTGCTGCCAGTTTGAACATCAGTGTGGGCGCATCAATTGCGTAATTGGTGGCCGCTGGCGTGCCGCTGGCGGTAATCGCCATGCCGGGATGTGAGATCGTGATGGTTGATTTGCTTGCTGCAGACCCTGCGACGGCGGCATCGGCGGCGGTGGTAACTTCCATCACCTGATCGTCTGACATGGTCACTTTGACGGTGCCATCGCCATTGTCGGTGAATTTCATCTGGCTGACCGTCGAGGTGGACTTGATGCCGCCCTGATCAGAGGCGAACTGCACACCGTCAACAATCAGGGTGTCCCCGTCGCGCGCGACATTGGCGGCGGTAACGGACTGGCCGTAAGACGTGCTCATGTCTTGCCAGCTTTGCCAGACCTGTTCAGGTGTAATTTCGGCGAAAGCGCCTGATCCTGATAAAAGGGCTATCGCGGCGGTGCTGCCCGCAAGTTTCCAGAGTTTCATCATCCATCCTATCTGATGCAAATTTGCGGCTAACCATCCCCGCTCGCAGCCAAAGGGTCAAGGGTTTCCGTTGCGCCTGTTACCTGCGTAGCACTAGAGTCTGGCATGCAATCGGACGGGGGGCGCTATGCAAGGCAAAGTGGTTGTGATCACCGGGGCAAGCCGTGGCATTGGCGCGGCGGCGGCACGGGCCTTTTCGACTGCGGGCGCACAAGTGGCACTGTTGGCGCGATCTGGCGCACAGATTGTGGATCTGGCCAATGAAATAGGGTCAAATGCGCAGGCTGTTCAATGCGATGTCGCAGATTGGCAATCTGTTCAGGCGGCGATAGCGGCGGTTATGGCCCGATTTGGTCGGGTGGATGTGCTGATCAACAACGCTGGCGTGATTGATCCGATTGCGGCTTTGGCGGAAACGGACCCTGTGGCGTGGGGGCATGCAATTGCGATAAATCTGACAGGGGTGTTTCATGGCATGCGCGGAGTTTTGCCGATCATGCGGGCGCAAGGATCGGGCACGGTGATTACGGTATCGTCTGGCGCTGCAAACACCCCCTATGACGGCTGGGGTGCCTATTGCGCGTCCAAGGCGGGGGCTTTGATGCTGACCCGGAGCGCACATCTGGAAGAAAGCCCGCGCGGCATCCGGGTGCTTGGATTGTCACCCGGCACGGTGGCCACCGACATGCAGGTCAAGATCAAGGCATCCGGGGTGAATGCGGTCAGTCAACTGGACCCTTCGGTGCATATCCCCCCCGAATGGCCCGCGCGTGCCTTGGTGTGGATGTGCAGTGCAGCGGCCGATCCTTGGTTGGGGCAGGATGTGCCGTTGCGCGATGCGGCGGTGCGCCGTGCCGTGGGACTGGGCGTATGATCGGCATTGGGCGGGCGTGGGGCATTTTGACTGCACCTTTGCGGCACAGACCACAGGCCAAGCCCTGATCAGGGAAATGCTGGCCGATGCACATAGCGTGCATTCGCTGGCCAACACCGCCTTACGCCCGCGGCAGTGCAACAGCTGTGCTTGTTTTGCGCCCTGTTTGTTGGCACAGCAGAGCAGAGCAGGCACGGCCAAGGAGAATGCAGATGAACGGGCAATCAGATTTGATGGCCAAAGTGCTGGGTTGGCTGACCCAAGCGGGGGATATCGCCACGGGGTGGCTGCTGTCACCCGCTGCGTGGACGCAGTTTGCCCTGCTGGCGCTGGCCTATGTCGGCGCCACTTATGCCACCCGACGCGCCGTGCCGGTGCTGACCCGCGTGATTGCGCCTGCTGCGGATAAAATCGGCCCGATCAGCGCGTTTCGTCGGTTTGTCCTGCGATTTTTACCGTTGCTGATGCCCTTGCTTGCCTATGGGCTGACGGCCGCCGGAGAGCAGGTCACCCGGTCAATCTTTGATTCCGGGGACGTGATCGCGTTTGGCAAAAGAGTGTTCATGTTTTTAGCGGCGCGCGTTTTTGTGCAGAAAATCCTGACGGACAGTTTCCTGAAACTGTTGGGCAAATACGTGTTGATCCCGATGGCGGCGCTTTACGCTTTGGGCGTGTTGGACGACGTTTCGGCCCGGTTGGAAGAAACCGTTGTTGCGGTGGGCAATATCCGCTTTTCGGTGATGGCGCTGATCCGGGGCGTGATTGCTGGATCGTTGCTGTTCTGGCTGGGGTCTTGGTCAAACCGCCAAAGTGCCGATTATATCAAGGCGCAGAACGAATTGCGCCCCGCCACGCGGCAACTGGCAGTGAAGGCCGCCGAGATGGCGATCTTTGGCGTGGCGTTTCTGTTGCTGATGTCGATCATGGGCATTGATTTGACGGCGGTGGCGGTCTTGGGCGGTGCGCTGGGTGTGGGCATCGGTCTGGGTCTGCAGCAGATCGCGGCAAACTTTGTATCGGGTGTCATCTTGCTGATCGAGGGCCAGACAACGGTTGGCGATTATGTTGAACTGGATGGCGGGCAGAAAGGCACGATTGTGCGGATGACGGCGCGGGCCTGCGTGCTGGAAACCTTTGACGGCAAATGGATTGTGGTGCCGAATGATCATTTCATCACGACGCGGGTGATCAATTATTCCGACCAAGGCTCGGCCAACCGGTATGAGGCCAAGTTTTCGGTCAGCTATGAAACCGACATCAATCTGGTGCCTGCGATTATTGAGACGGCGATTGGCGCATTGCCCTTTGTGCTGACGGTGCCGGCCGGGCCGTCCTGCGAATTGGCGGGATTTGGCGAAAGTGCCGTTGATTTCACTGCGGAATATTGGGTGTCGGGGATTGATGATGGCAAGAACAGATATGCCAGCCCGGTTTTGTTTGCGATCTGGAATGCGTTGAAAGACGCGGGGATAGAGATGCCCTATCCGCACCGGGTGGTGGAAATCCGGGGTGGGGCGGTTGCTTGATGCCTTGGTGATCGGCGCGGGGCCCGCGGGGCTGATGGCCGCCGAAGAACTGGCGCGGGCGGGGCGGCGCGTGGTGGTGTGCGAGGCGAAATCCAGCGCGGGCCGCAAGTTTCTGATGGCGGGCAAGTCGGGGCTGAACGTAACGCGTGCTGAGCGGTTGGACGTGTTTGCTGCCCGCTATGATGCGCCGGAATGGCTGGCCCCGATGCTGGCGGAATTTGGGCCGGATCAGGTGGTGCAGTGGTGTCAGGACTTGGGGCAGCCGGTGTTTACCGGATCGACGGGCCGGGTGTTTCCGGTTGCGATGAAGGCGTCACCGCTGTTGCGGGCATGGCTGGCGCGGTTGGCGGGGCTGGGGGTGACCCTGCGCACCGGCTGGCGCTGGACGGGATTTGACGGCGATGGGTTTCGGTTTGACACACCAGATGGGGCGCAGGTGTTGCGGCCTATAGTGACGGTGCTGGCGCTGGGCGGGGCCAGCTGGGCGCGGCTGGGGTCTGATGGTGCCTGGGTGCCGTGGTTGGCGGAACGGGGGGTGAAAATCACGCCGTTTCAGCCCGCGAATATGGGCTTTGTGGTGAACTGGTCGCCGCATATGACACGGTTTTTCGGCGTGGCGGTCAAAGGGGCTGCGCTGTTGGTGGGGGATCGGGTGGAGCGGGGCGAGTTTGTGATCTCGGCCCGAGGGATCGAAGGCGGCGGGATTTACGGCGTCAGCCGCGATCTGCGGCTGGGGGCGGCGTTGCGGGTTGATCTGATGCCGGATGTGGTGGCCGATGTGGTTGCACAGCGGTTGGCGTTGATGCGCGGCAAGGAAACCCTGTCGAACAGGTTGCGCAAACTGGGGCTGGCCCCGGTGGCGGTGGCGTTGATCATGGAATTTGGCCGGGGGATGCACGCCGTTCAGGCGATCAAATCCCTGCCCATCCCCCATAACGGCCCCCGCCCGATGGATGAGGCGATTTCGGTGGCGGGAGGGGTGATGCGGCAGGCTTTGACCGAGGGGCTGGAGTTGCGCGCGTTGCCGGGCGTGTTTGTCTGCGGCGAAATGTTGGACTGGGAGGCCCCGACGGGCGGGTATCTGTTAACCGGGTGCTGGGCGACCGGGCGTTGGGCGGGTAGGGCGGCGGGTCTGGCGCAGCCCCGGACTTGATCCGGGGTCTTGTGGGCCAAGGGAGAGGTCCCGGAGCAAATCCGG
>JAYUHO010000214.1:0-4692 GCA_043766915.1 Cypionkella sp.
CCGGCTTTGCCATCGTTTCCAGCCGGCGCGCCAATTTTTCGTAGCTTTCAATCGGCATGATTTCGCGGGCATGGCGGCCGACCCAATGAGAGAGGTGCCCAAACGCCTGATGATGGGGGTTCACCAAAACCGACGTGATCCGCGAGTCAGCGGAAATAGACAAAGAAATGTCTGCGGCAGTCGCAATGATTTCGGCCAGCAACTCTGGGTCGATCAGGGGCACGGACATGCCAGCTAGCATATGCTTGGAATCAGTGTTCACGGGCTATTCGCTTACCTTGCCGCCCACCCATTTTGGGACAGCGGTTTGTTACGCTCGCTTTAAGATGCAGAAAGAGTCAAATTTCAGACCGATCACTTCTAAAGCCGCTCCAATATCGTTCGATGAGAAATCAGCGCCAGTGCATGATGCCGCATCCTCCAGCTTGAACATCACAGCACCCCCAACGACGATGGGAATGGGCTTTGTCGAGAGAGACTTCACAAACTTTACGGTTTTGCGCACAGACTCCAACTTGTCCACTGTGGCGACAGAAATCATGATGCCATCGAAAGCCCGCGAGGTGATCAACCCGCGCAGTTCTTCCAGATTTGGGGCGATCCGCAGGCAAACCGACACGCCATACCGCCGCATCTGACCCATCGCCACCATTGGCCCCAGTGTATGCTGTTCGCGGTCTGGAATGATCATCAGAATCGTCCCATGCCCCGCATCGCCCGCCTGATCTGCCGCCCAAGCCGTACCAATTTCGCGAAGCAGGCTTTGCAGCCGCCCCACGCCAATGGAGACTTCCAGCCAACTCATCTCGTCTTCGTGCCAAGCTTCGCCCATCCGGCGCGCGGCAAGCGGGATATATATATCCGCCAACGCTGCCACCGACACGCGCGATTTGCGCATTTCGTTTAACAACTCGGCAAAGGCTTCTTTGGTTCCCGACTGTGATGCACGGATCAGACCAGAAACCAAAACCTCCAGCGGTTCGGTTGTCGATCGCGACGATCGTTCTGCCAGCAGGGACACAACTTGCGAGGCAAAGTAATTCACCCCGGCCGAGTCTTGTCCGGAAGAGCGGGTTTGGTCTGACTGTTGAAAATCCTGCATCCAAGCAGCTCCGCAAAAGGGTGCCCGCAAAACCTGCATCTGAAACTGTCAGCGCGATCGGGGTCATCCTGTTGAAGCAACTTTCTCTTAGCCGCGAAAGAATGTCAAAGAAAATAGACACTCTGAAATGTAACAAGAATGGTCGATATTATCAAGCACCTGTTTTTAAAACCTATTTACGGAAAAATAGGGCGTTTTCGCCCCCCTGTGGGTCCCGAACAAAAGCACAGAATGTAAACTTTAAGAATGTAAGTTTTAGTTGACACTTCGTGACTGAAGCCTCTAGGATTTGGTTTACAACACCTTGTCCGAAAGCAGAATGATGCCGCAGAATCGCAGCGATTCCCCAGCCCGCCGTCCGCTCTACACGGCAGAAGAGCGTGTTCGCCGCGATTCAACCAAATGGACATTCGTGCAAGGCATTCTGGCCCCCCTGCAATTTCTGGCCTTTGCGGTTTCGCTGATTTTGGTGCTGCGCTATCTGGCGTGGGGCATTGGATACGAAGCCGCGACCGTATCGGTGATCGTAAAGACGCTGTTCCTTTACATAATCATGATTACAGGAGCGATCTGGGAAAAAATCGTGTTCGGCCAATATCTTCTGGCACCCGCATTCTTTTGGGAAGACGTGTTCAGCTTTGCCGTGATTGCGCTGCATACCGCTTATATTCTGGCGCTTTGGACACATTCGCTCTCGCCCAACGGCCTGATGATCCTGGCGCTGATGGCCTACGCCACCTATGTTATCAACGCAGTGCAGTTCATTCTAAAGCTGCGCATGGCGCGGCTGGATATGGCGGCGCAATCATGAACGCAGCGCTACCTGCCCGCGGATGTTCCAACACGCCTGTCCTGAAAGAGCGTGGCCAGCGTGAAGTATTCTGCGGTCTGACGGGAATCATCTGGTTGCACCGCAAAATGCAGGACGCGTTCTTTCTGGTTGTTGGCAGCCGGACCTGCGCGCATTTGCTGCAATCGGCGGCGGGTGTGATGATCTTTGCTGAACCGCGATTCGGCACGGCGATTCTGGAAGAAAAAGACCTGGCGGGGTTGGTCGATGCCCAAAAGGAACTTGACCGCGAAGTTGCGCGCCTGCTGTCACGCCGCCCTGACATTCGGCAGCTGTTTTTGGTGGGATCTTGCCCGTCCGAAGTGATCAAGCTTGATCTGCATCGTGCGGCTGAACGGATGAGTGTGGCACACGCCCCGCATGTGCGGGTACTGAATTATTCCGGCTCGGGAATCGAGACGACATTCACCCAAGGCGAAGATGCCTGCCTTGCATCAATGGTGCCGGTGCTGCCGGCTAGTGACGCGCGTGAGTTGCTGATTGTCGGCGCGTTGCCCGATGTGGTTGAAGATCAGGCGCTGGCTTTGTTGGCGGCGATGGGGATTTCCCCAGTGCGCTGCCTGCCCGCGCGGCGATCCGGTGACCTGCCATCAGTTGGCCCGAACACCGTTTTCGCGCTGCTGCAGCCGTTCCTTGGTGACACCCACGCCGCTCTGACCCGCCGTGGCGCGCGTCATATCCCGGCCCCCTTCCCGTTTGGCGCGGCTGGCACTACTGCGTGGCTGCAGGCCATCGCCGATGAATTTGACGTGCCTCGGGCCCTCTTTGATGCCGTCACCGCCGCCCCTCGCGCCCGGGCGGAAAAAGCGATTGCGGCCAGTGCGACCACGCTGACGGGCAAGTCGGTTTTCTTCTTCCCCGACAGCCAGCTTGAAATCCCGCTGGCCCGGTTTCTGACCCGCGAATGTGGCATGACGGCGATTGAAGTCGGAACGCCTTTCCTGCACCGCGATTTGATGGCTCCCGATCTGGAGTTGCTGGCCGAAGGGCCAACCCTGTCGGAAGGTCAGGATGTTGATCTGCAGCTTGCCCGCGCCCGTGCCGCCCGCGCCGATCTGACGGTCTGCGGCCTTGGCCTTGCCAACCCGCTTGAAGCCGAAGGTCTGGCCACCAAATGGGCGATTGAGTTGGTGTTCACGCCCGTGCATTTCTACGAACAAGCGGGCGATCTGGCCGCCCTTTTCGCCAAACCGCTGCGCCGCCGTGCTTTGTTGGCTCCGTTGTCCCCCCAAGTGGAGGCCGCCAAATGAAGCTGACACTTTGGACATACGAAGGCCCACCGCATGTCGGTGCCATGCGTGTCGCCACCGGCATGAAAGGCCTGCATTACGTTTTGCACGCGCCGCAGGGCGATACTTATGCCGATCTGTTGTTCACAATGATCGAACGCCGCGATCATCGCCCACCGGTCACTTATACCACTTTCCAAGCCCGCGATCTGGGCGGGGATACGGCAGGTTTGTTCAAGACCGCATGTCAGGATGCCGTTGATCGTTTCAAGCCCGAGGCGTTGATCGTGGGCGCGTCCTGCACCGCCGAGCTGATCCAGGACGATCCGGCGGGCCTTGCGGGCAGTATGAACCTTGGCATTCCTGTCATTGCGCTCGATCTGCCCAGTTATCAGCGCAAAGAAGGCTTCGGCACCGATGAGACGTTCTTGCAGATCGTCCGTCATCTGGCCAAACTGATTGCCCGCAGTGAACACATCACCGCCAACCTGATCGGCCCCACCGCACTGGGTTTCCGGCACCGCGATGATATCGTCGAAGTCACCCGCCTGCTGTCGGATATGGGCATTGGCGTGAATGTCGTGGGCCCGATGGGATCACGCCCGTCCGATATTGCCCGCCTTGGGGCCGCGCATTTCAACGTGCTGATGTATCCCGAACACGCCGAATCCGCCGCGCGGTGGTTGGAAACCAACCTGAAGCAACCCTATACCAAAATCGTGCCCATCGGTGTGGGGGCCACCCGTGATTTTCTGGCTGAGGTCAGCACCATCACCGGTCTGCCCGTGAAATCCGACACCTCCCGCCTGCGCCTGCCATGGTGGACGCGGTCTGTTGACAGCACCTATTTGACCGGAAAACGGGTATTCATTTTCGGTGACGGCACCCATGCGGCTGCTGCTGCCCGGATTGCCCGCGATGAGATGGGGTTCGAAGTGGCGGGTATGGGCTGTTTCAACCGCGAAATGGCCCGCCCGATCCGCGCGCTGGCCAAAGAATTCGGGGTCGAGGCGCTGATTTCCGATGATTATCTGGAGGTTGAAGCCGCAATCGAGGCGCTGCAGCCCGAAATGATCCTTGGCACCCAGATGGAACGTCACATCGGCAAGCGTCTGGGCATTCCTTGCGCCGTGATTTCCGCCCCCGTGCATGTACAGGATTTCCCGGCGCGCTATTCCCCGCAAATGGGTTGGGAAGGCGCGAATGTGATCTTTGATACCTGGGTTCATCCCTTGGTTATGGGTCTGGAAGAACATCTTCTGCACATGTTCCGCGATGATTTCGAATTCCACGATGAGGCCGGTGCTTCTCATCATGGTGGCCAACACAAAGCACGCGAAGTTCAACCCGAAGCCGCCGCTGCGGCAGCAGTTGATGGGGGCTCGATGCCCCCAGAGACTGCCCCTGTTTTAAGCATCGTCGACTCCACCTCAGCCGACATCATCTGGCTTTCTGACGCGGAAAATGAGCTGAAAAAGATCCCGTTCTTTGTGCGTGGCAAGGCCCGCCGC
>JAYUHO010000215.1:0-4682 GCA_043766915.1 Cypionkella sp.
TCACGCCGGCGCCGACCTCATCCAGAAACACCATCTTGGCGTCGACCATCATGGTGCGGCCCAGTTCCAGCAGCTTTTTCTGCCCGCCGGATATGTTACTGGCCCGTTGATCGGCCAGATGCGAGATCGTCAGAAATTCCAGCACCTCATCGGCTTTTTCGCGAATGCGGCGTTCTTCGGCGGCCACGGCCCCGCGTCGGAAACAAGCGTTCCACAGCGATTCACCCGATTGCTGATCCGGCACCATCATCAGGTTTTCGCGCACCGTCATACTGCCAAATTCATGCGCAATCTGGAACGTGCGCAGCAGTCCCTTGCCGAACAGCTGATGCGGTGGCAGCCCGGTGATATCTTCGCCGTCCATCACCACGCGGCCCGATGTGGGGGCAAGGCGACCGGCGATCACGTTGAACAAAGTGGTTTTTCCCGCCCCATTCGGCCCGATCAACCCGGTGATCGACCCGGTCTTGATGATCAGCGACGCGCCGTCAACGGCATGAAACCCGCCGAAATGCTTGTGCAGATTTTCGACAACAATCATCAGATTTCCCCCTGTAACCCACCTCTTGTCAACCCGATCAATGGCTGCGGGCAGGTTTACCTATGCAACGGCCCGAGGTGTGACCCCCGGGCCTTGCGGTATCGGATTACCTCAAATTCAACGGAACTTGATCGTTTCGAATTTGCCGCCTTTGACTTCGAACTCTTTGTAGCGGCCAGCACTTTCGCCAGCCCCCACCAATTCAACGCCCGATGCGCCATCATAGTCGATGTCAGTACCAGCCGCGATCAGCTCCAGCGCCTTGCCGATTTCACCGGGAAGGATCTTCTCGCCCGGAGCATTGGCAATGTCCATGATCTTGGTGGCGTAAAGCTTGGAGTCGGTCGAACCCGCAGCCTGCATCGCCAACATGATCAGCGCAGCAGCGTCATAGGATTCCATCGTGTAGGGTGATGTTGCATCGAACGGAGTCGCAGCCGCTTTGCCCATTTCTGCCAGCATCGCCGCGCCAGCCGAATCGGATTGTGCAACCTGACCGTAGGATCCGTCCAAGGCCGGACCGATGGCCAACGGCAGGTTGTCCCCGACCATGCCGCCCGGCAGACCGAACTTGGTGAAGGCACCGGAATCGAGCGAGGCCTGAATGATGCCCTTGCCACCCTGATCCAGATAACCCGCAACAACCAACAGATCGCCGCCAGCCGCAGCCAAAGCCGCCACTTCTGCCGAATAGTCAGGCTTGCCATCTTCATGCGCGGTGTTGATCGTCACAACGCCGCCTTTGGCGATAAACGCCGCCGAGATGGATTCAGCCAGACCCTTGCCGTAGTCGTTGTTGGTATAGGTCAGCGCAATAGACTTGACGCCATGTTCCATCAAAATGTCAGCCATCACTTCGCCTTCGCGCGCATCAGAGGGGGCTGTGCGGAAGAACAGGCCATCATCTTCGGCGGTCGACAGGGCGGGCGAGGTTGCCGAAGGCGAAACCATCGCGATGCCGTTAGGACGGGCAACGTTTTGCAGCACAGCACCAGTTGCACCGGAACAGTCAGCGCCCATGATGCCTTTTACGCCGTCAGCCGTTACCAGCCGTTCCGCCGCTGTGGTTGCCGCTGCTGCGTCACCGCAGGTGCTGTCTGCGCGCACGGGCACAAACACCATACCGTTTGCCGCTTTGCCCGAAGCATTCGCTTCGGCCATCGCCATTTCGGCGGCATTGGCCATGTGGCCTGTCAGCGATTCAATCGGACCGGTAAAGCCGATCAGAATGCCGATTTTGACGTCTTCAGCCGAAGCGGCACTTGCCATCAGCGCAGTTGCTGCAGTGGCCAAAAGTAGTTTTTTCATTTTTAACTCCCATGTTGGATCGCAATCCTGCAGCAAACCCTAATGCGGGCGTTTGAAAAAGGAAAGAACCTTGCGGCGGTGCTGTCGTAACAGATTATTTTCCCACAATATTGCTGGTTTTGCGGTGAATTTCCGCACTGATCAAGAATATTTTGGGTTTAAACCATCTTGCTTGGGAAACAGTTCTCAAAACCACACCTGTGGCGCATTTGCCCGGCGACAACCGGAACCCGTGCTATGATTCTGTGCGCCCTGTCGTCAAATCGACAGCCGCACCCCGATGCCCGGGCTGACCATGCCTTGCGATCCGCGTTCGCGGTAGGGCGTGGTGCTGTAATGGCTGCGATAGCATTTGGAAAAATGTGACGGGCTGGCAAAGCCGCAGGCCAGCGCCACGTTGATCACGCTCATATCCGTTTGCATCAGCAGGTTGCGGGCCTTTTGCAGGCGCAGCTCCATATAATACCGCTTCGGGCTGCGGTTAAGATAGCGGCGAAACAACCGCTCCAGCTGCCGCGTGCTCATCCCCACTTCGTCGGCCAGATCGGCAGGCGACATCGGATCTTCGATATTGCCCTCCATCATCTGGATAACCTGTGACAGTTTTGGATGCCGCACCCCGATTCTGGTGGGGATCGACAGCCGCTGTGTGTCCTGATCGGTGCGGATAGTGGAATAAATCATCAAATCGGCGACGTTATTGGCGACATCTTCGCCGTGATCAGACGCGATGATCCGCAGCATCAGATCAATCGACGAAATGCCGCCCGCGGTGGACCACCGGTTGCCATCCATCACGAACACCGATTTCGTCAGATTGACCTGTTCAAATTCTTCGGCAAATCCATCTTGATTTTCCCAATGGATCGTTGCCTTTTTGCCGTCCAGCAGCCCCGCTTTGGCCAGCGCATAGGCGCCCGTGCAAAGCCCGCCAATTGCCACGCCCCGCCGCGATTCGCGCCGCAGCCAGCCAATCACACCCCGCGTCGTGGTTTTTTGAATCTCCACCCCGCCGCAAACCAGAATGGTATCATCGCGGTCGACCTCATCAAGGCCAAAATCAAGCCGGAACACCGCCCCATTCGAACAGGTCTTTTCCACCCCGCCTTCGCCGCAAAGCGCCCAAGAGTAAACCGCTTCGCCCACCACGTGGTTGGTAAGTCGCAGCGGCTCTATCGCGCCTGCGAAATTGATCATGGTGAATTTGTCGAGCAGCAGAAAAACAAACCGGCGCGGACCGTCGATTTTGGCAACCTGAGTGGCTTTGCGCAAGGCGATTGACATGATGCGACCTGTTTGTGTCGGTAATGGCGCAAGGAAACAGGAAACAGGGGCCGCCGCAAGGGCAAACCCTGCTAATACCGGGGCTTTACCCTTTGCATTCCCGGATATTTTTTCTATACCCCACCCCGACAGCAGATACGTAAGGGAATGCCCGATGACCAAGGGATGGACGAAATCGGATTGGCGCGCAAAGCCGCGGGTGCAGATGCCCGATTACCCGGATGCCGCAGCCTTGCGCACGGTTGAGGCGCAACTGGCCAAATATCCGCCGCTGGTCTTTGCAGGTGAGGCGCGCAAGCTGAAAAAGCAGCTGGCCTTGGCCGCCGAAGGGAAAGCCTTTCTGCTGCAGGGCGGTGACTGCGCCGAAAGCTTTGCCGAATTTTCCGCCGATAACATCCGCGACACCTTCCGGGTGATGCTGCAAATGGCGGTGGTGCTGACGTACGGTGCCAAGGTTCCTGTGATCAAAGTGGGCCGAATGGCGGGGCAGTTTGCCAAGCCGCGCTCAGCCCCGACTGAGATGATCGACGGCGTGGAATACCCCAGCTATCGCGGCGACATCATCAACGGCTTTGACGCCACGCCAGAGTCGCGCCGCCCCGATCCTGCGCGGATGTTGCAGGCCTATACCCAGGCCGCCGCCAGCCTGAACCTGCTGCGCGCGTTCTCAACCGGTGGCTTTGCCGATATCCACCGGGTGCATTCGTGGACTTTGGGTTTTGCCGAGCATGACAAGGCCGAACGGTATCGCGAAATTTCCAACCGGATTTCTGACGCGCTCGATTTTATGGCCGCTGCGGGTGTCGACAGTTCGACCTCGCATCATCTGGCCACGGTCGATTTCTACACCAGCCATGAGGCGCTGCTGTTGGAGTACGAAGAGGCATTGGCACGGGTTGACAGCATCACGGGCCAAAACGTGGCGGGCTCGGGCCATATGATCTGGATCGGCGACAGAACCCGCCAGCCTGACGGCGCGCATGTCGAATTTGCCCGCGGTGTGCTTAACCCGATCGGGTTGAAATGCGGTCCCACCACCACTGCAGATGACCTGAAGGTGTTGATGGCCAAATTGAACCCCACGAATGAGGCCGGGCGTCTGACCCTGATCGCGCGGTTTGGCGCGGGCAAAGTCGGGGAAAACCTGCCGCGCCTGATCAAGGCGGTGCGCGAAGAGGGGGCCTCGGTGTTGTGGTCTTGCGATCCGATGCATGGCAATACGATCAAGGCCGCGTCGGGCTATAAAACCCGGCCGTTCGAGTCGGTGCTACGCGAAGTGCGCGAGTTCTTTCAGATTCACAAAGCCGAAGGCACCATCCCCGGCGGCGTGCATTTTGAAATGACGGGTCAGGATGTGACGGAATGCACCGGCGGCTTGCGGGCGGTGACGGATGAAAACCTGTCAGACCGCTATCACACCGCGTGTGATCCGCGCCTGAACGCCAGCCAATCGCTTGAACTGGCGTTTCTGGTGTCAGAAGAGCTGTCCAGCCAACGCGACGCCGCGCGGCGGGTGGCACTCTAGAGCGGGTCGCCTTCAATTGGTCCC
>JAYUHO010000216.1:0-4674 GCA_043766915.1 Cypionkella sp.
GTCTTGGGTTGCAGCCAATGTGAATCAGATTGGCTGCAACCCGCTCTAATCCATTTTTCAAGATTTGAGCAGCGATGTTCGGCTAGAGGCAAACTTGAACCGCGCTGCCAAAACGGCTTTGTCATAGGTGCGCCACCCTTAACCCGCCCGTGGTGGCTGCAACCCGCTTTAGGCGCAGGGGGCCAGCGAAATGCCTGCATCCCAACGGCTATACGACTTTGGTGGCGTTCCCCTTTGCGGTTTTGCCGGGCATTGGCGCGACCACAAACAAATTGCGATGTATACAGCGGTTGGGCGACTTACTACAGTTTGCCCACCTAGAAGAGATATGCCTGAACGATGCAACGCCTCGATGCAGTCCAAGATCTGGTTTCAGACCGCAAACCCATTGCCGAATTTCGCGGTGCGGCGAAACACTACGGCGATGTGATCGCAGCCGACAACCTGTCGCTGTCGATCATGCCCGGAGAGTTTCTTTCTTTTCTTGGCCCGTCAGGCTGCGGTAAGACCACGGCGCTGCGGATGCTTGCAGGTTTTGAGGTGCCAACGCGCGGTGCCATTTTGCTGGACGGCGTACAAGTCAACGATCTGCCGCCGCACAAGCGCCCGGTGAACATGGTGTTTCAGCATTACGCCCTGTTCCCGCATATGAACGTGGCCGACAACATCTCTTACGGGCTGCGCCAGCAACGCCCCAGACCCGCCGCCGCGACGATTGCCCGCACCGTCGAAGCCACACTTGCAAAGGTGCGATTGCCCGGTTTCGGCGACCGTCGTATCTGGGAAATGTCGGGCGGCCAACAGCAAAGGGTGGCCTTGGCGCGGGCCTTGATCAACCAGCCGAAAATCTTGTTGCTGGACGAACCGATGGCGGCACTGGACCGTAAACTGCGCCGCGAAATGCAGATCGAACTGCAGGGCTTGCAGCGCGCGTTGGGCATCACTTTTGTGTTGGTCACCCATGATCAGGAAGAAGCGCTTAGCATGTCCGACCGCATCTGTATTATGCGGGCAGGCCGGATCGTGCAGATCGGATCGCCGCGCGATCTTTATGATGCGCCGATCAATCGCTATGTTGCGGACTTTGTTGGTAAGTCCAACTTCTTTGATGGCCTGCTTGCCAAGGCCGACGGACCTATCGGCACCGTTGATCTGCCGGGGCAACAGGGCAAAGGAAAACTGGGGCCAGGCACGGCAATTGGCACGACCGTCAGTCTGTCTGTCCGCCCCGAACAAATCGCACTGACGCGGACACCAGCGGCGATAAAGGTGCAGGTAAAGAACCGTATCTTTCTGGGCGAACACACCGAATATCTGGTGAACAGCGCGACATTGGGTGATTTTCTGGTGCTGGTGTCGCGGCAGGCAGAGGCTGTCGCGGGCGGGTTCGCGCCCGGTGATACCGCTTATGCGGACTGGAACCCCGAAACCGCGTTGATCTTGATAAATGACTGACCAAACACCTTAGAAACAGGGAGACTGAAATGACCGACCAACCTGACCACATTTCCGCCCGCGCCTTCATGGCGGAACTGCAGCGCTACCGCAAAGGCTCTGTCTCGCGCCGTCATTTTCTGGGGGTAACGGGGCTGGGCATGGCGACAACGGTATTGGGGGCAGCAATGCCCGGCCTGATCACCCGTCCCGCCTTTGCCCAAGGCAGTATCGGCGATTCTGTGGTGCTGGCGACCTGGCCGAACTACCATGACCCGGCGAACTTTGAGGCATTCACCGCGGCAACCGGGGCCGCCGTGCAAGTGAACGTCTTTGGATCGAACGAAGAGATGCTGGCGAAACTTCAGGCCGGTGGCAGTGGCTGGGACGTGTTCGTGCCCACCAATTACACCATCACCACCTATGTCGAAGAGGGGCTGATCGACCCGCTCGATCTGTCGAAAATTCCCAACTATGACGCCGCCAGTTTTGATCCGCGCTTTGCCGGGCCGGGCACCGTTGATGGCAAGCTTTATGCGGCATCAAAAGACTGGGGCACCACCGGCATGGCCGTCAACACCAGCCAAACCAATGGCCGCGTGCTGACCAGCTGGAAAGACTTCTGGGACATCACCAAAGCCGAGTTTTCCGGGCGCACCACTGTGCATGACTATCAGTTGACCACCATCGGCAACGCCCTGAAATCCTTTGGCTATTCGTTCAATTCGATTGATCCGGCGCAATTGGCGGATGCCGAAAAGCTGCTGATCGAGGTCAAGCCGCACCTCTTTGCCATCACCTCGGATTATCAGCCGCCGATGCGGTCGGGCGATGCGTGGCTGGCCATGTGCTGGACGGGCGACGGCAAGCAATTGAACCGCGATATCCCGGACATCTCTTACGTTCTGGGCAAAGAAGGCGGTGAGATCTGGAGCGATTTCTACGCCATTCCGAAAAGCGCGCCGCATATGGACGCGGCCTATGCGCTGATCAACTTTCTGCTCGATCCGGCGGTGAACCTGAAAGAAGCGATGTTCCACGGCCAACCTGTGGCAGATGCACGCGTCAACGCGCTGATGTCGGCCGAGATCATGGCAGACCCGATCATTCATCCGGCGGCTGAATTGCTGTCCGCGCTGGAGTTTGGGGCGGCTGCAACATTGACAGACCCCAACCGTGCCGAGTTGATGGCTCGGTTCAAATCCGCCTGAGCATGACGCCAAAGCTGATCAACAGACTGCTGCTGGCGCCCGCCGGTGCATGGTTCCTTTCCATGCTTGTGCTGCCGCTGATCGTGGTTCTGGTGTTCAGCTTTGGCGAACGGGCCCCGGCGGGTGGCTATATTCCGGCCTTTACGTTCGAGCAGTATCTGAACCTGCCAGCGCGGTGGAAAGCGTTCCAGAACACCCTGACCCTTGCCCCGATTGGCACGGTGATTGTGTTGCTGATCGCCTATCCGCTGGCCTATTATCTGGCCCTGAAGGTCAACCCCAAATGGCGCACGCTGCTGTTGATTTTGGTTATCGTGCCGTTCTGGACGTCAATCCTGATCCGCAGCTATGCGTGGATATTTATCCTTGGCGGGCGGGGCATTCCGGCCGTTCTGGACTGGTTTGGTCTGGAAGGCATCCGGCTTTTAAACACGCCCTTCGCGGTTTTGACGGGGATAGTCTACGGCTACCTGCCGCTGATGGTGTTCCCGATTTTCGTCAGCCTTGAACGGTTGGACAAACGGCTGCTTGAGGCGTCTGCCGATCTTGGCTCGCCCCCTTGGCGCAGCTTTTTGCAGATCACCCTGCCACTGTCTTTGCCGGGTGTCGCCACCGGCTGCATGCTGGTCTTTATCCTGCTGATGGGCGAGTTTCTGATCCCCGCGATGCTGGGCGGCGGGAAAGTCTTCTTTGTCGGCAATGCCCTGGTCGATCTGTTCCTGCAATCGCGCAACTGGCCGTTTGGTGCGGCGGTGGCGGTGGCCCTTGTGGTGGTGATGCTGATCACCGTGACGATATACATGCGGGTGATCAAACGCTGGGGCAACGGCCGCGACGATGTGTCGTTGATGTAAGGGGCACGCATGCGGATTTATGCTTGGGCGGTTTATCTGTTTTTGTACATCCCGATCGGGATCATCGGCCTGTTCAGTTTCAGCGCGGGGCGCAATGCCAGCGAGTTTACCGGATTTTCGGTTAAGTGGTATGGCATCGCGCTGAACAATCCCTTCGTGATCGACGCGCTGCAGACCAGCTTTATTGTGGCCCTCAGTTCGGCCATATTGGCTGCAGTTTTTGGCACCATGGCCGCCTTGGCGCTGCAAGGAATGTCGGGCCGGATCAAGATAGTGTTCGACGCGTTGATCTATATCGCCGTGATGATTCCCGGCATCGTCATCGGCATCAGCACCTTGATTGCCATTGTCACGGTGTTCGGCTGGCTGAACCCGTTGCTGATCGCCTTATGGCCGGGGGACGGCCCCGCGCCGCAACTGGCCATGGGCTTGGGTACGCTGATTGCTGCGCATACGTTATTCAATATGGCCTTGGTGATCATCATCGTGCGCGCCCGCATTGCCGGGATGGACCGCAGCTTTACCGAGGCTTCGGCAGACCTTTACGCCACCCCGTTCGGCACCTTTCGCCAGATCACCCTGCCGCTGATCCTGCCGGGAATTCTTGCCGGGTTTCTGCTCAGCTTTACCTTCAGCTTTGATGATTTCATCATCGCCTTCTTTGTCGCGGGGTCTAACACCACCCTGCCGATCTACGTGTTTTCATCCATCCGCCGCGGTGTGACGCCCGAGATCAACGCCATCGGCACCATGGTTCTGACGCTGTCGTTGATCTTGCTGATCACCGCGCAGGCCGTCCTGCAGCGCGGACGCAAGTCGTGACCCCGTTTTTGCCCAGGTAGCGTTGCGTTTCGTACCGCCGAATGCTCTGGCTATGGCCGGGCCTGCCCTCTAAGGCAGCACCGATCTGCTTAGCCGGTGCGAAGGCCGGATATTGACGGCGGTTGCAAGTTGGGCGATTTTGCTGCCTACGTACCGATCAACTTTAAGGGGATGGCGATGACCCTTGCCAAGTCAATATCTGTGACCAGCCCCATTTCCTTGCCAAAGTTCCTTAACGGCGGAGGGGCCGCAGGCGAAACCTTGCGGGGCATTGATTGGTCTGGCCACGCCCTTGGCGCACCGGATACCTGGCCAACAATGTTGAAATCAATGACAAATCTGGTGCTGCGCGC
>JAYUHO010000217.1:0-1690 GCA_043766915.1 Cypionkella sp.
GCGCCGAAGCATGGCTGCTCATCGCCCACATCCGCCGCGTCACCCGCCTGCTGGCAAGGTCATGACATCACACAGATAGTTTCGAATCAGACTCTCAGGATCAACGCGGTTGTGCCATCGGGCAAGGCCCCGGCCGCCAGCAGGTGCGCCGCAAATATCGCGGCGGCTGACCCTGTAGCCGGGTCTTCGGGAATGCCAGCGGTGGGCGAAAACATCCGGGTCAGGTAATCGCAATCTGGGCCGGGGGTATAGAAATAGCCTGAATCGGTCTGCGCCGCCGCCATCAGATCAGACCAATAGGGTTCGCGCGGGGCGGTAGCCAGCAAAGCGGCCTTGCTGGCCAGCGGCACGATCAGATAAGACGGCCCGCCTTGCCACACCCCCGGCAGATGCGTGCCATAGCCAATAGCGGCGGCATCAATGCCCACCGCGGCCGCGATCAGCGCACGCTCCGCCTCACCGGGGGCGGCATGCGGGATCACCGGCGCGGTGAATTCGGCCTGCACATCAGTGCCGTGGCGCGTGACCGTGACAGGCACCAGACCCGCCTGTTCTTCCAGCGTGATCAGCGCCGTAAAATCACCCGGATGTGCAGCACAGGCCAGATGGATGGCACAGCCAATGGTTGGGTGGCCCGCAAACGGAATCTCGGCGGTCGGAAAGAATATCCGCACCCGTGCGGTGTGGGCGGCGTTTTGCGGGGCCTGCACAAAGATCGTCTCCGACAGATTGAATTCGCGGGCAATGGTTTGCATCTGCGCCGTGGTCAGCCCGTCCGCACCCAGCACCACCGCCAAGGGGTTGCCCTGAAACGGCATGTCCGTGAATACATCAAGCGTATGAAATTCAAGCATTCTTGGCCGCCTTGAACAGTGCCCCTATCCGCCTTGCTTCGCTGTCCATCCCGAAGGGTGGGTTGATGATGAACATCCCCGACCCCTCCATCCGGTGGCCATCGCGCGCCGGGGGAAAGCGCACTTCGCAGCGCAATGCATCTGGAAATTGGGTCGTCAGCGTGCGCAGCATCGGCCCCTGCGCGCCGCCGGTCAGCAGGGGATACCACAGGGCGATGATCCCCACATTCCACTTGCGCGCGATATTGGTGATGTGGCGCGGGATGGCGTCGTAATCGTCCTTCACCTCATAGCTGGGGTCGATCAGCATCACCCCCCGGCGCGGGGTGGGGGGCGTCAAGGCCAGCGCCAATTCGAACCCATCACGTTGGTAGATATGCGCATCCCAAGCGACCATGGCTGCACGCAGGTATTGGATTTCTTGGGGGTGCAGTTCGGCAAGGTGAATGGTGTCGATGTCGCGCAGGGTTAGGGCGGCGATCAGGGGGCTGCCGGGATAGGCCAGCGGGCCGTAACTGCTGCGCACTTCGGCCAAGCGCTGGCGGTAGGGGTGATCCTTGGCAAACCAAGCCTCGGCCAGCGCGATGCCCGCCTCGGCCTCTCCGGTTTTAACCGCCTCATCCGAGCCTAAATCATACAACCCCCGCCCGGCGTGGGTTTCGATATAGGTCAGCGGTTTGTCCTTTTGCGTCAGATAGTCCAGCATGACCGCCAGCAGCGCGTGCTTGTGGACATCGGCAAGGTTGCCCGCGTGGAAAAGGTGTTGGTAGGACAGCATGGGTCGTTATAGGGCTGGATTTGGGGCGAGGGAAGAGGTGTAGGGTGTGCCTTCAGGC
>JAYUHO010000218.1:0-4640 GCA_043766915.1 Cypionkella sp.
AGATCGCAGGCCGCGTCGTGCTTTCCACCACCCGGCCTGCATACATCACCATGATCCTGTCTGCCAATTCCGCCATAACCCCCAGATCATGCGTGATAAACACAATCGCCGACCCATGCGTGCGTTGCAGCTTGCGCAGCGGATCAAGAATTTGCGCCTGCACCGTCACATCCAGCGCGGTCGTCGGCTCGTCCGCCACCAACAGCGCCGGGTTACAGGTCAGTGCCATCGCAATCACCGCCCGCTGGCGCATCCCGCCGGATAACTGATGCGGGTATCGGTGCACGGCTTCTTCCGGCTTAGGAATGTTCACCTCTGCCAGCAGGTCTATTGCCTTGTCCCAGGCCGCTTTTTTGCTGATCGCCTGATGCGCCCTTATCTGTTCTACGATCTGCCAACCGATTGTATAAACCGGCGTCAGCGCCGTCATAGGGTCTTGAAAGATCATCGCAATCTCGCGCCCGCGCAAATCGCGCATCTGGCGCGGGGGCATCCCTACCAACTCGCGCCCCCGGTATTGGATCGACCCTTCGATAATCGCATTCGGGTCGGTGATCAGCCCCATCACGGCCAGCAACGTCACGGTCTTGCCAGACCCGGATTCCCCCGCCAGCCCCAGAACCTCTCCTTCGCGCACGTCAAAACACACGCCGTCGATGGCCCGCACGACGCCCTGTTCCGTGCGGAACGACACTTTCAGATCGCGCACTTGCAGGATCATGCTGTGCGCACCCGCGGGTCCAGCAGGATATAGACCACATCCACAATCGCATTCGCCAGCACCACAAAGAACGACGCATAAAGCACGGTGGTCATGATGACCGGCAGGTCAAGGTTCTGCAGTGCGTCAAACGTCAGTTTGCCAACGCCTTGCAGGCCAAACACCACTTCCGTCAACAGCGCCGATCCCCCGACCAGCGCACCGAAATCCAGCCCGAACAGCGTGACAAAACTGATCAACGACGTGCGCAGGGCATGGCGCAGCAGGATACGCGTCTCGGATAAGCCCTTGGCGCGTGCGGTGCGGATGTAATCTTCCTGCAGCGCCTCGGTGATGCTGGCGCGCAGCACCCGGCCATAAAGCCCGATATACAGGATCGACAGGGTGAACCACGGGATGATCAGGGTCAGAAACCAGCCTTTCGGATCATCGCCGAAATTCTTGTATCCCAAAGGTGGCACCCAGGAGAACAACCAGGTGTCGTGATAGCGGCTTTGGGTGATCAGGTTCATCACCTCGCCCAGCCAATAGACCGGCATCGAAATGCCGATCAGGCCAAGGATCATCAGCAGCTTGTCCACCCAACTGTCGCGATAGGCCGCCGCCAACACGCCGATGATAATGCTGAACACCACCCACAGCACCGCAGCCCCAATGACCAGACTTAATGTCACAGGTATGGTATCCAGCACCGCAGGCACTACCTTCCAGCCCCGGTTCACAAAGCTGGTCAGATCGCCCGTGATGAAAATCTTTTTCATCATCACCAGATACTGCACATAAAACGGCTGATCAAAACCAAAGCTGATGCGCACCGCCTCCAGCACCTCGGGCGAGGCGTTGCGCCCGGCAATGCGCGCGGCAGGATCTACCCCCGGCGTGCCGAAAAAGATCGCAAACACCAGCATGCTGATGCCCACCATCACGAACACCGTTTGCGCCAGCCGCGCCACCACCGCGTAAATCATGCGCCGCGCCTTAGCTTTATCTTCGATTTCGGGTCCAGCGCGTCGCGCAAGCCATCGCCGAACACATTCAGCGACAGCACCGATGCCACAATCATGAACCCCGGCGCCAAGGCCACCACGGGGCGGGTGTACAGCAGCGTCTGCCCATCCTGAATGATCGTGCCCCAACTTGCATCGGGGGGCTGCACGCCGATGGACAGAAACGACAGCGCGCTTTCCGTCAGCATGTTCAAGGCCATCATGATCGGGATGAACACGATCAGCGTGGTCGAGATGTTGGGCAAGATATCCTTGATCAAAATACGCGATGGCGGCGCACCAAGCCCGATGGATGCCATCACGAAATCACTGTTGCGCAGCGCCATCACCTGGCCCCGGATGGGGCGTGCAACATAGGGGATATAGATCAGCCCGATGATGAAAATCGGCAACCATACCGAACTGGAGTCAATCACAATCGGCCCGATCGTGATGCCTTGGGTGATCATCACAATGGAAAGCGAAATGCCCAGCAGATAGACGGGAAACGCCCACAGCACATCAAGAATACGCGACAAAACCATATCGATGATGCCGCCAAAGAACCCGGCGACCAGCCCGATCAATGTGGCAAAAGTCAGGGTGAACACCGTGGCCGCCCCGGCGATGGCAAAGGAATTCAAGCCCCCGTAAAGCAGCCGCGCCATCACATCGCGGCCCTGATTATCCGCCCCCAGAAAATAGCTGCCAAAGGTCCAGGTCGGCCCGATGGGCGTATATCCCAACGCCAGACCTTCGGTCGGCAGCTCCATCACCGGGCGATCAATGCCGTCAACAGAGATGACCGCGTCCAGAGTGGATTTGAACGGCTGCACGCCCGCCCATTGGGCGTAAAACGGGGCCAGCAGGCAGGCAAGAAGGATCAGCAGAAAAACGCCAAGCGCCGCCAAAGCCGCGCGGTCACGCAGCAGGCGGCGAAAAGCCGTGGCCCATGGGCCACGGCTGAGGACAGGGGTTGCGACGGTCATTTCCAATTGCGGATCACTGCACCCAAGACTGGCTGACCATCCAATAAAACTGCGAGTTGAACTGGAAATTCCCCACGCGTTTGGACACAAAATCAATCCGCTTTGGCGTGAACAGCGCGGCCATCGGGGCTGCGTCTGTTACCGCCTTGTCAACTTCCGTCCACAGCTTATTGGCGGCAACCGGGTCTGTCACGCCCAACAACAGCGCCGTATCCATCTTGGCCTGAATGTCTTTATCACAGAAACCCGCGATATTGATCGAGCTGTCAGATCCCGGCGCAAAGCTGGCACAGCCGAACAGGATATTGAGGAAATCCGACGCCGCAGGATAATCCTGGTACCATTGCGTGATCGAGATTTGCACCTTGTTGTTGGTGTTCTGGATATAGGTGAACTGGATGTTCGGCGAAATTGGCTTCACTTCCGCCTCATAGCCGATATCTGTCAGCACCGACTGCATATAGGTGCCGATTGCTTTGGAAACGGCGGTATCCTCGGCGATGATCATCACCTTCTGGCCCTTGGTGCCGGATTCCTCGACCAGTGCTTTGGCCTTGTCCAGATCGGGGGCCGACCAAGTTGTGCCCGGGTCAACAGTATAGGGGCAATAGGGTTCATTCCCCGGAAAGCCCGGCGGCAAAACCTGACACACCGGCGATGCCAATACCGGCCCGCCGAACAGGTTCACCAGCGTGTTGCGATCCAGCGCAAAATTCACCGCCTGCCGCGCCTTCACATTGTCGAAGGGTGGGATGTTGGTGTTCATCGGCGCATACCACCACGCCGTCAGCGGCGTGATATAGACCTGATCTTTATAGGTCGTCCCGATCTCGCCCAGACGATCTGTCGGTGGCTGGTCAAACATCCAGTCTGCCTCGCCGTTCTGCACAGCCGTCACTTCGGCCTCGTCCGTCAGGCCGAAATCATATTGGATGACATCCGGGTATCCGTCCGGCTGGGCATCCTCGCTCCAGACTTTGAAATGCGGATTGCGGCTCATTGTCATGCCGGTGTTCGGGTCATAGGCCGAAATGTAATAGGGACCAGTGCCCGGAATGGGCGTCGTGCCCGCATCCGTGGCCGCCGTATCCGCAGGCAGGATCGCCGCATGTGGCAGCGCCAGCTTGTCAAAGAATTCAGCATCAGGCCGGGTCAGGTTGATCGTCACCGTGCCTGCCGCCTCATCGCCGACAACGCCGCCGTCCAAAGTGCAGGTTGCAGGGGTCGCAAGACAGGCATCCGCCCCCACGATCACCGAATAAAACCCGCCCGCCGTTGGGCTGGAGACTTTGAAAATCCGCTGAAACGATGCGACTACATCTTTGACGCCAACCTCTTGGCCGTTCGAGAACACGACACCTTTGCGGATCTTGAAAGTATAGGTCTTGCCGTCATTCGACACCTCTGGCATCGCCTCGGCAAGGTCTGGCACTTTTTCAAAGCCTTCGGCACCGGCGGCCTTTTTGAACGCCAGCAGGCCGTCATACAGCCCCTGATAAATCTGCCAGTACTGCAAAGTATAATTGATATGCGGATCAACCGTTCCCGCCGCCGAACGCGCCACCAGGCGCATCGTGCCGCCCCGGTGTTCCGTCATGTATTCCGCCTGCGCAGGCAGACCGGCCGTGCCAAACACCCCCGCCATCACGGTGGCCAACAGAAACTTCTTCATGCGTATCTCCCCGTTCGTCTTTTATCTGTTCAGTCGTTTTTGGTCAGAAAAGCCCCAACTGTTGCCATACACAAACCCATCTCTTCAACATGCGGCATGTGGCTGCTTTCTTCAAAGATCACCCACTCCGCGCCCTTGATATGGTCCTTGTAGGGCTGCACGCAAGCCGGTGTTGCCTCGTCATAGCGGCCAGATATCACCAGCGTTGGCACATTGATTTTTGGCAATTCCGGGATCACATCCCACTGTTTCAGCGTGCCTATGACGAAAAA
>JAYUHO010000219.1:0-12153 GCA_043766915.1 Cypionkella sp.
CGGCGCAGGTATTGGACGCGTTCGGGGCGGCGATGCAGCGGTTGGGGGATGTTGATGCTGACACTGACCTCGCCGGTTAAAACCTGGGCGCATCCCTTGCCTGCGGCGGCCAAACTGCTGGCGCTGTGCCTTTTTACGGTTGTGGTGTTCAGCCTCAAAACGCCGGTGCAGGTGGGGTTTGCCGTGCTGGCGGTCGTGGCAGCCTTTGCGCCGTGTGGACGGATTTTTGCGCTGACATCGCTGCGGCTGTTGCGGCCTTTGTGGTTTTTCATCACCGTCGTCGCGCTGTGGCATCTGTGGATCGGTGATATCACGGGCGGGGCTGTGGTGATTTTGCGGCTGATCGCGGCTGTGGCGGCGGCGAATTTCGTGACGATGACGACGCGGCTTTCCGACATGATCGCGGTGATCGAATGGCTGTGCCGCCCGTTTGCGCGGCTGGGACTTTCCCCCAAAACACTGGCGCTGGCGGTGGCTTTGGTGATCCGCTTCATCCCGGTGATGCTGGACCGGATGGAGTGTATCCGCGAAAGCTGGCGGGCGCGGTCGGCACGCCGCCCCGGCTGGCGGGTGATGCTGCCTGCCACACTGGCGGCATTAGATGATGCAGACCGTGTCGCAGAGGCCTTGCGCGCACGGGGCGGAGCGGGTTAACACCGCGCGCAGAAACAGGAGTACCCCATGGAAAAGAACCTAACCCATATCGCGTTGTTTGCAGCCCTGATCGCTGTGCTGGGCCTTGTGCCCAAGATTGATCTGATCTCGGGCGTGCCGATCACGGCGCAATCCATGGGAATTATGCTGTGCGGCACTGTGTTGGGGGCCAAACGGGGCGCGCTGGCTGTGGTGTTGTTCCTGGCGCTGGTTGCCGTTGGTCTGCCGCTGTTGGCAGGTGGGCGTGGTGGATTGGGTGTGTTCGCGTCGCCCTCGGTTGGTTTCCTGATCGGCTTCCCGATTGCCGCTTTTGTGGCCGGGCTGATTGTTGAGCGGTGGACCGCACCTTTGGGCATTGCCGCCTTTGCGGGCGCGATTGTTGGCGGTATCTTCGTGCTTTATGCCTTTGGTATTCCGGGTATGTCGGTGATGCTGGACAAATCGATGACCGAGGCTGCGGGTCTGGCAACACCGTTCCTGATCGGCGATCTGATCAAAGCGGGCCTTGCCACGCTGATCACCCAAGGTGTTGCGCAAATGCGGCCCGGTGCCTTGCTGTCGCGCCCGCAAGCCTAACGCACTTTGCGTTTTATCTGGTGCAACAAACATCACAATTCAGCCAGTTCTTGGGCTGAATTGTGATTCAAGATAAACGCAAAGTGTTTTAACGTCGCACGACCAAAGCGGTGCCCAATCCGCCCGCCGCCGCAATGGCAGCAAGGCCAAACCCCCGGTGCAGCTGATAAAACAGCCGCACCGCCAGTATCGCGCCCGAGGCCCCGATCGGATGCCCGCGCGCCAAGGCCCCGCCTGACAGATTGATCAAGGCGGGGTCCAATCCGGCCCCCTGCGCGCAGGCGATGGCCTGCACTGCATAAGCCTCCATCAATTCGATCACTGCCAGATCGGGCGGCGTGATCTGCGCCTGTGCCAAAACTTCGGCAATCGCGGGCACCGGGGCCAATCCGGGTTGGGTTGGATCGGCACCCAACGTGGCGCCGCCAATGATCTGCAACCCGCGCCCTTGGGCCAGTTTCGCATCCACCACCAGAACAAACGCCGCCGCATCCGCCGCCACTGCGGCATTGGCCGCCGTGATCGTGCCCATCAAAACCGTGGCCCGCGCGGCCAGGGCGGCTGTCAGATGCCGCGAAAACGCATCGCGCGACTGGCCTGCGATTGGCACGATTTCAGCCGACATATCCGCCGCCAGTGCTGCGGCGTGGCTGGCCACCGCCCAATCATCCTGCGCCTGCCGCGATAGGCCTGACCGTTCGGCCAAGGCCTGCGCTGCGGCGGCCATATCGGGGTCACGCTCTGGCCAAGGCGTGAACGCTGCCTGATCATAGGGCACAGCCGCCCCGCCATCGGGATCGGTGCGCAATCGCAACGGGCGGCGGGAATAGCTTTCCACCCCGCCCGCGATGACCACGCGCGCGGCCCCGCTTTGCACCAGCGCGCGCGCCAGCAGCACCGCGTCAAGCCCGCCTGCGCATTGGCGATCAATGCTCAGACCTGCCACGCGGGGCAAGCCCGCCGCCAATGCCACCCGCCGCGCCGGATTGCCGCCTGCCCCCAGCGCATTCGCGCAGATCACTTCGTCCACCCTGTCGGCGGCGATACCTGCATCCGCCAGCAGGGCGGCAATCACCGGAGTGGCAAGATCCTCGATTGACAGGCGGGCGAAGGCTCCGCCGCGCGGGACCACGGCAGAGCGTTTGGCGGCGATGATATGGGCGGTCATAGGCCGACCTGCCGCGCGAGGGATTGAAAATCAGTTTTGCCAGAGGGCAGTTCGGGCCAGTCTTGCAGCCAGATCACAGCACGCGGCGCTTTCAGTGGCCCAAACTGGCGGCGGGCGGCGGACAGAATATCCGCCGCTTGCGCCGGATCGCCGCGCAGCACCGCCACCAGGACCACGCCGCGCACCGCATCCGGGCGGGGCAGCACTGCGGCGCGGTCCACCCCCGGCAGGGCGGCCAGAAACGCCTCAATCGGTTCGGGGAACACGTTTTGATCGGCCACCGTCACCATGCGCCCTGCCCGGCCCGCCAGATAAAGATGGCCCGCCTTCATCCACCCCATTTCGCCCACCGACAGCCAGCCCTGATCCCACACCGCGCCGCCCGGATCATCGCCTGCATAGCCGTCAAAAAGATACGGGCTTTTCACCCAAATCTGGCCAACATCGCCCGCGCCGCGCAGATCAATCTGCACGCCGGGATAGGGCGTGCCGACCGAGGCATTCGGCATATCCGGCCCCGCCAAGGTGATAAAGCTGGCCTCTGCCGCGCCGTAAAACTCATGCACCGTCGCCGCAGGGGCCAGCAGCGCCAAAGCCGCCCGCAAGCTGTCGTCCAGCTTTGATCCGCCGACCACGATCAGGCGCAGCGGCAAAACCGGGCCGCCCGCCTCGGCCAGCAGACGCGATTGCGCGGGCGTGGCATACACGATTTCAACCTGATGATCCGCCAAAGCCAGACGCTGACGATCCGGTCGCACCCCCGCAAGAAAATGCAGACCGGCGCCCAGAGACAGCGCCTCAACCGATGCGTAAAGGGCCAAAGATTGCTCCAGCCCGCCCAGCACCGCCACCTGCACGCCGGGCGCGATGCCAAACAACGGGGCGTTCACCGCGAAACTGGCTGTCCACGAACCGACGCTGCGGATGATCCGGCGCGCCGCGCCCGATGATCCCGAGGTCAGCGTTTCAAACTGCCCCGGCCCCGCCTGCACTGCCCCTGCCCCGCCAATCCGAAACGGCCCGCCCGCAAAGGCCATGCCCAACGGTCCCAGATCTGGCACCAACCGCCCGCCCAAAAACAGACGTGCCTGTGGATGCGCGGAAAACGCACCTTTCATTCTGGTAAAAATATCCCCGCCGGAGGCACCAGCCCATCCCCGCAAAACAGCATCAGGGCGCAGCAAGCAGATTTGCCATCCGCCGCAACGCCAGCCCATAGCCCTCCACCCCGAACCCCGCGATCACGCCATCGGCGCGGCCTGAGACATGCGAATGGTGGCGAAACGCCTCACGCTTGTGGATGTTTGAGATATGCACCTCAAGAACCGGGCCATCATAGGCATTCAGGGCGTCCAGAATGGCCACGGACGTGTGGCTGTAGGCCCCCGGATTGATGATGATCCCTGACGCCGCGTTGCGGGCCTGCTGGATCCAATCCACCAGCTGCCCTTCGTGGTTTGACTGCATGACCTGCACCGCTACACCCAGATCAGCCGCCAAAACGGTCATCTCTGCCGCCACGTCGTCAAGGGTCTGACTGCCATAAATCTCGGGCTGGCGCAGGCCCAGCAGGTTCAGATTGGGGCCGTTCAGCACGTAAATGGGCTTGGACAAGGGCGCGATCCTTCAACGATTTGGCGCGACCATAGCCGATCACCCGATCTGCGCAAAGCCCTGCGCCAAACAAGCCGCAGAAAGATGACGCGCCTTCCGTGGGGAAAGGCGCGTCAGGGTCGCGGCCCAAGAAACCAGCCCGTCAGGGAGAACCGGGGGGCGGTTACGCAACCTTTTCCAATGCCAATGCGGGGGCCAATGCGGGGGCAATTTCCGGAGCCAGTCCCAGCGCGCGCACCACTTCGCGGGTCAGATGCGGGCGGTTCAGGGTGTAGAAATGCAAATCTTCCTCCCCGCCCTGGATCAGCCGGTCACACAGGCCCGTGCATTGGGTCAGCGCCAGCAATTCCTCGCGCCCGTCGCGGATCGCCATGGCAAAGCCTTCGTCCAGACGGGCAGGCACCGAGGCGCCGCAGCGCGCGGCAAAGCGTTTGGTGGCGTCCCAGCTTTGGATCGGCAGAATGCCGGGGATGATCGGGGCGGTTATGCCAGCCGCCACACAGGCATCGCGAAAGCGAAAGAACGTATCGGCGCTGAAGAAAAACTGCGTGATGGCGCTGGTGGCCCCTGCATCCAACTTGCGCTTTAGCCAGGTCACATCGGCCAGGGCACCGACCGCATCGGGGTGCGGTTCAGGATAGGCCCCGACGCGGATTTTGAACTTGCCGGTCTTGGCCAGCGCCGAAACCAACTCTACTGAACTGGCAAAACCATCGGGATGCGCCGAAAACCGTTCCGCCCCTTTGGGGGCATCGCCGCGCAGGGCGACGATCTCGGTTACGCCCATATCGGCATAGGACGCCGCAATGTCGAGGGTTTCCGCGCGGCTGGCATCGACGCAGGTCAAATGCGCCGCTACATTCAGCCCGTAATTGCGCTGGATCGTTGCCACCGCGTCATGCGTCAGCTTGCGCGTGGCCCCGCCCGCGCCATAGGTGACCGACACAAAATCCGGGGCCAGCGGGGCCAGCGCCTGCACGGTGTCCCACAGCCGGAACGACGCATCCAAGGTTTGCGGCGGGAAAAATTCGAAACTGATGCGCGGGCTGAACATGGGGCGGCTCCTGTTTTCTTACCCTCTTGTCGCACGTGCCCCTTTGTGAAACAAATTCATAATATTCAAGATCAACATGAGGATGACAGCATGTATCTGGAACTGCGCCACCTGCGCACCATCCGCGCCATTCATCAGGCGGGGGGCCTCGCGCGCGCGGCTGACATGATGAACATGACCCAGTCGGCACTGTCGCATCAGGTGGCGGGCCTTGAGGCACAGGTGGGGATGGAGCTGTTTGTGCGACGGTCAAAACCGATGACGCTGTCGGCGGCGGGGATCAGGATGTTGCGCGCGGCGGACCGGATATTGCCCGAAGTGTCGGCGCTGGAAGAAGAATTTCGTGCGTTGCAATCGGGCAAAACCGGGCGGCTGCACATTGCCATCGAATGTCACGCCTGTTTTGACTGGCTGTTTCCGGTGCTGGAACTGTTCCGCCACGCCTGGCCCGAAGTGGACGTGGATATCCGCGCCGGATTGGCGTTTGATGCATTGCCCGCGCTGAACCGCGAAGAGGTGGATCTGGTGATCTCGTCCAACCCGGTAGATTTGCCGGGGATCACCTTCAACCCGCTTTTTGATTACCATCCGATGTTTGTGGGTGCAGCGCAAAACCCGTTGGCCGCCAAATCAGTGATCGAGGCCGCCGATTTTCGTGACCAGATTCTGATCACCTACCCCGTCACCCGCGACAAGCTGGATGTGTTCACCGAACTGCTGACCCCCGCCAAGGTGGAACCCCGCGCGCAGCGGCCGGTCGAGTTAACCGCCGTCATCCTGATGCTTGTCGGATCAAATCGCGGGGTGGCGGTGCTGCCCGATTGGGTGCTGCGCGATGTCAAATCCAACGCCGATTACATCACCCGCCCGCTGGGCCCGCCGCCTGGTCAGGGCACGATTACCAAACGGCTGAACGGGGCGACGCGAACCGAGGACAGCACCAAACCCTATATCGCGCATTTCCTGAAACTGGCGCGGTCCGAGGCGGTGAAGTTGCAGCGAGCGTAACAACCGTCAGCCCACACTGACACGAATAATTCTGCCAGCACTGCACTACTGCTTGTAAGTTTGCACGCAATTGCTACCATCCGCGCCATCCTTGGGATTGTATTGGAGATTGATATGGATTTTTCAGAAGCAGTACGCACGTGCCTTCAACTAAAATACGCCACCTTTTCGGGGCGGGCCTCGCGGTCTGAATATTGGTGGTTTTTCCTGTTTGTATTCATCGTCACTATGGTATTTTTCGGATTGGGCGCGGCCATCATCGGCACCGCTGGATTTGCCGACGTTCAGGCGGGCGGCCAAATGCCCGTGGCCAGCATGATTTTGTTTGGCATCGGGGGCCTGCTTTATCTGGCGATGCTTTTGCCCATCTTCGCGGTGACGGTGCGTCGGTTTCATGACCGTGATCTGTCGGGCTGGATTTATCTGGCGGCGATTGTTTTGGGGTTTATTCCCTACGTTGGCTTTCTTGCCTCAATCGCGGCTTTTGTGATCACCGTGCTGAAAGGCACCGATGGCGAGAATAAGTTTGGTCGTGACCCGCTTGGCCCGCAACACAGCGCCGACGTTTTCAACTAACCGCCGGGGTCAGTGCCGGGTGTCATGGTTTGGGGCCGTATTGCTGGGTGCATGGCTGGTGGCAAGCCAAGCGGGGGCGCAATCCGCCCCTGATCCTGTACAGGCTGGCCAGCCGAATATTACCGCGATTGATCCGCCGCGCAGTACTGCGGCGGATCAGTACCGCGCCACCGCCGCAAGGAATGGCGTGCAAACTGACGCCACCTATGCCGCCACGCTGGACGGCAAGCTGCGCAGTGATGGCAGCTTTGTTCCCCCGAAAAAGCGGGCAGAGCCGTCAGATTACACCGCGCCGTCGCTGTCGGGCAATGTTGGAATTTGGGTGGTGCTGGCCGTTTTGCTGGCCGCTTTGGCGCTGTGGCTGCGGTTTGGTGGCAGCGGTATGCTGTTATCAAAGGGCCCCGGCGAAATTACAGAAAAGCCCATCGCGCCCGAGGGTTGGAAGCTGCCTGACACCCAAGCCATGCCCGCAGGCGGCGATATTTTTGCCGCAATTCGCGCCATGGCGGATCGGCGTGCGGCGATGGTGGTCTTGCTGCGCATCAGCCTGCTGCAGGCGGCCACCACCAGCGGCACCAGATTTGCACGCTCTGACACCGAACGCGAGGCGTTGCGGCGGTTGCCGCCTTCGATCTTGGGGCGGTCGATCCTGACTGAATTGCTGCGCGAGGCGGAACTGGCGCATTACGGCGGACGCGAGGTAACGGAAGAAACGTTGCACCGCTGCATTGACCGCGCCCGCGCGGTGTTCGCCGTCAAGGCATTGCCCGCATGAGCAACGCCGCACCGATCGGATTGGCCGTTGCCGCGGTTGTTGTGCTGGGGCTGGGCTATTTGCTGTTGACCCCCAGCCAGACCCAGCAACAAGACCGCGCCTTGGACGCCTCGTTGATCGGGGTTGAAGGATTGGTCAAATGGCTGCCGGATCAGGGCATTCGTGTGGTGCGATCCAACCCGCGGCTGACGCCGCGCGCGTCGACCCTGTCGATGCAGATCCTGCCGCTGTATGACGTTGATTTGTTTGCCAATGCGATCCCGGCACAAACCAAAGAGGCCGAGATGATGCAATCCACCCAGCGCGATCTGGACGGGTGGGCGCTACGCGCGAAACTGTATGATCTGCGCACACTGGTGGTGCTGCCGAAATGGCGCAGCGGGTTTTTGACATCTCATGTAGCGCATGAGACTACGCTGATCCCGCTGTCAGCGGTGGATACGCTGTTGAGCAATCTGTATCTGCCGCAAGGCGCGCTGCTGCGGTTGGGCCCGGCGTTGACAACCAAACGCTTGTCGATGAAACCGGGGCCCGACCGCAGCGTGGCGCTGTATCACGCGCAGCTTTTCCGCCCCGACGCGCTGCCTGCCCATTGCACCCCCTTGCTTGGGATGCGCGAAGGCTATCTGCTGATCCGCTGCATTGGCGAAGGTGACGATGATCTGGCCACGACCTATTATCTGTCTGATCCTGATCTGCTGAACAATCACGGCCTGTCTTTGGCCGAAAATGCCAGCTTTGCTGCCGATATGATTTCGGCGTTGCGTGCGATGAATGCACCGGACGACAAACGCGCCGTCTATCTGGATACCAGCGCCGAAGTGCAGCTGATCACCGCAGAAGAAGATAACAGTGCCCAGCCCTATGAGCGCGGCGAGACCGAATTTGCGCGGTTCTTCGAATATCCGTTGTCGGTATTGTGGGCTGTCGCGGGGGTGATCCTTGTGCTGGCAGGCTGGCGCGGGGTGCGGCGGTTTGGCCCGGCCGTGCGCCCGGTTGAAGACACGTTGGAGCAATCGAAAACCGTCGGTATTGATGCCAAAGCCCGGCTGTTGCGGATATCGGGCAATGATGGGCGGATGGTGGGGGAATTCGTGCGCGCACGGCTGGACATGCTGGCCGAAGCGGCCTTTGGCGCAGGCACGCCGCCTGATCCCACACATGAGCGGTTGTTCAAATTGCTGGCCCGCCGGGATGCCGCCCTTGTCGCCCAATTCCGCACCGTATCCAACGATCTGATCACCCGCGGCGGTACGCTGCCACAACGCGACCTGTATCACCTGCTTGAAACCTTCCGAGACCTTTTGGAAAGACTGACCCATGGACCTGACCAGATTTCAAAGCCTGATTGACACTGTCCGCGCCGAGATCGGGCGCGCGGTGCAGGGGCAGGATGCCCTGATAGACCTGTTGCTGGTCAGCGTTTTTGCGCGCGGGCATTGCATTGTCGAAGGCCCACCGGGCACTGCCAAGACCCTGCTGGCGCGGTCGGTGGCCGCCGTGATGGATTTGGATTTTGGCCGCATCCAGTTCACCCCCGATCTGATGCCGGGCGACGTTCTGGGGGTGAACCTGTTCAACTTTCAGACCAACGCCTTCGCGCTGACCAAAGGCCCGATCTTTTGTGACATCCTGCTGGCCGATGAGATCAACCGCGCGCCACCGAAAACCCAATCGGCGCTGTTGCAGGCGATGAACGAACGGATGGTCACGATTGATGGCACCGATCATTCGCTGGGGCGCAATTTCTTTGTGATCGCCACGCAAAATCCGATTGAACAGCAAGGCACCTATCCTTTGCCCGAGGCGCAGCTGGATCGGTTCTTGTTCAAACTGGTGGTCGATTTCCCGGATCGCGCGGCGGAAATTGATATTCTGACCCGCCATGCCGGGCAGCCGTTGGAGTTTGATGCGCGCAGTGCGGGTCTGCAAAAGGTGATGTCGGCGCAGGATCTGGTGGATGGCCGGGCCTTGGTTGACAGCATCCGCTTGGATCAATCCATCCTGATCTACATCGTCGATCTGATCCGCGCCACGCGCAATGATCCCGATATCTTGCATGGCGCATCCACGCGGGCTGCCGATGCATTGGCAGGGGCGGTGCGGGCGCGGGCTGCGGTTGAGGGGCGCGATTACGGGCTGCCCGATGATGTGCAGGCGCTGCTGTTGCCCAGCTTGCGCCACCGCATCGTTTTGGGGCCAAGCGCCGAGATTGAGGGCCGCGTCGCCATCGACGTGTTGCGCAACATCCTGAACCGCATCGACGCGCCGCGGTAAATGCGCCCCTCGCCCCGCCTTTTGGCTATGGCCCTGATACTGGCGGCACTGACCACCGTGTTGGTGCTGGTGCAGCCGGATGCGCAAATGGCGGTTGCGGGGGTGTGGGCGGTGTTTGCCGTGGTGGGGTTGGGCGATCTGTTAGCCTCGACCCCTGCCAAACATCTTGATGTCGTCGTGGCTGCGCCGAAGCTGGGCTATAGCGGCGGCGTGGCGCGGCTGGTGGCGCAAATCACCGCGCGCAAATCGGTGCTGCCGCCGGGGCTGATGGTGCGGCTTGATCTGGATGCGGCCCTGGGCGATGGGCTGTTGCCCGCGCCTGCCCGCACTGACGACAACCTGCGCGCCGCAACCGCCGTTGATCTGGTGCTGACGCGGCGCGGCGTGCATGCGATCCGGTCTGTCGCGCTGAAATGGCAATCGCGGCTGGGGTTGTTTGAAATCATCGGCAGCTGGCCGTTGACCCACACGCTGACCGTCGTGCCCGATATTACCCCTGTCCTTTCGGGCCAAATCCAAACCCAGATGCTGCCGCTGGTGGAGGGGATCAAGGACATGCAGCTGCGGGGGCAGGGATCGGAGTTTCACCAGTTGCGCGATTTCACGACCGGGATGGACCCGCGCAATATCGACTGGAAACGATCCGCGCGCCTGCGCAGCCTTGTAGCCCGCGAAACCCGCGCCGAACGCAACCACCAGATCATGCTGTGTCTGGATTCCGGCCACCTGATGAGCGAAACCATCGGCGGGCTGTCGAAACTGGACCGCGCGATCAATGCGGCCTTGGCACTGGCCTGGGCAGGGGGATTGGGCGGGGATCAGGTGGGGCTGTACAGTTTCGACAGCCGCCCCCGGGTGTTCGTGCCGCCCGCGCCGGGCCGTGCGGCCTTTGCCCGGTTGCAAGCCACTTGTGCGGCGCTGAGCTATGAAACCGTGGAAACCAATCACACGTTGGGCATGACGCATCTGTCGGGAAAACTGGCGCGGCGGTCTTTGATCATCGTGTTTTCCGATTTTGTCGACAGCATTACCGCCGAGTTGATGGTGGAAAATATGACCGTCATGAGCCGCCGCCATCTGGTGCTGTTCGTGGCGCTGCGCGATCCGGCATTGGCGGCTTTGGCGCATCCCGCAGTGGTGACGCTGGATGCCGTGGCGCGGTCGGTGGCCGCCACGCAAGTGTTGCGCGAACGCCGCGATGTGCTGGACCGTCTGGCGCGGCTGGGGGTGATCTGCCTTGATACCACGCCCGAAACCCTGACCGGCGCGCTGATATCGCGCTATATCGACATCAAATCGCGGGAGTTGATATGACCACCAGCCCCCCCACTGATCTGCTGCGATCTGCCCGGTTTCGCAAAGAACGTGAGGCCAGCTGGAAAAGACTTGATCTGCTGGTCACGGCGACAGAGCGCTATGGCATCAGAAATCTGAACTATGACGAGGCGCGCGATCTGGCCACCTGTTACCGTCAGGCGATGAATTCGCTTAGCGTGGCGCGGGATATCTCGTTGGATCGGGCGTTGCTGATCTATCTGGACCAGTTGTGCGCGCGGGCCTATCTGGTGGTTTATGCGCCGCAGCAAAGCCTGCGCGGGTTGGTCACGCGGCTGATCACCCATGGCATCCCACAAGCCGTGCGCAGGTCAACCACGCCCCTGTTGATCGGGTTTCTGGCGATGATCATCGGGGTGTTTGCGGGCTATCATTTGTATCAGCAAGACCCGTCGTGGTATTATACCTTTGTGCCCGGTGATCTGTCGGAAGGCCGCACGCCGGATGCCAGTGCAGACTATCTGCGCAGCACGATTTACGGTGATGAGGGCGGCAACGGCGACCAACTGGGCGCATTCGCCAGCTATCTTTTTTCGCACAACACCCAAGTGGCGATCCTGACCTTTACGGTTGGCATCTTTCTGGCGGTGCCCAGCTTTTTGTTGACGTTTTACAACGGCCTGCTGCTGGGGGCGTTTTATGCGATGTTTGCCTCTCAAGGGCTGGGGTTTGATCTGGTGGCATGGCTGTCGATCCACGGCGTGACCGAAATATCTGCGATCTGTTTTGCCTGTGCGGGGGGCGCGCGGTTGGGGCTGTGTGTGTTGATGCCCGGCGATATGACACGGCGCGATGCGTTGCGTCACCATGGCCGCGATGCGGTGAAACTGGTGATACTGGCCGGATCCATGCTGATCTTTGCGGCGTTTATCGAAGGATTTCTGCGCCAGCGGGTGCAAGACCCGATCCTGCGGCTGACCATCGGCTGGGGCTTTGGTGCGGTTTGGCTGGCGTGGCTGACGCTGTCGGGTCGGGGGGATATCCGGGCATGACCAAACCGGCAAAGGTCAGGAAATCCAAAGCCAAAGACCGCGTAAACCGTCAGTTATTGGCTGACTATTTGCCGCCCGAAGGAGTGCCGATCTCGTTTCAGATCGCCTCTATGGGGGCACGTTT
>JAYUHO010000220.1:0-4621 GCA_043766915.1 Cypionkella sp.
CCATCCCAGCGGCAGGGCAACCACCCAATAGGCCAGCAACGACACCTGTGCCGGATAGCCGGTATCAGACATGCCGCGCAGCGCACCCAACATGGTGGATTGCACCCCATCAGCAATTTGCATGCAGGAAAACATCAGCAGAAACGCGGCGGCAAGGGCTGCGACGTCGCCATCATCAGTGATCGCGCCTGCGATAGCGCCGCGCAGAAAAACCATCGCGATTGCCGCTGTCAGCAGCCACGCCAAAGCAAGTCCAAGCGCGGCAAAAGCGATGGGGCGCAACGTGGCCACGGACCCGGCCCCTTTGGCTTGGGCAATGCGAATAGACACTGCCCCCGCAATGCCCAACGGCACCATATAGAGCAGCATGCCGACCGACGCCGCCACCTGATTGGCGGCCAGTGCCACGGTGCCAAAGGTGCCGATCATCACTGTGCCCACCGCCGATGCCGCCGTTTCAGCAACGTATAAAGCCCCCAAAGGCGCGCCTTCACTTGCGGTGGACCGCATCTCGGACCAGTTCAGCGGCTTGCGCAGCCGCAGCCGTTTTGTGCTGCGCGCCCAACGCCACCAGCCCCATGCCAGCGCCATCGCCGCCGTTTCGGCCAACAGGGATGCGATCCCTGCCCCGGTTAATCCCAGCATCGGAAACGGGCCGATGCCCCAGATCAGGGCATAGTTTAGCGGAATGTTGATCACGACGGCAAAGAACGCAAAGACGGTGCCCATCCATGGCCGCTCAACCGCTTCGCAGGCAGATTTAAATACCGTAAGTACCGAAAACGGCACCAACAGCAGCGTCATCGCCGCGTAATAGCCGCCCATCGCGGCCAGCACGTCCGATGGTTGCCCCATCAGCGGCAATGCAAACCAAACTCCCCCCATCAACGCCGCGGCGGCCGTGCCAACCAGCACGCCAAGCGCCAACCCGTTGCGCAGAATGTAGGGGATCTGCCGTCCTTGCCCTGCCCCGAACGCAGCACCGATCCGCACCGACAGGGCCGCCAACATGCCATAAATCGCCGCAAAGAAAATCAGCGCAACACCGCCGGTTAACCCCACTGCCGCCAAAGGCACCGGGCCAAGCGGCGCCAGCATCAGCGAATCCGTCACACCCAGCAGCGTCGACGCGCCAAGGCTGGCGACAATCGGCAGCGACAGGCTGAACAGTCCCGGCAATTCAGCGCGGATGGCCCGCCACATCGACATCTTGCGCGTCCCCGTTTATTAACATACGCTTGGTATGTGAAATAATTTACATACGGTGCGTATGTCAACTGCCTCCAAAACCCGCGCAGCTATGGCGCAAGAAACCACAGACCGGCTGATCGCTGTGGCACGCGCGTCTTTTGCCGCCGTGGGGTTCAATGCCACGGCGCTTGATGCCCTTGCACTGCAGGCGGGCGTTACGCGCGGGGCGGTGCATCATCATTTCACCAACAAAGCCGGTCTGTTCGAGGCGGTGCTCCGCCAGATCGACGCCGAACTGGGCGCGGAAATTCAGCTGATCTGGGACGCAGAATCTGATCATTGGCTGGGCTTTCGGCGCTGCTTTCATGCCTATCTTGATGCCATTTTGCGCCCCGACCGCAGGCGGATAATGTTTCTGGATGCCCCTGCGGTGTTGGGGGTGAAGGGCATCAATATTCTGATGGACTCGGGCTTTGGCGACATCGTTGAAGAACTGCAGGCCATGATCACCGACCGCCGCGTGGTGGCGGTTGACGCGGTGGCGATGGCGCATCTGATCAACGGGGCCACCATCAATCTGGCCTTCTGGGTGGTTGATGCCCAACAGAGCGATGACCGGATCAGCCGGGCGCATGCCACACTGGCGGCGATGTTTGACGGCTTTACCCGGTCAGACTAGGGCTTTTTGCTCTGCCCAATCCTGTGCCGCCGCGCCAAAGGCGGCAAACAGCGGGCGCGACACCGGGTCAGAGGCGGCGTTCCATTCGGGATGCCATTGCACCGACAGGGTAAATCCCGGTGCATCCTTGATATAAATCGCCTCGGGTGTGCCATCGGGCGCGTGGCCGTCGATCACAATGCGGCAACCGGGCCGCGCGATGCCTTGGCCGTGCAACGTGTTGGTCATCACTGAAGTCGCGCCCATCAGCCGGTGAAACACACCGTCCGTCTCAAATTCCACCGCGTGACGCAGGGCGAACTGTTCTTCCAGCGTGCCATCGGGCGGCATCCGGTGATTGGCCCGCCCCGGCAAATCGCGGATTTCGGGGTACAGAGTGCCCCCCATCGCCACATTCACCTCTTGAAAGCCGCGACAAATGCCCAGGAACGGCTGGCCACGATCGACACAAGCCCGGATCAGCGGCAGCGTGATCGCATCGCGGTTGCGGTCAAACGCGCCATGGGCGGGGGTTTCGGCCTCACCATATTCCGAAGGGTGCACGTTCGGCCGCCCCCCGGTCAGCAAAAACCCATCGCAGCAGTCCAGCAATTCATCAACCGTGACATAACGCGGGTCCGACGGCACGATCATCGGCACGCAGCCGGCAACTTCTGACACCGCATCGGAATTCATCTGCCCCGAGGCATGCACCGCAAAACGGTCATTCATCAGGTAGGAATTGCCGATAATACCAACGATGGGGCGGCGGGGTTTGCGCATATTTCCGGTCAAACATTTGTTTTTATTGCATCCATCATAGCACCGTTGGCGTCAAGTTGAAGGGGCAGTTGCGAACAATCGCACGTGTTTTCACCGGGATGTGACTTGCCTTCCCGCTGCTGGAATGTGGCCTATTTGCTGTGGAAACACAGGAGACCCAGAATGTCGCGAATTTTGCTTACCCTTGCCGCCGTGGGAACCGCGCTGGCTTTGCCACTTTTGGCGCAAACGGCTGATACGGCTGCCACCACGGCCTATAAGTCAGTGATGAATACGATGATGGGGGGCATGATGGTGCCTTACACCGGCAATGCCGATCTGGATTTTATCAAAGGCATGGTGCCGCACCATCAAGGCGCTGTGGATAACGCTAGAATCGTGCTGCAATATGGCACCGATCCCGACGTGCGCAAATTCGCCGAAAGCGTGATCGCAGCGCAAGAGGCCGAGATCAAGTGGATGAACGACTGGCTGGCCAAGAACGGCGGCTAACAACAAAGGCCGGGGTGGCTTTGTCACCGCGAAAGCGGGGGTTTCACACCCCCGCGTCCCAATGGCCGGGCCATTGGCACTCCCCGTGGGATATTTTCACCAGAATGAAAGGCAATTTTAATTAAATCTTCCGCATGCGGCTTGGGTCAGCCGCTGGTCTGACTGAACTTTCGGCTTTTCGGTCCAGACCGATGCGAATGCGCTGGACCCTGCGAAGGGGCGGTTTTACACCGATCCTGCCCGCTTCGGGCCAAGGTGCAGCGCTGTGACAGCCCCAACTTCTGCCCGTCCGCTGGTCGGGGTTGCCCTGATGCTGGCGGCGATGGCGACCTTGCCGTTTCTGGACGTGCTGGCCAAGTTTCTGGGTCAGCAGGGTGTGCCGGTCTTGCAAATCGTCTGGGCGCGGGTGGCGTTTGGCGCGGCTTTGACCTTGCCTTTTGCCATCAGGGAAACCGGGCTGCGCGGCTTGATGCCGCCCAATCCGGTGTTTCATCTGTTTCGTGCGGGATTTTTGATCTCAGCCACCTTCACGTTCTTTTTGTCGCTGACCTATCTGCCGATTGCCGATGCGCTTGCCCTGTTCTTTGTGCAGCCCTTGATCGTGACCATCCTGTCGGCGCTTTTCTTGCGCGAACAGGTCGGGCCGCGCCGCTGGGCCGCCGTTGCTGTGGGGTTTATCGGCACAATGATCATCATCCGCCCCGGCTTTGCCGAGGTGAACCCCGGCAGTTTGCTGGCCTTGGCGGCAGGCGCTTTCCTTGGGGTCTATTTCGTGATGAGCGCCAAGATCGCGGGCCAGGCCGCCCCGATGGTGATCACATTCCAGACCAACGCGGTGGGAACGGTGCTGATTTCAGGGGCGATGCCGTTCGTTTGGATGGCCCCAAGCCCGACCCAATGGGCGATGTTTGTCGGGCTGGGGTTGGTGGCCAATCTGGGGCACTTTTTGATCCTAAGTGCCTACCGACGTGCCGAAGCATCGCTTTTGGCACCGTTGGCCTATACCGAAATGATTGGGGCCACGATTGTCGGCTGGGTATTTTTCAGCGATTTCCCCGATGGCTGGACGTTTCTGGGGGTGGCGGTTTTGATCGGTTGTGCGCTGTATATTTCTGTGCGCGAGGGGGCAAAGGGAACGCCCGCCGCCTACCCTCCCGCCCCTTAAACCCCTGCCCCGTTTGCCACCACGCCCGCCGCTGCGGCAAGTGCTCCGCCCCCGTGCGGAATGCCAAGGGCGATCATCCCGGCCTCCATCACCGCCAAAGCGCCAAGCGTCATATGGGCGTTCACATGGCCCATATGGGCCACCCGCAAAAAGCCGTGATAGGCGGGGTCAGTGGGTGCGGCCATGCCCAGACCAATGCCCAGCGTGACGCCCGCGCGATGCTCGCACCAATCGCGCAACCGGGTGGCGTGCGGGGCACCAAGACGGGCAGCGGTGACCGATCTGCCGCGGTTCACCGGATCCGCCACATTCAACCCAATCGCCGGATTGCC
>JAYUHO010000221.1:0-12136 GCA_043766915.1 Cypionkella sp.
GTCGTGCTGATCACCAATGATGTCGACGAGGCGCTTGTTCTGGCAGATCGGATCATTTGTCTGAACCCTGACGGCACGTTAGGGGCGGAATTTAAAGTAACCTTGCCGCGTCCGCGTGACCGTGCGGCAATGAACAACTATGCAGTGTTCAAATCCCTGCGCGCCGATGTGACCGCCTATCTTATGGATGTGGGGATTGCGGCGAAAGTGCCCGAAACCCGGATATTGCCCGTGATCACGCCGCGCCATGCCCTGCCGGCCGCCTACCGCGCGGCGGCGGCGACGGCTGTGGAGGCGCGATATCTGCGCTATTCGCAATTGCACAAGGTTTACGCCACGCCCAAAGGCCCGCTGACGGTGGTTGAGGATTTCAACCTGATCCTGAAAAAGGGGGAATTCGTCAGTCTGATTGGGCATTCCGGCTGCGGGAAATCGACCGTTTTGACCATGACGGCGGGGTTGAATGAAATCTCGGCGGGGGCGATTACGTTGGATGGCACCCATATTCAGGGCGCAGACCCCGAACGCGCTGTGGTGTTTCAATCGCCCAATCTGTTTCCCTGGCTGACGGCGAAAGAGAATGTCGCCATTGGGGTAGACCGGGTTTACCCCCGCGCGACCCAGGTGGAACGCCAAGAGGTGGTGGAATACTATCTTGAACGCGTGGGCTTGGGCGATGCCATGGACCGCCCCGCTGCCGATATGTCAAACGGCATGCGCCAGCGGGTTGGCATTGCGCGGGCGTTTGCTTTGTCGCCCAAGCTGCTGCTGCTGGACGAACCCTTTGGCATGCTGGACAGCCTGACCCGCTGGGAGTTGCAAGAGGTGCTGATGGAGGTGTGGTCGCGCACCAAAGTCACCGCCGTTTGCGTGACCCATGACGTTGATGAGGCGATCTTACTGGCCGACCGGGTGGTGATGATGACCAACGGCCCCCGCGCCACAATCGGCAAGATCACCGAGGTAAAGCTGCCCCGCCCCCGCACCCGCCGCGCGCTGTTGGATCACCCCGATTATTACCACTACCGCGCCGAAGTGCTGGCGTTTCTGGCAGATTATGAACATGGCGCCAAGCCCAAGGCGGTGGCGTGATGGATTATTCGGCGGCCAACCCCGCGGCTTTGGGAAACGGCCCAAATGCTGCAGTGACCCGTTCTTCAAAGCCGGGTTTGGTGGGAGCGAAAGGCAGAAATGTGTCTTTTGGTATGCCAAGTGCTTCGGCCGCCCGCAGGATTTCCAAACGGCGGATCAAGAACGCAAGTGACTCTGTATGGTTAGCAAAATCCTTTGATCTTACAGCCCAAGTGAAATCTTCATCCGTCCATTCCGGGTTTTCATCGTCAGGTGTCCCGTATTCAGGCTCAGGTTTTAGTTTGTTCATAACGCATCACCTCTCGAGCGTTCGCCTTTCGCAAGGATATTATACGATGTACGCCATTTCGGATAGTATAGGCGCAAAAATAGACTCTGCCACTCATCGGAATAAGAGATCGAAATCGAAGTTCATTATAGTCAGTTCTCACATCAATCTCATCAAGAACAGCCGTCCAATCCAACAACACCACATCCCCCAGCGAAACCCCATGTTTCGCGTGGTTGGCCGCATCCTTTCCTTCATCCCACTCAAACTCCATGCCCGCCAACCTATGGCGGTGATGGTCAACAAGCCGTTAACCGGAGGTCGTCTATGACCCAAAGACTTGTCATCATTGGCGCGGGCATGGCGTCGGGCCGGGTGTTGGAACATCTGACGGATGCCGCACCCGATGCCTTTGACATCACCCTGTTCAACGCCGAAGCGCGGGGAAATTACAATCGCATCATGTTGTCGCCGGTGCTGTCGGGCGAAAAAACCTATGACGATATCATCACCCATGATGATGCTTGGTATGCCGCGCGGGGGGTGAAAACCCGGTTCGGAGTGCATCTCACCAAGATTGACCGTGACCGCCGAGTGGTCATCGCGGGCGGTATTGAAACCCCCTATGATCAGCTGATCATTGCGACAGGATCGGCCCCGTTTATCATTCCAGTGGCGGGTAAGGAATTGCCCGGCGTGGTGACCTACCGCGATCTGGAAGACACCAATGCGATGATTGCGGCTGCCAAACCCGGTGCAAAGGCAGTGGTGATCGGTGGCGGTTTGCTGGGGCTTGAGGCGGCGGCGGGGATGCAAGCCCGCGGCTGTCAGGTGACCGTGATCCACATCATGGGCCATCTGATGGAACGCCAGTTGGACCCCGCTGCAGGTTATTTGCTGCAAAAATCGCTGGAGGCACGGGGAATGAAAATTCACTGCAAGGGGGCCACCAAGGCATTGCTGGGCCATGATCGGGTTGAGGCAGTGCTGCTGGAAGACGGCACGGTTTACGATGCCGATCTGGTGTGCATGGCCGTGGGAATTCGCCCGGAAGTGCGCCTTGCCACCGATGCCCATCTGGATATCGGGCGCGGCATCACCGTGAACGATCAGATGCAGACCAGTGATCCCGCCATCTATGCGGTGGGCGAATGCGTTGAACATAATAAACAATTGTTCGGGCTGGTGGCGCCCTTGTACGATCAGGCCAAAGTTCTGGCGCGGGCCTTGTTGGGCCAAGACGACGCCTTTCGTCCCGTGCAAACCGCAACCAAGCTGAAGGTGACTGGTTGTGATCTGTTCAGTGCGGGCGACTTCGCCGATAGTCCGGGGCGCGAGGATATCGTGTTCCGCGACCCGGCACGTGGGGTTTACAAACGGCTGGTGATTGACGGTGATCATCTGGTTGGCGCGGTGCTGTATGGCGACACCGCCGATGGCAATTGGTTCTTTGGCCTGATCAAAGACGGCACAGATATCACGCCCATGCGGGAAACTCTGATCTTCGGCCCCGCCTATCAAGGGGGTGCGCCATCGGACCCGCTGGCAGCCGTTGCAGCCTTGCCGCGTGATGCGGAAATTTGTGGCTGTAACGGCGTTTGTAAGGGTAAGATCGTGGATGCGATCATTGGCGGTGCGGCCACGCTGGACATGGTGCGCAGCCAGACCAAAGCCAGCGGGTCTTGTGGCACCTGCACCGGATTGGTGGAACAGGTTCTGGCGGTAACGCTTGGCGATGCGTTTGTGCTGCCGACCAATCAGCCGATGTGCAAATGCACCGATCACGCGCATGAAGACGTGCGTCGGCTGATCAAGTCGCAGGCGTTGAAATCCATTCCGGCGGTGATGCAGGAACTGGGTTGGAAATCGGTTGGCGGTTGTGCGTCTTGCCGCCCCGCGTTGAATTACTATCTGATCGCCGACTGGCCGCTGGAGTATAAAGACGACCGTCAAAGCCGGTTTGTCAACGAACGCAACCACGCTAATATCCAGAAAGACGGCACCTATTCCGTTGTGCCGCGCATGTGGGGGGGCGTTACAACGCCGTCCGAATTGCGCGCGATTGCCGATGCGGCGGATAAATACAACGTGCCGATGGTCAAGGTGACGGGCGGGCAGCGGATTGATCTTCTGGGCGTCAAGAAAGACGATCTGCCCGCGATGTGGGCCGATCTGAACGCGGCGGGTATGGTATCGGGTCACGCCTACTCCAAGGGTCTGCGCACGGTGAAAACCTGTGTCGGAACCGAATTTTGCCGGTTTGGCACGCAGGATTCCACCGGGCTGGGCATCAAGCTGGAACGGCTATTGTGGGGGTCTTGGGCACCGGCCAAGGTGAAACTGGGCGTGTCAGGTTGCCCGCGCAACTGTGCCGAAGCCACCTGCAAGGATATCGGCGTGGTCTGCGTCGACAGCGGCTATGAGATCAGCGTTGCGGGGGCTGCGGGTATGGATGTTCGGGAAACCGAGTTTCTCTATAAGGCCAAAACCGAAGAAGAAACGATGGAGGTGATCGCCGCCTTCATCCAGCTTTACCGCGAAAATTCGCGGTATCTGCACCGGATTTACAAATGGGTGGCGCGCGTCGGCTTGGATTGGTGCCGCGCCCAAGTTGAAGACCCGGCCAATCGCCGGGCGCTCTATGATCGGTTCATGGTCAGCCAATCAGTTTATCAGGTTGATCCGTGGGCGGAACTGGCCAGACCCGATCAGCGCGCGCAGTGGCAGCCAATGGCGGATCTTACGCTGGAGGCCGCAGAATGAGTTGGGCTTCGGGCAATTGGATCGACATCGGTGCGTTGGACGACATAGCGCCTCAGGGCGCTCGGGTGGTGAAAACGGCGCATGGCTGTGTTGCAGTGTTTCGTACTGCGGATGATCAGGTCTTTGCCATTGATGATCGCTGCCCCCACAAAGGCGGGCCGTTATCCGAAGGCATTGTGCATGGCGCGTCAGTAACCTGCCCGCTGCATGCCTGGGTGTTCAGTCTGGAAACCGGGCTGGCACAGGGGGCAGATGCAGGGGCGGTGGCAAGCTATCCGGCGCGGGTGGAAGGCGGGCGTATCTTGCTGGATGCCAGCCGGTTGTCCCGCAGGGTTGCCGCATGATCCGCAGCACTTGCCCCTATTGTGGAGTGGGGTGCGGAGTGTTGCTTACCCCCGACGGTGCGGGGGGCATAGGCGTTCACGGTGATCCTGATCATCCGGCGAACAAGGGGCGGCTCTGTTCCAAAGGCGCGGCACTGGGTGAAACAGTGGGACTTGAGGGGCGGCTGCTGGCACCGCGTGTGAATGGGCAAACGGTGGATTGGGACACCGCGTTGGGCGCTGTCGCGGATCGGTTCAGATCGGTCATTACTGAACACGGTCCCGAGGCCGTGGCGTTCTATGTCTCGGGTCAATTGCTGACCGAAGATTATTACGTGGCAAACAAATTGATGAAGGGCTTTATCGGCACGGCCAACATCGACACCAACTCGCGGCTGTGTATGGCGTCCAGTGTGGCAGGGCATGTGCGGGCTTTTGGGTCTGATACCGTGCCGGGGCTATATGATGATCTGGAACTGGCCGATCTGGTGGTGTTGACCGGATCGAATCTGGCCTGGTGTCATCCGGTTTTGTATCAGCGGCTGGCTGCGGCCAAAGCGGCGCGCCCCGAAATGCAGGTGGTGGTGATTGACCCGCGCCGCACCGCCACCTGCGATCTGGCCGATCTGCACTTGGCCATTGCACCGGGAGGCGATGTGGCCCTGTTCAACGCGCTTTTGGTGGGATTGGCCGATCGAGGCGCGGTTGATGCGGCGTTTATAGCGGATCACGTCACAGGGTTTGCTGCGGCGGTTGCTGCGGCGCGTGGAAGTGGATCAACAGGGCACGGGATTTCTGCAGTAAACTTGGCGCGGTTTACTGACCTCTGGGTTGCGACAAAAAAGGTCGTCACCGTTTATTCCCAAGGCGTTAACCAATCGGCCAATGGCACGGATAAGGTGAATGCAATCCTGAACTGCCATCTCGCCACCGGGCGGATCGGGCATCCGGGCATGGGGCCGTTTTCTGTGACGGGACAACCCAATGCAATGGGCGGGCGCGAGGTGGGCGGGCTGGCCACCATGCTGGCCTGCCATTTGGAGTTGGGGAACGCCAATCACCGCGCAGCCGTGCAGGGGTTTTGGGCATCCCCCAGGATTGCCGCCAAACCGGGGCTGAAGGCCGTGGATATGTTCCGCGCCGTGGCGGATGGACGGATCAAGGCGATCTGGATCATTCATACCAACCCCGTGGTGTCGATGCCCGATGCCGATGCAGTGCGCGCGGCCTTACTGGCCTGCCCGTTTGTGGTGGTGTCTGACATCACCGATCACACCGATACCGCAGCCTGTGCGCATGTACTGTTGCCCGCCACCGCTTGGGCGGAAAAAGACGGCACCGTGACCAATTCCGACCGCACCATCAGCCGTCAACGCGCGGTATTGCCGGCGCCGGGCGATGCGCGTGCCGATTGGCGGATACTGGCGGATGTGGCAAAGCGGATGGGGTGGGGCGATGCCTTTGGCTGGGAAACCCCGGCGGCGGTGTTTCGGGAATATGCGGCCCTGTCGGGCGTGGCGGGGGCGATGGGCAGCGATTTTGACATCTCGGACTATGCCGGGGTGGCGGAGGCGGATTATGCCGGGCTGATCCCCTTCACATGGCCTCAGAACGCGCGAAAACGTGGCGGGCGGTTCTTTGGCGATGGGCGGTTTCATACCAAGGATGGCCGCGCGCGGATGCAGGCTATCTCACCCCGATCGCTGCAGGCCACCACATCCGACCACCCGTTCCGGCTGAACACGGGCCGCATCCGGGATCAATGGCACACGATGACCCGGTCTGCCAAATCCCCGCGCCTGTCGCAGCATCTGGCCGAACCTTTTCTGGAAATCCATCCAAACGACGCCACGCGCCTTGGGATCGGCCCGGATGAGTTGGTGCAGGCGCGCAACCAATATGGCAATGCGATTTTGCGGGCTTGGATCAGTGATGCGGTAGCCCCAGGGCAGGTATTCGCGCCCATGCATTGGACGGCGCAAAACGCCGCTGCTGCGCGGATAGACAGTTTGGTGCCCGGCGTGGTTGACCTCATTTCGGGCCAGCCAGACAGCAAGGCGGCGGCGGTGAACGTTACCCGGTACGCCGCTGCGTGGTATGGATTTGCGGTGGTGGCGGGCGATCTTACTCCAGTGGCCGAGTATTGGGCGCGGGCGCGCTGTGCGGGCGGCTGGCGGGTCGAACTTGCCGGTCGCGACGCGGTTGCCGATTGGGTGGACTATGCGCGGGTGTTGTTCGGCCTGCCAGATGCGATGGCCGCCACCGTGATCGACCGCCAACGCGGCACGGCGCGGGTTGCGTTTCACCGTGACAATAAATTGGAGGCCGCGCTGTTTGCCGGGCCAGACCCCGTGGCAGTGTCGCGGGCGCATGTGGCCGGGCTGCTTGCGGCGCAGACTGCAGCCCACCCCCTCGCAGGCCGTCCCAGTGCAGATATGCCCGATCCGGGGGCAACGATATGTGCCTGCCTGAACGTGGGCGGGAACACCATCCGTGCGGCGATTGAAACGGGTCGCGCCGGCACTGTCGCAGCCTTGGGCCAAGTCCTTGGGGCAGGCACCTCCTGCGGATCGTGCAGGCCCGAATTGAACGCATTGCTGACCAGATATCGCATGAAAGAGGCGGCCGAATGACCAGTGTCACGCGGCCCGATCTCTATAGCACGATCCGCGACATGCTTGGCAGGCCAGCGCCACAAAATCGGGCGCGACCAGCCAGCAAACTCTGCGCCGTCAAGGGCCATGTCAGTCTGGTCGGCGCAGGTCCGGGATCGGCCGATCTGATCACGATGCGCGGACTGCAGAAGCTGCAACAGGCGGATGTTGTGTATTATGACCGGTTGGCCGATCCGGCCTTATTGCATCACGTGCGGCGGGGCGCGGCAAAGGTGTTCGTCGGCAAAGCGCCCGGATGCCATGCCGTGCCGCAACATGAAATCAACCAGTTGATCGTGCGGGCGGCGCTGCGCGGTCAACAGGTCGTGCGGCTGAAATGCGGCGATCCGGGGGTATTCGGGCGCGGCGCGGAAGAGGCGGCGGCGTGCGACGCGGCAGGCGTCGCGTGGGATATCGTGCCCGGGGGTACTGCGGCCTGTGCGGCAGCGGCTTCGGCGCGGACTTTCCTGACCGAACGCGGCCTGACCGAACGGCTGATCCTTGCCACGGGCCATCTGCGCCATGACGGCGCGCAGGATTGGACAGCCGCCGCACAACCGGGCACGACTTTGGCTTGCGATATGGGCGTGGCGCAATCAGGGGCGATCATGCGGGGGTTGATTGGGGGCAGGCTGGCTGGCAGAGGCCGCAGTGCAAGTCGTGTCGCGCGCCCAAACCGCGCAAGAACGGGTGTTAAGCTGCGATATGGCTGGGTTAGAAGCGCTTTGCCACCAACGCCCCGGCCTGAACCCCGCGATTTTGCTGATCCGCTGGCCTTTGGATTTTGGTGTTCATGCCAACGCTCCCGCTCAAATCGTGGGTGTGGCCTAGCAAAAGTCCTGAAACCCACAGGAACATTTCAATTTAACTAAAATTTTTCACTTTGGTCCAAATACCTTCACGGGGGAGGCGGCAATCGCCTGCGACTGCTGCCAGGGGGTGTAAAACCCCCGGCGATGGTACTGCAGCAGACCGGCCACAAAAGGAAATTACCGCGCGCCAACGCCCTAAAACACAACAGGCCCTGCTGTTGCCAGCAAGGCCCGTCGATGTAATGGTGAGCCGGTCGGGATCCGAACCCGAGACCTACTGATTAAAAGTCAGTTGCTCTACCAGCTGAGCTACCGGCCCACAATTGTCGCGGTGATTAGGAAGTTCGGCCCCTAGGGTCAAGGGCAAAACGTCGGCCTCTGGCAAAAAGCTGCGATGCGGCGTATATGGCGCGCATGGACGCAGCGTTGGGCAATTCTGGTATTGGCTTCATGAAGATGCATGGAGCGGGCAATGATTTCATTGTCATCGATTCGCGCGGGCGCGGGGCGGTCGTGACGGCAGCACTTGCACAGGCGCTGGGCGATCGGAACCGCGGTGTGGGATTTGATCAATTGGCCGAAATACGCGATGCCAAAGAAGCCGATTTTGCCTTGGATTTCTGGAACAACGACGGCAGCCGCGCGGGGGCCTGCGGCAATGCCACCCGCTGCGTCAGTGATTATGTTATGCGCGAGTTGGGCAAAGATATGATAACGCTGACCACCGCACGCGGTGGCTTGCGGGCGGTGCGGGGGGCGGATGGCCGGGTGTCGGTGAATATGGGCCCTCCTCAACGCGACTGGGATCAGGTGCCATTGGCGTATGATGTGGATGTGCTGCATCTGCCATTGGCGCGCGATCCGGTGGCGGTTGGGATGGGCAATCCGCATTGCGTGATGTTTGTGCCTGATGCCGATGCGGTTGATCTGGCCACGCTTGGCCCGGTCTATGAACATGACCCGCTTTACCCCCACCGCACCAATGTGGAATTTGCCAGCCTGATTGCCCCCAACACTTTGCGCATGCGGGTGTGGGAGCGGGGGGCGGGGATCACCCTTGCCTGTGGGTCAGGGGCCTGTGCGACGGCGGTGGCAGCACATCTGCGGGGGCTGACAGGGCGGCAGGTTGATCTGGTGATGGATGGTGGCACATTGTCGGTGGATTGGCGTGATGATGGGGTGTGGCTGACCGGGCCCGTGGTGCATGTGTTTGACGGCCATCTGTCGGCTGCCTATCTGGCCGAACATCAATGAACGCACCGATCTTTGCGACGCTGGGCTGTCGGCTGAACGCCTATGAAACCGAAGCAATGAAAGAACTGGCCGCCGCCGCCGGGATCGCTGATGCGGTGGTGGTGAACACTTGCGCGGTAACGGCAGAGGCGGTGCGCAAGGCCAAGCAGGAAATCCGTCGCCTTGCCCGGGAAAACCCTGCGGCCACGATTATCGTGACGGGTTGTGCAGCACAGACCGAACCAGAAACCTTTGCCGCGATGCCCGAAGTTTCCCGCGTGATCGGCAATACCGAAAAGATGCAGGCCTCTACCTGGGCCGGATTGGCCGTGCCCGATCTGATTGGCGCAACCGAGCGGGTGCAGGTTGATGACATCATGTCAGTGCGCGAAACAGCGGGGCACCTGATTGACGGCTTTGGCCGCCACCGTGCCTATGTTCAGGTGCAAAACGGCTGTGATCACCGCTGCACCTTTTGCATCATCCCTTACGGTCGCGGCAATTCGCGCTCGGTGCCTGCGGGCGTGGTGGTGGATCAGATCAAACGGCTGGTGGATAAGGGTTTCCGTGAGGTGGTGCTGACGGGGGTTGATCTGACATCCTGGGGCGCAGACCTGCCGGGACTGCCCCGGCTGGGCGATCTTGTGATGCGCATTCTGCGGCTGGTGCCCGATCTGGCAAGGCTGCGGATCAGTTCGATTGACAGCATCGAGGCCGATGACGCGCTGATGGGTGCAATCGCAGCCGAGCAGCGTCTGATGCCCCATCTGCATCTGTCGTTGCAGGCGGGCGATGATATGATCCTGAAACGCATGAAGCGGCGGCATCTGCGCGATGACGCGATCCGGTTTTGTGACGACGCGCGCCGCCTGCGCCCCGATATGGTGTTCGGGGCCGATATCATCGCGGGTTTCCCGACCGAGACGGAGGCGATGTTCGATCAATCGCTTCGGCTGGTTGAAGACTGCGGGTTGACGTTTCTGCATGTGTTTCCGTTCTCGGCCCGCAAAGGCACGCCGGCCGCGCGGATGCCGATGGTCAATGGGGCGGTGATAAAAGACCGGGCTGCGCGGTTGCGCCGCGCCGGGGATGTGGCATTGGTGCAGCATCTGTCATCGCAACTGGGCGTAACCCACCGCGTGCTGATGGAAAGCCCACGTATGGGCCGCACAGAACAGTTCACCGAGGTGGATTTTGGCGCGGATCAACCCGAAGGGCAGATTGTGACGGCCAAAATCATAGGCATCAGTTCGACAAGACTGCTTGCGTAATGCGGAAGATGTGCCTTCAGGCGCACCCTTGTTGTTCCCCCCGGTTGGCCGCAAATCTGACGAGGCGAATACGGAAGACGGTTGCTACCGATCCAATGCTGCAGCCCGCACAACCCGTTCCAAAACCTCAAGGAACCGCGATCGGTCTGCCTTGGAATAGGGCCGCCCGCCGCCCATACGAAACGGATCGGCGCTGCGCAGATCAGTCATCAAATCGCGGGTGGCCAGAACGTTGCCGATATTCGCCCCGGTCAATTCAGCGCCATCATGCTTGACCACGCGCGCGCCTGCGGCCACGCATCTGGCCGCCAACGGGATATCCCCTGTCACCACAACGTCACCAGCGCCGCAGTGTTCGGCGATCCACTTATCGGCCTCATCCGGGCCATCGGCCACAAAGACCGAACTGACCAGCGGGTTCGCCGAAGGACGAATACCGCCATTCGACACCAGAATCATACTCATCCCATGCCGCGTGGCGACCCGCTCCGCCTCGGTTTTCACCGGGCAGGCATCTGCATCAATGAAAATCCGGCCCTTCGGCATCAACGCCCCAACCGTTCAGGCGCCCAGTTACGGTCTGGCAAAATCCTGCACCCAGTAATACCGCAGCGCGTAGTCATTGCCAGACAGGGGCGCATCATCTTCTTGATAGGCAAGGGCAATCCCCGTTTCAGTATAAGCGCAGTTCATGATGTTGACGCGGTGCCCGCGGCTGTTCATCCAGATCGCAACCACCTTTTCAGGCGATGCATAGCCCGCCGCGATGTTTTCCGCAAATTTCCGCCCGCGATACCCCTGCGCCTTGATCCGGGCGCTGAACTTTTTCCCGCCTTTCCCGGAGTGGCCAAAGAAATTCTTTACGGCCATCGCATTTGCATGGCCTTGGGCAGCGGCATTTAGCTGGCTTTGCATCACCAAAGGTTTGCATCCCCCCTGCGCGCGCTGCTGGTTGATCAATTCCAGAACCTGCTGTTCCAACGCGCGGTTGGGCGAGGCTTGCCCCCCCGTTGCCATTACCGTCAAACCCAGAACCATTGCTAACAACCGCACCATCAGACCACTCCTGCTCTTACAACCCATAGGTAGCCTGAACCATCCTCATGGCAAGAAAATGGCAACCTATGCGTGCAGCGCGCCCGCGTGAAAGGCGATATGCTCTTCCATAAAGGTGCTGACAAAAAAGTAGGAATGATCATACCCCTTTTGCATCCGAACCGATCCGCCTTGCCGGCGCGCGGCCATAGCTTCGGCCAACGCTTCGGGGCGCAGCAGGTCGATGAACTGATCCGACGTGCCCTGATCAATCAGTATCGGCCCGTCAAAGCCGCGCTTTTTCATCAGCACTGTTGCATCATGCGCCGCCCAGGTCGCCTGATCAGGGCCGAGATAGGCGGTGAACTGTTTAATCCCCCAATCGCTGGCCATGGGGTTGCAGATCGGGGCAAAGGCCGACACTGACCGGAATCTGCCCGGAAAGGACATCGCCATGGTCAGCGCGCCATGTCCGCCCATGGAATGGCCGGTGATAGACTGCGCTTGTTTGGCCAGCGGGAACGCGTTGAAAATCACCTTTGGCAAGTCATCCGTCACATAGTCCCACATCCGAAACTGCTTGCTCCAGGGCGCTTGGGTGGCATTGATGTAGAATCCCGCACCTTGCCCCAGATCATAGGCGTCGTTATTTGCAACGCCCGGGCCGCGCGGGCTGGTATCGGGG
>JAYUHO010000222.1:0-1663 GCA_043766915.1 Cypionkella sp.
CGTTCATGAGGCCATCGGGTGGGGATGGAAGGCGTGAGCAACTGATGGCCAATGACACGATAGTTCAGGAAGAGCGGGGTGATGCGCATCTGCGCAGCGTTTCGGCCATCACCGGCTATCACATGCACGCCACCGATGGAGAGATTGGCCATGCGACGGAGTTTCTGGTCAATGATGCAGACTGGAAAATCCGGTATATCTGCGTCGATACCCGCAACTGGTGGCCGGGCGAACTGGTTCTTATTTCCCCCCGGTCTGTCCTGGAAATAGACTGGGCCGGGCGGCAGATCCGTCTCAACATCAGTCGCGGCCAGGTTAAGGGCAGCCCGCCCTTCCATCGCAGCATGACGGTTGACAGCGCCTACGACGAAAACTTCGCCTCATACTATGCGCTTGGCTACCCGATCATGTGAGGAAGGGCACATCGCCGCAATTGGCTCCAGCTTGCAAGGAAACTGTGATGCACGCGATGGTGCTCAACAAAATCGGTTCGCCGCTGCAATGGACGCAGCTGCCGGATCGTCAGCCGGGGCCTGGGCAGATACGCCTGAAAATATCGGCCTGCGGCGTCTGCCGCACCGATCTGCATGTCGTCGATGGAGAATTGCCGCGCCCAAAGGTGCCAATCATCCCCGGCCATGAAATTGTTGGCCGGATTGATGTATTGGGCGCGGGGGTTGATGGGCTGAAAATCGGCCAGCGGGTCGGCATTCCATGGCTCGGCCATACCTGCGGCATTTGCCCCTATTGCGCCATGCACCGCGAAAACCTCTGCGATGCACCTTTGTTCACTGGCTACACCTGCGATGGCGGGTTTGCCTCATCCGCTATCGCAGACGCGCGGTTTGCTTTTCCTTTGGGGGAGAGCGGCAGCGAGGTTGCCTTGGCGCCTTTGCTCTGTGCCGGGCTTATCGGCTGGCGCGCTCTTGGCATTGCGGGCGAAGGCAGGAAACTAGGATTGTACGGGTTTGGGGCGGCAGCCCACATTCTTGCCCAGGTGGCAAAGTTTCAAGGGCGGACGGTCTTCGCCTTCACCCGCCCCGGTGACTTTGCGGTACAAGCTTTTGCGCGCAGCCTTGGTGCGGCATGGGCCGGGGGCTCGGATGAAATGCCGCCCGAACAGCTGGATGCGGCCATCATTTTTGCCACTGTTGGCGAACTTGTGCCGCTGGCGCTGAAGGCAGTGCGTAAGGGTGGCCGGGTGGTTTGCGCAGGTATCCACATGAGCGATATCCCGCGCTTTCCCTACAGCCTGCTGTGGGAGGAGCGCGAACTGCTCTCCGTCGCCAATCTGACCCGGCAAGATGGGCTAGATTTCCTGTCGCTGGTTCCGAAGATGGGCATTGTCACCACGACAAGGGTTTATCCGCTGACACAGGCGAATGAGGCACTGGCGGATATGCGCGGCGGGAAATTTGAAGGTGCGGCCGTGCTGGTGCCGTAACCATTGGCCAGGCAGGTATTCACACGGCACTGCGTAGTTTCCGAAGCTGCCCATTCCGGAACGCCCAGGGCTGCCAGACCGTTATCACATGCAATAGCACAACGAGGAACATCAGATGCATACAACCGACGCTGTCATAGCCATTTATGACAACCATGCCGCTGCTGAAGCTGCAGTCAAAAAGCTTGCCGCTGCCGGATTTGCGATGAAAAATCTAAG